>JABIQA010000160.1 GCA_018699155.1 Chromatiales bacterium
GCTCAATTTATTCAGAATGCAGAACGGCGGTGTGAATACACCGCCGTTTTTTTTGCCCCGGGCTTTACGATTAGAGCCCTAAACGCATAGAAGCTATTCCTTAAGCGGCACTTTCTCGGCATCAACCCGGGTGAACATTCGTCCTAGGTATCGGCCAACCACTCCCCAGAGCGCGGCGATACCTGCTCCCACGGCAGCCATTGCCCCCAAGCCAAGGCCCACCCCATCGGTGAGGCCGGCAAACGCGATACTGCTCAAAGCATCACCGCCACGATACACCGCAATATCAATAACCGGCTTCGCCTTAAATCGAGTCTCACGATCTACTGCGGTAAACAACATTTCACGAGAAGGGCGCGTAATTGCGTAATTGCCCGCTCGACGAACGACCTGCAGAACCAGCACCACAGTCAGCAAAGGCGCAAAAGCCAGAACCAATAAACCAGCTGCAATAACAAACGGAACCATCGCCAGCGTCACGGCCATACCAAACCGTTCGACAATACGGCCCGTCGCGAACATACCGATGGCAAATGTCAGAATATTAACCACCCAATCAACCATGGCCAGAACTTCTGTGCGCTCTGCGCGGGTTTCAATAAATTGTGCCAACAGATTCTTCTGTTCAAAATACACAAACGAACCAATCGCCGTATACAGCAGAATAAAAGCGCCAATTGCCAACAAATATGGGTTGGTCACAAACATTTTAAAGCCGGCAAATGGATTACCACCAATCTTTGCGGCACTCAAGTCAGCGTGCACAACCTCATTATGCAAATCGACTACCTTCAGGCGCTCGAGATACAAGACTATGCCGATTGGAAAAATTAGAACTACAGCGGCAATTAGCATCAATGTATCGGTACCCAGGTCATCGGCAAACAACGCTGGAATCAGCGGGCCAATCAATGCTCCTGCACTTGAACCGGCTGCTATAAACGCAAAGAGGCGATTAGACTGTTCCTTAGTGAACAAATCGGACATAAAACTCCAGAACACCGAAATATGAAACAGACTAAAGACACTCACCCAGACATAGAAGATCTTATCGATAAGCACACGGTCTTCCACACCACTCACGCCAAAATAGAATGCGACAAAAGATGCAGCAAAAAACCCATACACCCCTGGAACCAAATACTTAAACTTCACTTTGGAAACGGCAAAGCCATAGATAGCGACAGCCACCACACTAACCAAAAAATTAATATTCCATAGGAAGCTAACCTCGGTATCCGTCCACTCACTTGCCATAGCATCCCGCACCGGACGCAAAATATACCAAGCCGCCATTAGGGTGAAGACCAAGGCAAATGCCAGCAGCACCGAGCGCAACTCGTTTGACTCGATTTGCGACACCGTCTTCATAAAACGAGACATAAGGTTAGGTTGTTTTATATTCATTTCAATATCCGTAAGCAGATAAATTGCCACCCGGAACTATTCCGGATAACGCTGCGAGAAAGGGTTTAATTAATTAGCGGTCAGCGCGGCAAACAACGCCTGCCAATTACCGGAAGGTGTACCGGATTCCGAATAAGCTTCAAAGGTTTTGTCGACTGCCTCTGGAGTCAGTAATGCGGCCACACAAATCATGGCGACATCATCACGGCTAATCGTACCGGAGGTAGTATCGCCCTGCGCAAACACTATTTTATCCTGGCCCCCTGGCTTATTAACCAGGCCGCCAGGTCTTACAATAGTGTAAGGCACGCCACTGGCACGCAAGGCGTTCTCACCTTTCAACTTCCAGTTCAACACATTATCGAACATACGATTAAGGAAATGATCTTCATCGGTAACGCCCGCAGATGACACCAAAACAAGCTGTTGAATATTAAGAGCGGCAGCAACATCAGCCAAATTACGCACCCCGCCAAAATCAACAAACTTGGGAGAGTTATCAGGATCGCCGCGGGTTGAACCGATTGCCACAGCAACATAGCGGGCACCGGTCATTGCTTCGATTAACTGATCAGGCTGACGGACATCCGCAACGACATAGGTAACATCGTCGCCGAACAACACTCGCGCCTTCGCTTCATTGCGCACCATGGCACGAACTTCAAAGCCATTATCAAGCAAGTGTTTGACGATTTCTTTGCCGGTGCCGCCAGTGGCTCCGGCAACCAGAACAAGCCCTTTCGAGGATTCGCCAGGCGTATTGTCAGAAGATGATTGCGCCTGTGCAGACATCAGCCCGATCAGGCTGAGGCACAAAACTCCAATCAAACGAAAAATAGAACGCGAAGAAGAACGCATATCAGCGTATGCCCTTTAAAAGCCCGAAACATGAATGCAAACAGGCATTAACAATGTAAGTCAGAGAAGTATATCCGCAGCCACTGCAGACAGAGCCTAGTCGTTGATCCGCCCGTTGTGACTATTCACTGGCTGGTCACCGCTAGTGACTCGAAGAATTTTCATGGAATTGGTGCCGCCCGATATACCGGTCAAATCGCCCTGCGTAAACACCAGCAGGTCACCGGGGTCTACCTTATGCAGGTCTATGAGTTTGTTAAACATATCCTGATGAAGGCGTTCGGTATTGGTATCGGTAATATCGAAGTAAACTGGATAGACGCCCCGATACAACGTGACACGTCGTCGGGTATCTTTATGGCGGGTAAAAGCAAAAATAGGGATATCTGAGCGAATACGTGACATCCACCTTGCTGTCGACCCCGATTCAGTTAATGCCACAATAGCAGCAACATCCATATGTGCGGTGGTGTACATAACAGCCATTGCCACCGCTTCGTCGACATTCTGGAAGTGCTGGTCGCGCCCCTTTCGGCGACCGGATACAAGGTCATGCGCTTCAGCGCCGAGACAAATCTCGGCCATAGCCGCCACAGCCTTAACCGGGAAATCGCCGACAGCCGATTCCGCAGATAACATAACCGCATCGGTACCATCCATTACCGCATTGGCAACATCTGATACTTCTGCACGGGTAGGAATCTGACTGTGAATCATCGACTCCATCATCTGAGTAGCTGTAATTACAACCTTATGCCGCGTGCGGGTGGTTTTAATGATGCGTTTCTGCAAACTCGTGAGTGATGCGTAACCCACTTCAACACCGAGGTCGCCACGCGCTACCATTACCGCATCGCTCGCATCAATAATGCTTTCAAGATTGTCAACGGCCTCACTGCGTTCGATTTTGGCAACTAGATGCGCTCCACAACCTGCCTCACGCAGCAAATCTCGTGCTTCATTAACGTCAGCCGCAGACCTGACAAATGACACTGCCATCCAATCGATTTCAAGCTCTGCGGCGAGCAATATATCAACGCGGTCTTTCTCAGTGAGCGCTGGAGCTGACAGACCGCCACCATGCAAATTAATACCTTTCTGATTGCTTAGTTCACCGCCAACCTGCACACGGCAAAAAATGCATGGCTTCTCAATTTTTTCGACCAACATCGAAACGTGTCCGTCATCAAGCAATAGCATATTGCCCGGCTTCACATCATCGGCCAGATGCTCATAGGCAACACCCACCGTGGTTTCGTCACCTGAATTTCCATCCAGACTGCTATCAAGAATAAACAACTGACCTTCAGTCAGTTGGACACGATCTTCCTTGAATCGACGAATACGGATTTTGGGCCCCTGCAGGTCGCCCAAAATACCGATATGCCTGCCCACCAAACGCGATGCCTCACGAACCATTTTCACCCGTCGACGCTGCTCATCGGCATCACCATGAGAAAAGTTCAGTCTGAAGACATCAGCACCCGCACGGATGAGCTGCTCAACAACACCCGCTTTGTCCGTCGCAGGACCTAGA
>JABIQA010000056.1 GCA_018699155.1 Chromatiales bacterium
CAAGCCACCTCAGTAGCCGAACTGGTAAAAATGGATCTGATGGTAAAGGAATACATGAGTGCAGCTGGTCGCGAAAGCGGCTCACACTAATCTTTAACCTGACCTTCAGATTCCGACTGAAGCAATAGCCACTCCGCCAAATACTCAGCCGCCATCGGTTTTGCGATCAAATAACCCTGTACGGACTGACAACCTAATTCTGCCAGCAGTGTCTTTGTCGCCTGATCTTCAACCCCCTCTGCCACGACCCGCATATGAAATTGCTCGCCAAGCAAGATACAAGCCTTGACGATAGCCAAGGCTTCCATATCTCCAACCATTTTGCCCACAAAGCCTTGATCAATCTTCAGTTCAGAAAATGGCATTCGAAACAATTGCAACAGCGACGAGTAACCGGTACCAAAGTCATCAATAGACAAAGAGACACCCTTTAGACGCAGCCGTGTCAGAACATCCAGCGATGCAGTGAGCTCTCCCATCAATTCACTTTCTGTCACCTCAAGTGTAATTGTTGTCGCATCGAGCTCATTATCGGCTAATAACCTTGAGATAGTTTCTGGAAGGGTCAGACTAGTGATGTCACTAGCGGATATATTGATTGATAAATTTATCCGGATACCGTCTTTCTGCCACTTACGCTGTTGCGCAGCCGCCTGATTTAAAACAATATTCGTTAAATCGGCCATCCAACCCTGTTTTTGGATCAGTGCGATAAAACGGTCAGGATAAACCAGCCCTTCTGTCGGGTGTTGCCATCGCACCAAGCACTCTGCGGAATACTTTGACGCGCCGCTTAGTGCCAGTTCTTCCTTGGGCTGATAGTGCAAAACAAACTGATCAAGGTCTAAGGCCTCTCTCACTTCCTCAGCGCTAAACACGCGGACAGACGATTTAACATCGTCCTTCAATCTCTTTATGGGAGTCGTTGCCTGCAGTTCGAGCAGACCACGAAGACGCGCAAGCGACAGAGGTTTTTTAAGAGTGCCACGAACTGTTAGTCTATGCGCTAAAGCTAGATTTTCAGCACCGCTCAACACGCTGGAATCCTGCCCGCTGATCAGAATCAATTCGGGAGGGTTCTCAACCTTAGCGAGATGACGAATGACCTCTATGCCATCTACCTTGGGCATCTGCAAGTCGAGTACGAGGATATTATTGCCACCGAAGCCCTGAATCTCTTTGATGAAATCATCTGCTTCGAAAAAACAACGAGCCTCGAGACCGCTCAGTTCCACAACGTCACGAAGCATGTCCAAAATATCGGGCTCATCATCTATGAGGTAAACCAGCGGCTTAGAAAATGGCTGCGTAACAACGTCACTACTCATGTCATACCTTCACATTCTGGGTGGAAAAGCATCATGGAATCTCCTTATCTCGCATCCCTGGCTTACACAGGGACAAAATGTCATCAACGTTAGGAGTTTCGGCTCCCAATACACCAAGCTCTAAATGGGCTCGTCCAGAGCTTCTCTCACTCGCCTCGCTAGCTCCATGGCCCTATAGGGCTTTTTGATCATTTTATACGGTTCTCCCGCCTCCGACTCTGGACTATCTATTTCACCGGAGAACCCAGATGTAAGTAGTATTTTCACGCGCGGGTAATATTTAGAGATGAGGGCCGCCAAATCCAGGCCGGTTATTCCCCCTGGCATGACGATGTCAGAAAACACCAAATCGATAGCGGAGTTGTTTTCGAGAATATCCAAAGCAGCATCTCCATTGTTAGCGCACAACACCGTATACCCAAGTCCTTCCAGAGCACTCTTTGCAATGACTGTAAGCTCTACTTCATCATCAACAACTAAAATAGTCTCAATACCGGTAGAGTGCGAAGAAATAGACCATGAAGGTTTTTTCTGATGATCAATAACCTCAGTGGCACGAGGAAAGTACATTTTGAATATAGCTCCCTCGCCTAATTCTGAAAAAACAAAAATACGACCCTTAGCTCGCTGAATAAAGCCATAAACTATCGACAAACCGAGACCCGTACCTTCCGCTTTCCCCTTAGTCGTGAAGAATGGATCAAAAATTTTGTCACAAAGCTCTCGGCTCATACCGACCCCCGTATCGCCCACAGAAATCTCTAAGTAGTCCCCAGGCTCAAGGTTGATCTCGGAATCAATCCTGTTGGCATCTATTGTTACATTCTGTGCCTTAATGACTAGAGCGCCCCCCTCTGGCATCGCATCGCGCGCATTGAGACTCAAGTTAATCAGTGCGTCTTGAAGATCAGCAGGGTTTAACTGCACAAGAAATAGGCCCTCAGAACAATTTGTTTCTAGTGACACAACTGCTGTAAGGGATTTGCGTATTAGCTCCTCAAAACCGCTGATGACGACGCCAACATCTACGGGTCTATGACCTCCGTCAGATTTTCGTGCAAAATCGAGAAGGCTACGCGTCAGCATCGAGCCCCTAAGAGCTGCAGTCTGGGCGACTTCAAGACGATTTTTTAGATTTTGGTTGGTCTCAACCTGATCGCCGATTAGGTCGAGGTTGCCAATGATTATTCCTAGAAGGTTGTTGAAATCGTGGGCTAAGCCGCCGGCTAATTCACCGACAGACTCCATCTTTTGTGATCGGCGCAATGCCGCCTCGGCTCTCTTTATCTGTGTAATGTCAGTGCCGATAGTAATATAGCTCGCCACCTCACCTGCATCACTTACCGACGGAATGATCGTGGCCGAAACCCAGAAAGAGTCACCTGATTTTGTTGTATTTTCTAGATCGCCAGACCAAATTTTACCTGACATTACTTCTTTCACTATATTCTCAAAGAAATCTCGCTGGTATTTATCGCTTATCACCAACCGGTTATCTGTTCCGATTAGCTCCGCACGAGAATAGCCGCAAATATTGCAGAACTTTTCATTAGCGTATGTGATTTCACCTTTGTCGTTTGCAATGCTAACTATCGCATGCTCATCGAGGGCTCGTTTTTGAAATGATAACTTCGCGTTTGCAATATGGGATTCAGATAACCTTTCCTGGGCGAGCTTCTCCGCATTCTGCAATGCGGCTTCCGTAAGCTCGCGTGAGGTGTCGTCGAGGCTAATGCCAATCATGCGCGACGGTCTGCCGTCAGTATCGCGCAGCAGCATAGCGTTCGACCTCACGTGTTTAATTGAGCCGTCAGGGCATATGATGCGAAAAACGCTAAAAAGCTCGTCGCCCTGTTCTTTTACGCCCTCATACTTGGCAATTACTTCATCACGGTCATCGGGATGCAGCCGCTCAAGAAACAAGCTATCTCTCTGGCCATGGGCGTTGTATTTGACGCCATAAATACTGCACATCTTTTTGTCCCACAACACCGTTTTTGCATTCAGGTCATAGTCCCATACGCCAAGCCCAGCTGCCGAGGTGGCGAGCATTAGCCGCCGTTCGTTTCCGAGCGATATCTTCTGCGCGTCTTGCAGATCTCTATTCTGGGACTCTATGCTATCCAACATGCTATTAAATGCACGTGTTAAATAACCCACTTCATCGCTTCTCGAGACGGCGACGGCACGGAGGCTGTAGTCATGCTCGCTGACTATTCGTTCGGCGACATCAGCCAAACGCCGAAAAGGCTTTGTCACTATACTAACCATTAAATAAACGCATAGGCCTGCCACCAATAGCGCTGTCAATGTCAAAAAGAGAGAGAACCTTATTTGACGCCACAACTGATTGTTAAGTTTGGAGACATCGACATCTATTACCAAGTCCCCTACATCTTGAAGCTGCCACTGTACCGGAATCGTGATGCGTTCTATGTCGGCATCAACGGCAGTCGGCGTGCGCTGATATACTGCCAGGGGTTTATCTTCGGCGATAATTAACTGCGCTTTAACGACGTTTGATTCCGCCCTTAGGGCATCTAACACTGACTTAGCAGCGACAGCATCACCAAACATAGCCGGTGCCGCAATACTGAATGCAGTGACTTTCCCCAGCACCTTAATTTGCTCTTCACCGTCCGCAGCGGCACGGCGATATTGGGTAAATTCGTCAAACCCAGTGGAAGCAAGAACCACTGTCATCGTAATAAACATAGCGAACAAACTAACTTTATGGGATAAAGTTAGACCTTGCTGTTCAAACTCTTCGTCTGACATATTTCCGTAGCCTTTTTTTAAGCTTTTTAAAAACTATCATTATCGCCGTAAAAAAATAGCGTCATAAGCCACGCTTCTAAGCTGCATAAAATTATCCAGTTTTAGCTGCTCTCACTTCTGCGGCATTAAGGTTAGTAAAGGCACTCAGCCGCATAGCAGCAAGACGATAAAAAACATTCTGCGCCTGCGTTCGATCGCCGAATATTTTAGGCGGAACGTTGTAATCTAAACACCCTAATATTTGCATTTAATGGAAACACTACCCGTCGCACTAAAGTGATCGTCATGCTGCCAGTCGCCCTTTAGTCTGACATCGCCCTGAGTCTTCTTTCACATTCGCCTCTGTGGCGATACCTCACTAGTCATCAACTCCCATCGTTGTCTCATGATCGGTGAAAACGATGTCCAAATCGGCATCACTGCGATTCAAAGTATTCGCCGCCTTAGCTCGCTCGGGAGCCTGCAGGCAGGTAAAGGCGAGCGGTTGTGCCGACATTAAGGCGGGGCTCTAGCCGAACATGACCATTTGAGCGCTGACAGAATCCATACACCTGGGGTAAACCCAGTCCCGCGCCTTTTGTTTCTTCTTTGCTAGAAACAAAGGGCTCAAACATAAACGGAAGAACATCTGCCGCAATGCCTCTGCCAGTATCTATTACTGACACTGCTACATAGTCGCCAGGGTTTACACCCGGGTTAAGGCTGCAATAGTCTCGATCGAGTTTTACATTAGCTGTAGCCAATGCGAGTTCGCCGCCATCAGGCATCGCTTCGCATGCATTAATGATCAGGTTAAGCAGAGCCTCCTGAAAATCGTCAGGATCAATCTCGGTCAGCCAAAGTGATTCATCAAGGGTCAAGGTAAGCATCACATTCGATGGAACCTCAGCGAGAACTAGCTGATGAATTCTTTTAAGCTCCTCGTTAACACTGGTAACGACAGAACATTTTGGCCGACGTCTAGAGATTCCGAGGAGCTGACTGGTAAGCTCAGTCGCGCGCTCCGATGCTTTCTGGATAGAAGCGAGTCGAGTGCGGATCTTAGGGTTTTCTATAAGCTCATAATCGAGCAACTCGAGGTTTCCTAAAATAATGGCCAATATATTATTGACGTCGTGAGCTACAACTCCAGAGAACCGCGTTATACCGTCCATACGCTCTGTACAGCGAATCACATCGCTAGCCATACGCTGAAGAGCACTCTCGTGCACATCGTTCAACCCGACCAGTAATTCATTGTCGCCCTCACTCATGCGAATACTCCTAAAGTCTGAAAGACACTGCAAAGCAGGACAAGGGAAACCTTTGGCTTAAACCTACCTTTGCAATCTGCTACCGCAAAACGTCAATGTCCTTTGACCTAAGCCCCGAAAGGCTTACAAGTGGACTTAACTTTTAATTTGATACCGAAATAGCCGATCTTCTCTTGAGCACAAGCGCGATAAAGATCTTGTCGCATGCTGCAGCGGCTAAATATTCATAAGACAGTTACTACTATAAGAATAAGTAAAGCCGCACGAAATACGTGGTATTACCTAAATGGGCTACATGTAGGTAATGATACTGATTCAATAACACCACATCTAGCTTATATTGGGTGTTCATAACCATCGGTTATCCAAGCCAAATTCTTCGTAAATGCAAGTAGCTTAAGGGGTTTTGCTATTTGGTCTGATTTACAGAAAAGTAGCGCCAACTTTAATTAGAGGATCACGACATGAGCCTAGGGAAATTCAGACTCGGGCTATGGGCTCTGACTGCCCTGGGTTTAATCTATAGCGGCTCCAGCTTTGCCCAGAGCACACCTTCTGAATTTGCCGAGATGAGCCTAACCGACCTCTTCGCAATGTCCATTAACGACGTCGAAAAATCGGCGGCACAGCACTCGCGATGGAGCGTTGCCCTGCAACGCTCGTCAGTCGAGTTTAAAGGCTATCTGGATGGCGACGACCGAATCAGTGACACAGACGTTCTGTGGGCCGGACCAGCTAGTGGTCAACCGAGGACGGATAAAAACTTCCCGGTAGTGCCAGATAAAATCGTCCAGACCGCTTATTTACTCTCCGTTGGCTATGCCTTTAACGACAAATGGCGCGCCTACGTTACTGTTCCTTATCTCGAGCAGGCAACGGATCACATCAGTATCGTTCCTAACTACAACACCTTCAAACTTAAGACTTCAGGTGTGGGTGATACGCTGGTATCGACCAGTTACAGGTTGGCTGACTCGGCGCTATCAGATTTGTGGCTTACAGTTGGGCTCAGCATTCCTACGGGCTCTATCGACGAGGAGGGAGACACCCCTCGAGCTCCTGGAGACCAGCAGCTCCCCTACACCATGCAGCTAGGCTCAGGAACGTACGATGTTCCAATCGAACTTAACTACCACGCAAAGGGGCAGCACGATATTAGCCTCGCACTCGCCGCAACTATTCGCAGCGGCACAAACAGTCGGGGCTATCGGCTAGGCAATAACTACTTGCTGGCTGGGCGCTACAAGTTTAATTTTTCTAATATTTTAAAGCCTTATATCAGCATTGGAGTTCGATACAGCGACTCAATCCACGGCGCTGACACCGCATTATTGGTTCCCGGGGCATACCCCTATCCCGCACCAATCACCAATCCTGACCTCTTTGGTGGCACAAAGATAGGGGCTCAGGCAGGCATTATATGGCGCATGTCTGATCGCTATCGACTTGCCGCAGAAATAGGCAAACCTATTTACCAGAACCTAAACGGCCCTCAAACCAAAGAGGACTGGCGAAGTTCCATACTGCTTTCTCGCCCGTTCTAAATCTAAAGTGATACCGACTCTGCAAAAATGTTCAAGGGTGCTACTCATACTTGTTCTTTCTATTGCCTTCTCAGCTACTTCAGCTGATAGCACTATCAGTAAACTGGATAAACTAAAGGCAGCCTATCTGCTGAACTTTATACCCTTTATAGAGTGGCCAAATACTCCGGAAGACAAGCCCTTAACGCCCCTCTATATTTGCCTTCAGGACTCAGCGCCATTCGACCAATTTTTTAGAACTCTGGTAAACATTAAGTCTGAACCCAAACCAAAGCGCGAGCTATACGTTGCCCGGCTATCAGATGCAACACACTGCGACTTAACCTATTTTCACAGGAGCCCTTCTGGCGAAAATTCGCTGGTAGAAGGCAGCGTCGTGGTGCTCAGCTCGGCTCAGGTATCACAGAAAGACGCGACTATCATTTTCTACCTAGACAACGAGAAGCTGCGTTTTGAAATAGTAATGAGCAATATTAAAAGATCTGGCATCACAATAAGCTCAGAGCTATTAAAGATTGCCAAGATAACGCAACGCATACCTGAAGCTTGATTCTATCGAAGAATAAAATGGCGCACTCTTTTTAAGCCGGGCGAAACGCTAAACTCTATTGGTCCATAGAGGCCTATTCCTTGAGAATAAGTAACCGCAAAGGGCACCCGCAACATCAGGCGTTGCGCAATACCTTAACCGGCGGTTCATTCACGGCCTTACGAGTTGCCAGAGTGCCAGTCAAACCGACAATAATGGCTCCGGCGGTCAAGCCAAACAGCCACAACAGCGGATCAAAATGGTATTCAAGATCAAACAGGTTTTCCGCCAACAAGTAACCAATACCACTGGCACCCATTGCCCCCAGCAGACCAGCAAGAGCGCCCAGAGCAACGAATTCGGCAATAATGCCCTGCAAAATAACTTTCCGACGGGCACCCAGCGTATGCAAAATGGCGCTCTCGAAACGACGCTCGTCTCGGGTAACCTGCACTGCAGCCAACAACACAAGCACACCTGCCAATATTGTAAATACGAACACCGCCTGCACCGCCAATGACGCTTTGTCGATAACTCCGCGAAGCTGTTGAAGCACCGCCTCCAGATCGATCAAGGTTACATTTGGGTACTCCTGCAACAACAAGCGCATAGTTTCACGCTGTTCGGGGGCGACGTAATAGCTGGTAAGGTAGGTTTGCGGAAGTTCACGCACTTCTCCCGGCGACAAAATTAAATAGAAATTTGGCTGCAAAGAATCCCACTCAACAAAGCGGGTGCTTGTCAGCTTTGCCACAAACTCTTCGCCACCAATATTTATCCCTACCGGATCGCCGATTGTTAACCCGAGCATCGCGGCCATCCCGGCTTCCATCGATAACTGCGGGTCGCCGGAATAACTTTCACCCCACCACTTACCCGTGCGAATTTCATTGGACTCAGGCAAAGCAGGGGTCCAAGTAATATTCGATTCACGCCGGACAAACCGCCGTGCTTCCGGTGAACTGATGGTGTATTCATCAACCGGCACACCTTTAATGCTCGACACACGACCGCGAATTAGCGGCAGAAACTCTGGCACTTCACCCAAACCTGCGTCCAGCAAAGACGCTATGCCCGGCCAATCTTGAGGCTGAACATTCACCATAAAGTAATTAGGCGCGTCGTCGGGCAGGTTCTGCTGCCAAGCTTCTAGCAGATCATTACGCACCACTCCCAGCAACAACAGCACCATCAAGCCAAGGCCAAAAGCCACTACCTGAACGACACTTTCGCGACCGCGGCGGGCAATATTGGCAAGACCGTAGCGCCAGGCAACGCCCACACCGCCTCGGAAGCGCGTCAAACTCTTCACTAGCGCCGAACCTGCCGCGTACGACAACACGCTCATCGCCATCAAACCGCCTACGATATACATCAGCAACTTCAGGTCGCGCACGATGGAATAAATCATTGCGGTTAATGCTGCAAGCGCTATCAGATAAACCAGACTGGCGCTCAGCGCCGGCGGTGGTAAATCCTGCCTAAGCACGCGCATGGGAGGCGTTGTTTTCAATGGCAACAAATGCGGCAACGCAAATCCAACCGCAACCGTTGCTGCAGTCGACAGACCCAAAACGCCCGACAACAAATTCGCGGGGGGCAGATCAAAACTCATGAGCTCAGAAAGAATCCACGCCAGCACATATTGAGCCCCATAACCGAGCAGGGTTCCTAGCACTGCTGTCATCAGCGTAATAAGTAGCAACTGCAGCAATAGCGTGTTTTGAATAAAGCTCTGGGTCGCCCCCATAATTTTTAACAACGCGACGGTATCAAGATGCCTTAACGAATAGCGACGTGCCGCCATAGCCGTTGCGATAGCAGCCAGAATTACGGTTACCAATGATGCCAATGTCAAAAATCGCTGGGCGCGATCAATCGCCTGAGTGACCTGTTCGCTGGCATCTTCTGCACCACGAACCTGTTCCTGCTCGGTCTTTGCATTATTCAAAAACTGGCGCAACTGCATTAACTCGTCGTCATCGCCAGCATATAGCTGGGAATAGGTCACACGACTGCCTGCCTGAACAACATTCATTGCGGGAACATCTTCAAGGTTTACCAGCACCGCGGGCGCCATACTGAGAAAGCCCATTTCCTGATCAGGGCGATACTCCAGCACCTGAGTAACGCGCAGTTGTGACGAGCCAATCTGAATGGTGTCGCCCACAGCAATGCCGATGCGGGCCACCAGACTGGGCTCAGCCCATACCTCGCCACGACCCGGTATACCGCTAGCCACTCTGGATTCACCAAACAGCTTATCGGTAATCCGCAACTCGCCCCGCAGCGGATACCCTGGCGAAACTGCACTCACCAAAGCCAGAGTGCTGCCCGAATCAGACTGTGCCACTGAAGGAAAGCCAAACTGGCTCACGGCCTGCAGCCCAAGCCGATCAGCTTCGCCAAGATAAGCGGCAGAAATCTCGGCGGTTGACCGAACCACCATGTCGGCGGCCAGCGATTCTGCTGCCTGAGCACGCACGGCGCGCCCAACCCGGTCGGTGAAAAAGCCCACGGCGGTCATTGAGGCAACTGCCAGAACTATTGCGGCGAGCAGCACACTGAGCTCACCAGCGCTAAAATCACGGCGCAGGCTGCGCCAGGCGAACCGCAGCGACTTCACAGTAAAGTTCTCACGAAACCATCCGGCCGGCATCAATTGTCAGCACCCGATCACAGCGTGCAGCGAGCTCTTTATCGTGAGTAACAAGGACCAGCGTTGTACCTGACTTACGGTTCATTTCAAACAACAGATCAATAACCTTGTCACCACTTGCTGCATCAAGATTGCCGGTAGGTTCATCGGCGAATAAAACTTTAGGGCTCGTCACAAATGCTCGGGCAATCGCAACCCGCTGCTTTTCACCACCGGATAACTGCTTTGGGTAATGACCCGTGCGTGAGCCTAAGCCAACGCTGACCAATGCTTCGGTAGCATTCGCACGGGCATCCGGAGTGGCAGTTAACTCCAGCGGCAACATCACATTTTCCAGTGCCGTTAACGAGGACACCAGATGAAATGATTGAAACACGAAGCCCACATGCTGACCCCGCAAGATGGCACGACCGTCTTCGGTGAGGCCCGCGAGGCTATGACCACACAGTTCGACATCGCCTGTTGATGGCCGGTCGAGGCCAGCCAGCAAGGCCAGCAATGTGGTTTTACCCGCACCCGATGGTCCAACCAATGCGACGATTTCACCCTCAGGCACAACAAAGGTGACATTTTCAAGTATTGTTAAGGAACCTTCGGGACTGCTAACCTGCATTCCCAGATTCTGAACATTAAGGACGATGCTGGTGTCTATTGCTACTGCCATGGCTTACAAAACTCTGATGAAAAATACTGCAAAAAATTCGTTGGTCCTGCTGACAGCTTTAATTGTAATGCTATTACAGAACCCTACTAGTGCCACCGAACCCGCAAAAATACTCGTGCTCGGCGATAGCCTGAGTGCGGGTTACCGCATGGACATCAGCGACAGCTGGACCACGCTACTGCAAAACAAACTTATAGAATTAGATTACGGTTATAACGTAGTGAATGCCAGCATAAGCGGCGATACAACCAGCAGCGGGTTACAGCGATTGCCGCGTGCGCTAAAAGTACATCAACCTGACATAGTGATTATCGAACTTGGCGGCAACGATGGGCTTCGGGCTTATCCGCTCCCTACCGTACGGGCGAACCTTTTGCGTATGATTAAGTTATCACAAGAGGCCAATGCTCGGGTAATTTTGGCTGGCATCCAAATACCGCCGAACTACGGAAAGGGCTACGCCGATGAGTTCACCGCTATGTTCTTTGATATTGCGGCAGAAGCAGATGTGGCGATCATTCCGTTCTTTATGGAGAACGTGGCCTTGAACCCGGCAATGATGCAAGGGGATAACATTCACCCTACCGTCGGTGCGCAACCTCTGCTGCTACAAAACACCTGGGTTGTGCTTGAACCGCTGCTGAATGCCGATAGCGACTAACTGAAAACTGCCGCAATAGTTTTCTGAACTGCCTCGGCTGCCGCTTTCGGGTCGGCAGCATTACGGATAGGCCGACCAATAACAATATAGTCGGCGCCGTCTTTGAATGCCTGTTCCGGGGTTACCACCCGCTTTTGATCATCTTCGACGCGGTTTTCAACCGGGCGAATACCCGGTGTAATAACCAATAACTTGTCGTCAATTTCGGCGCGCAGCCCTGGCAACTCAAGTCCGGAAGCAATAATGCCATCGCAACCGCTTTCCAGAGATCGCCGTGCACGCGACAACACCAGCTTACTCACGTCCACATCAAAGCCAAGGTCGTCAAGGTCGCCACGGTCGAGGCTGGTAAGCACAGTGACCGCAAGAATTTTAACGTCGCCTTTCGCTTCAGCAGCGGCTTCCATGATGCCCTGATTGCCATGCACCGTCGCAAACGTTACACCCCGGCCACAGAGATTACTTACCGCAGAAGCCACTGTGGCGGGCACATCAAAGAATTTCAAATCGACAAAAACCTTATTGCCTCGGGCTACAAGCCAATCGAGCAATTCGAAATAGCGGCCCGACATATTGAGCTCAAGGCCTATCTTATAAAACACAACTGAATCACCCAGCTCTTCGACCAGAGCCTTAGCGGCATCAACGTCGGGCACATCAAGTGCGAATATCAGGCGGTCACGAGGGTCGATTGCTTTGGTGCTAAGTGCCACAGTCTTTGTCCTTCAGTAAAGCTTTAAGAGCGCAATTTTAGCGCCGCGATTATTCCGGCACATTTAGAGCGCCAATTTCTTTCCAGTGAGCCTGGTGTGTTCAGACAATGCATAGCGATCGGTCATACCCGCTACGTAATCAGCCACAGCCCGCGCTTGATGATCATCACTGTCTGCGCCAACTTTTACGGCATGATCAGCGGGTAACAATGCGGGATCAGCCATAAACAAACCGAATAATTCCGTAACCACGGTATCGGCCTGTCGAGTCATTGCCACCACTTTCTCATGGCGATATAGGCTCTGGTTGAGAAACTTTTTTAACGCCAGATGCTGCTTAAGCATAGGCTCACTGAACAAGACCTGCGGCGGTAACTCCCGCACCGCATCAATGCTCTCCGGCTTGCTCTGCTGCAGATTAGCCAGCGTAGTATTAATAAGATCAGTCACAACCAGATTAATCATGGCGCGAACCGTTTCATGAATCATGGCACGGCGGCTCAACTGCGGGTACTGTCGCATTACTTCGGTGTATTGCTCTCCGAATAAACGCACTTCCTTCAGCTCATCGACAGTAATCAAACGGGCACGCAACCCGTCATCGACATCGTGATTGTTATAGGCAATGGCATCGGCCAGATTCGCCAGCTGGGCTTCCAGCCCGGGCTGCCGCCGTTCGATAAACCGCAAACCCAGATCACCGAGCTCACGCGCATTGCGCTTCGAACAGTGTTTAAGAATGCCCTCGCGGGTCTCGAAAGTTAGGTTCAGCCCCGGAAAACTGGCGTACTTATCTTCGAGTTTGTCCACCACGCGTAAGGACTGGAGATTGTGCTCAAAACCGCCAAAACCCTGCATACACCGATTCAGAGCCTCCTGCCCCGCATGACCGAAGGGTGTATGACCTAAATCATGAGACAGACAAATCGCCTCGACCAGTTGCTCATTTAAGCCCAGGCGACCCGCAGCCGTGCGGGCAATCTGACCCACTTCAAGCGAATGGGTGAGCCGGGTCCGGTACAGGTCGCCCTCGTGATTAACGAACACCTGCGTTTTATAAACCAAACGACGAAACGCACTGGAGTGAATAACCCGATCGCGGTCACGCTCATAATCGCCCCGGTAGCTGTGACTCGGCTCAAGGTGAATACGACCGCGGCTCGTCTCAGGACGCGCAGCATAATGGGCCAACCCGGGCTTAGGGCTAACGGCAGTCATGGCGCTCCGCGATGAATTGGGTTTCATTGGTCAACGAACTGTTCCCGTAATTGCTCGAGCAACTGATCGCCCGGATAATCGGCCACCAGCTCCGCATCGCCTATTGCGCGCAATAGCACCAAACGAATCTGGCCGGCGGCAACTTTCTTATCCAGCGACATCGCAGAGAAAAACTCTGCAGCATCCATGGCAGGGGGCTCTGTTGGCAGCGCCAAACGAATAAACAAATCTTTAATCCGCTCAACGTCTACCTCGCTGATCCAGCCCAAGCGCATCGAAAAGGTTGCCGCCATCACCGAGCCGGCGGCTACCGCCTCACCGTGCAACACCGTGCCATAGCCAGCACAACGCTCAATGGCATGGCCAAAGGTATGGCCCATATTCAGCAAAGCCCGCTGGCCTCGCTCATGCTCATCGGCAGCAACCACTTCGGCCTTGATTTCACAAGAACGCTTAATGGCATGAACCAGGCTGTCAGCGTCCCGGTTAATTAACTTGCCGGCGACGCTCTCAAACCATTCAAACAGCGCGGCATCTTTAATCAGGCCATACTTCACCACCTCAGCAAGACCGGCACTAAGCTCACGCTCAGGCAGGGTTCTTAAGGTATCGGTGTCGGCCAGCACGCACAGCGGCTGATGGAATGCACCAATGAGGTTTTTGCCGCCGGCATGGTTCACCGCGGTCTTGCCACCAACGGCCGAATCGACCTGTGCCAGTAAGGTGGTGGGCACCTGAATAAAGTCAACGCCCCGCTGCCAACTGGCAGCAGCAAAGCCGCACATATCGCCGACAACGCCACCACCGAGTGCAACCATCACACAATCCCGACCAAAGCGCTGGGCAACCAGCTCATCAAAAATAAGGTTCAGCGTGGTCAGATCTTTGTGACTCTCGCCATCAGGCAAAACCACAGCAGAGTATCGGCTCTGGCCAAGCATCCGCTGCAGCGGCTCCAGATAAAGTGGTGCAATAGACTCATTGGTAACCACCAATACGTCCCTGCCCTCAATGTACGGGTCGAGCAGGCCCGGCTTATTGAGCAAGCCACTGCCGATGAATATCGGGTAACTGCGTTGTTTGAGGTCTACGGTGACGGTAATCATGAAAGCGTTCTTTGTTGTTGTGGTTGAGTTGTTAGGGTTTATTCAACACCAGAGCTGCAGCAAACCCGCCGAATAGGCTAGAGAGCACACAGCGCTAGGCATCAGACAGTTCAGCAAGTTTCTTTTCTATCTCACGGACCACGGAGCTTACCTGACGACCGTCGGTCTCAATAATGATGTCGGCTATCTCGCGGTACTGCGGGTCACGAATGGCCATAAGCTTTTCCAGCACCTGCTGCGGCTTGCCATCCCGCAGCAGCGGACGCTCGCGACCTTTGCGGGTGCGTTCCAACTGTTGCTCTACAGAGGCGTGCAAATACACCACCAACCCCCGTGCCGCCATCTGCGCCCGGCTCTCGGGCTCCATCGCTGAACCGCCGCCGGTTGCCAGGACCCTGCTGTTTAACCGCGTAAGGTCATCAATAACCTTGGCCTCACGCGCCCGGAAACCGTCTTCGCCTTCTTTATCGAAGATAAACGGTATATCAACTCCCGTGCGCGCTTCTATTTCTTCATCGCTGTCAGCGAACTCAAAATCCAGCACACCGGCGAGTTTGCGGCCCACAGCCGACTTACCCGCGCCCATCGGGCCAATCAGAAATATACTCGTGTTGGCAGCCATAGGGTCAATTATGCCTGTTAGCCGGCGCTGGAACGAGCCTTGGCAAAGAAAAAGCCCGGGCTAGCCGGGCTTTTCCAATTTTCGAACTGCATTGTCTTCAACTTTTAATGATTTTGGCTAATCGTCGATAGCAAAGTTGATCGTGCTGGCATTGCCTTTCGGTGTTGTGACCACGATCTGGCCATTGCCAGAGCTTGTGGCGCCGTCTGGCTCAATTATGAAAGAAAACACCGCCGGCTCTGACGTACAGGGGTAGACAAACTCTGTCGCCCCAAAGGTTGAACCATTAGAGACCTCCAGCGTAACAGTGCTATTTGCTGGCATCGGGTTACCGTTTGTATCCGGGATGGTCACGCTCAAGAAAGTGCCTAGAGCCGTATCAAAAGTGCCTGCAATGATCTCATCTGATGCCCATGCACCCACAAAGCTCTCTGAATGAATCATCACTACCTGAGCACTGATATTGGTACTACTGCTGCTTAGCGTGCTGCAATTAACGGTGTCTTCACACAGCACGCCGTTAAATTTGTCCGCGCCTTCTAAAGCGTCATTATTAGAGTCCTGGACACCGTTGCTATTCCCATCAACATAGCGCTCCCCACTATCGTATTGGCCGTTTTCATTCTCATCCGAATACACTTCGGCTAAATTTGTCCACTGGTCGCCGTCGCCATCATCGAAGGTGCCGCTGCCATTGACATCAACATAGCTTTCCTCGCCCACAGAATAGGCAAGAACAGTGGCGCGGTTTGCGCGCGTCTCACTGGCTTGCGGAACAACAAGGTCGGCTTCGGCGCCGGTAGGGCGGGGGTTGGCACTGGTGTAGGCAACTTCACAAAAGCTAAAATCGCCAGCACCGGAATTAAAGGCGTAGTCCATACTGCACGCGCCTTCGACCTGACCGCCTTCAGCCTGAAACACAACCGTGGTGTTGGCTGGCGCCGGGTTACCGAAACGGTCAGATAAAATCACCTTAATTGTTTCACTCGTGCCGTCGTATTGCCCGCCCTCAATATTCTCGCATGTGGAGATTGAAAATGAGTCCTGATGGGGCAGACCCGTGCCAATCCAAACCCCATTTGACTGTGCACTAATGGTGGGTGTCGCGCTGAGTACTGCCTTCACGGTAACGTTGTCATGCACCGTGCCGGCCAGCACAGTGGTCGACACTATGCCCTGCGCGTTCGACACATCCTCAAAGGTGGTCAAGCTGGTATCTCCGCTTGAGCCAATAAGGCTAAAGGTAACATCTTTATCTACGAGATCATTCCCACCTTCGTCAACAACTTTAAACTGCACCAAGGCTTGCTCAGGAAGCAGGCCGGTGCCGGCCAGACCCAAAAAGACGGGGGCTGTTGAATCATCTGTCGGCGCCTGATACCGAACCGAAGTTGCTGTTGGCGCCTCGACGGTCACTGTGCCACTGAAAGTAAAGGTGCCGGCAAATTCTGTCGCAACAGTCACAGTGATGACATCAGGGGTTGCTACCCCTAACCCGCCATCCGAACAACCGTTAGGTGTGTAGATAGGCAACACTATGCCTCCGTCCGCGACTATCGTTGAATTCGGGTCTAAAGTGGCTTTGCCACTATTGAGACAATTCGACGAAAAGTTGTACGCAGCTTCGCCAGTAACGACCGAACTCACCAAATTGCCACTTTCATCCACCAGAGTTACTTCAAGCTGCGCAGACTCTGTCGCCTCAATAGCGTCAGGCGAAATGCCTAAAACATTCTCCTGGAAATTAATGCCAAAACCACTGCCGGCGCGAACATCGGTCACTATTGGTGGCTCAGGGGGCCCAGGGGGCTCAGGAGGATTAGGGTCCTCACCAAAGCCACCACCGCCACCGCAGGCCGTGATAACCAGGGTAAGACACATTAGCGATGCTATTAGCAGCCTATTCATAACTTTAATCTTCCCTAGCCTTGATGATTTTCTGTTTCAGGACAAAGAACAAATTGCCCGACCTGCGCGCCCATCTCGAACTTGCATAATTCTTTACTAAGCCCACAAAGTATGGACTTACATCACAATAATACTAACTCCGCATCTGAGCGGGATTCCCTTTGCCTTAAAAGGTATTCCACTTACCTTAAAAGATGCTTGAGCCTTCTTCTAGAATTTTGGGTGTTACAAAAATAAGCAGCTCAGACTTCTTCGACTTATACGCAGTGTTCTTAAAGAGGTAGCCGAGGAACGGAATATCGCCAAGAAATGGCACCTTAGTCTCGAACTCACCGATTTCAGTCTCGTAGATACCACCCAGCACCACTGTCTGGCCGTTATTCACCAGCACCTGTGTTTCAACCTTACGGGTATCAATACTCGGTACCGAACCACCCCTCTCTGTAGTGACCTGCTCACCAACGCTGTCTTTGGTTACAACTAGATCGAGAATGATGCGGTCATCCGGGGTGATTTGAGGCGTCACGGTTAAACGCAGCAAGGCATCTTTAAACTGTGTGGTTGTTGCGCCGCTTGATGAAGCTTCCTGATAAGGGATTTCAACACCCTCCTCAATAGTGGCTTGTTTAGCGTTTGCTGTAATCACCCGGGGGGACGAAATAACCTCACCACGTCCTTCCGCCTGTAAAGCCGACAACTCGAGCTCAACCAGGTAGTCATCATTCAATAGCGACAAGGCAATTTTACCGGCGGCGTTAGCCACCGGCAGGTTGACAGCATAACGATCGTTCTGGTTAGGCAGGTCAGGCGCGACGTTGCCACTACCAATAAAGGTGTTGGTCATAGAATTAGTGGACTCACCACTACCCGAAACCGTACTGAACTTAGAGCCACTGCCGTTTCTGTTGTAGCCGGTAAAGCCCCACCGTACCCCCAGATCACGGCTGAAGTCATCGCCAACAACAACAATACGTGACTCAATTAACACCTGGCGAACCGGAATATCCAGAGTTGCAACCAGCGTACGAATATCTGAGATACGGTTAGAGGTATCCTGCAGTAACAGTGTGTTGGTGCGCGCGTCAACAGCGACAGTGCCACGTTCAGACAACAATGAACCGCTTTCAGCACCGGTAATTAACGATGCCAAATCGCTGGCCTTTGCGTAGTTAACCTGTAAGTACTCAGAATACATGGGTTCCAGCTGCATAAGCTCTTCGCGGGCAGCCAGATCAGCCTTTTCACGCTGAGCAATCTCATCGGCCGGGGCAACAATAATGACATTACCGTTCTCACGCATATCGAGGCCTTTCGTAGCCAACACAATGTCCAGCGCTTGATCCCAGGGAACACTCTGCAATCGCAGGGTGACATTACCGGTGACTGCATCAGACACCACAATGTTGCGGCCACTAATATCAGCTAACAACTGCAGCACTGAACGGGTATCGATATCCTGAAAGTTGAGCGTTAATCGCTCGCCAGTGTATTCGCGGTCAGGATTAAACAAACCAGGAGTTTCGCTTTTCGGTCGCTCGACAAGCTTCTGGATTTCGATAGTGAACACTTTGTCGGTCTGGTACGCGAGCTCTTGGATCAAGCCTTCCGCTGCGATTACCAAACGCACATTATTTTGCATACGCTGAGCTTCAATAGTCTTCACAGGGGTAGCAAAATCAACCACATCAAACTGATTTAACAGACGATCGGGCACCGACGTTTTATTGAACTCAACAATAACATTAGAGCCATCTTTGCTGACATCAACAGGTACAGATGCATTACTCAAGTTCACGATCACTCGACCACCGCCCGACTCAGTGCGACGGAAGTCGACGCTTTCAATTGCTGACGATGCATTGGCAGCATCTGTAGCTTCAGTTTCCTGAATGGCCGCAGCGAACTCGGTTGTATTACTCTTGGCGGCAGACTCAAGCGTTACATAAATGCTATTGCCTTCAACTCGAGTCTCATAGGCGACCAGTTTGTCAAGATTCAAAACAACGCGGGTACGATTGCCCGCCTCGGCGACAAGAATGGTATCAAGCGCGCCCTTGCCTACATCTTGACGGCGGTTTTTCAGCGCGGAAGATGTTTCGGGTAGATCCAGCGCAATACGCGCGGGTTCATCGATAGTAAAGGTAAGCGGCTCCGGAGCAGGGCCTGTCATTTCAAGCTGCAACTCCAGCTTGTTTCCGGCAAGGGCCCTAACATCTATATTCTTGAGCTGGTTAACACCGTCCTGGGCGCCCGCAGCAGTCGCACTAAGCAGCGAGACAAGCAGAATATGCAGCATTATTGAGGCCGCCTTGCGCAGGGGCCCCACAGCACGAATTCGCTTAGCTATACTCATCGTTGCTACTCCTGCAAACCCCGAAGGGGCATCATTTAAGAAAATCATTATTCACCTAGCCCTATCGATGCCTGACGCTTATAAAAAGAGCCCACACCGTCTGCAATCAATTCTTCTAAGTCAATTGAAGACTCGGATATAAAAAGAACCCGACCTTCGTTCTGACCAATATAATTGCCTACGCTAACCCGATGAACCAAACCATCAGAAGTTTTCAGCAATGCGTACTGACTATCGCCACGACTCAATATACCAACCATATCGAGGGTATCGAGCGGAAACTGCTCTAGATACTCTTTACTGCGGTTCTGCACAGGCCGGGGACCATCACTGCGACCCTTAGCTTTCGGGCGATTAAAGACAAACGGTGAGCGAATATCTCCCGCGTCATAGCGAAATGTTTCGTAAGGCTTAATCTGCGGCAAAGGTTCAATACGGCCGCCGGGGCGCGCCTTAACCTTATCAATATAAATCATTAGCTCATCATTCTGACCGCCTGAACAAGCCGCCAACATAACTGCAGCGCATGCCAATAAGATGTGTTGAAAATTTCTAATCGATATCATGATTAATCTTCAGCCTCATTCTCATCGAGGTAACGATATGTTTTTGCCAATACCGTTAGCACCAGCTCATTACCATCGTCGCCATCCGAGGCCGGTGTAATATCTATATCATGCAGCGTCACAATTCGCGGCAAAGCTGCAATGTCGCTAACGAAGTTGCCAAACTGGTGGTATGAACCATTAACCACAATCCGGATCGGCTTTTCTGCGTAGAATCCTTTCCGAATCTCATTTTCGGGTTTAAAAAGCTTTTCATCTAAGCCAGCTGCAAGGCCGGTTTGCGAGATATCAACCAACAGATTGGGGATTTCGGTTTCGCCTGGAAGCTGCTGCAACATTGTGCCAAAAGATCGCTCAATATCTGCAAGCTGTTCTTTATAAGCATCGAGGTTTGCGGCCTTTCGCTGCTTCGCTTCGAAATTCATACGCAGCTCCAGCTCCTCAGCCTGAGCGCTCTCAAGAACCGGCAGCTTCTGCTCAAATACAAAGTAGTAATAGCCACCCGCCGTAGCGACCATAAATGCCAGTACAACAAAGACTGCTCGGAACAAAAGGGGCCAACGGCCAATCTCGTTAATATCGAGATTCTGCAGCTCCTCAAGCACATTCATTTTGAATTCTTTCATGAGGCATCCTCACCAGGCTCCGCCGTGGCGATCTGACGAGCACGAATTGCAAAGCGACTGCCCAGAGCGCTCTGGTCGCGATCAGTGTCCTTGATAACCTCCACAATTTTAAGATCAGGTGCCGTCAGCCAGCCTGACTTATCAACATTGCGCATCAGCGCAGAAACACGGGTGTTCGATTCAGCTACGCCGTCAATACTGAGTGATGAACCAGATTGTTTAATCTCAGTCAGATAAACACCATCAGGTACTGCAGTTGCCATTTCTGAAAAGAGATGAACAACTTCGGGGCGGCTCTGCTGCAACTGCTCAATAATCTGCATGCGCTCAACTAAGCGATCCTTCTTGGCTTCCAGACTTTTGATTTCTGCAATTCTCATATCCAACAACTTCATCTCTTCTTTAAGAACGTCATTGCGGCCGTTCTGATGGCCAATGATGGTATTAATTACCAGCACGCCGACAAATACGGCAAGCCCCGCAGCAGCGATAGCTCCGGCCATCACAGCATAGAATTGGTTGCGTCTTTGCTCACGCTGTTCTTCACGCCAGGGCAGTAAGTTAATTCTTGGCATTCAGTCGAAACTCCGCAGCGCGAGTCCGCAAGCTGTCAGCAAGGCTGTGGCATCGCGGTTCACACCTTGTGACTTCGCTCGGGAAGACACTTTCATCTGGCCCAGCGGATTGCCAACTTCGGTCGGAATGCCAATCTTACTGGCAATCAGTTCGGCTACGCCGGGGATATTGGCGCAGCCCCCACACACCAGAATCTGGTCAGGCTGCTCGCGACCACTACCGGAAGCCAGAAAGAACTGCAGCGAACGACTCACCTGCTGAGTCATATCGTCAACAAAAGGATCCAATACTTCAGGCTGATAGTTACTCGGGAGACCCCCTTCCTTCTTCGCACGGCCCGCATCCTCAAGGCTCAGGCCGTAAATGCGCATAATTTCTTCGGTCAACTGTTGGCCGCCAAACCCAAAGTCACGCGTATAGACAACCCGGAGGTTTTCCAAAACGCTGAATGTGCTGATACTGGCGCCGAAGTCGATGACCGCCACAAGATGATCCATACCACCTTCAGGCATCTGGTGGGTCATTAAGGCGCAGGCATTTTCCAGCGCGAAAGCTTCAATGTCGACAACCCGCGGAATCAAGCCAGCAGCCTCTACTGCCGCACGACGCTGATCAACGTTTTCGGTACGGGTTGCGACCAGAAGAATATCGAGCAGCTCAGGATCTTTTTCGTTCTCGCCCAAAATTTGAAAGTCGAAACTGACTTCCTCCATCGGGAAAGGAATGTATTGATCGGCCTGAATCTCGACCCGCGACTCCAATTCGTTGTCGCTGAGCCCCCCCGGCATCTGGATAACTTTGGTGATGGCTGCATCGCCGCTAATTGCGATCGCCACTTCCGAGGCGCGGGTGGCCGATCGCTTTACTACACGGCGAATCGCTTCACCTACGGCATCGACATCAACGATGGACTTTTCAGTAATTGAGTTGGGCGGCGTAGGTTCTGCCGAATAGCACTCCACACGATAACGCCCGCCCGATTCAGCAAGTTCGATCAATTTAATCACCGAGTTTGTAATATCAAGGCCCATAAGGGCCTGCTTTCGCGAACCGAACATTTGATAATTCCCTTTTAAGTCGTAACCTTGTGCAACAAACCTAAATAAAAAGTGGAATAGTTCTTCACTATATATCACCGACAAAACTAATGTAAATGTGATTTTTCTTACAATATTGGCGCATCGACAGAATAAAGCGCACTAGCCCAGAGGATGAACCAGAAAATGAGGCATTATAAGGCGTTCAACGAATATATTACTGAGTCCGCCAAAATATTCATCGCACTCCACGTAAAGGCCATCTCCGGCGACTCCGCTATCATAGGTTACGTATTACCTGCTTCTCGGGACGGCAGCCTTAAAACAGAAGCGATGCATACCCATATTTTCATTGGGTTTGCCCACTTTCTGCAATTAATATGCATAATCACCTCGGCATGGGCAAGGGACTGGTTCCAAAACTCTGATGAAAGTCGCAAAACAACTTATTCCGGTACTAATGGCTCTTGGTGCTAGTGGGGTTATTGTTGTGCTGGCCATCGCAATGGGCAGCTATTACTACCTTGCGCCGGGCTTGCCCTCAGCCGACACGATTCGTGACGTAAAACTGCAGGTCCCGCTGCGTATCTACACCCGCGATGGCCGGCTGATTCAGCAATTCGGTGAGCGCAGGCGCCAACCGGTATCGTTTGAACTTATCCCTCAACGCGTGTCCAAAGCGTTTCTTGCTGCCGAAGACGATCGTTTTTACGATCATCCGGGATTTGACTATCAGGGTATTGCGCGCGCAGCATTTAATCTCTTGCTCACCGGCTCGCGCAGCCAGGGTGGCAGCACCATCACGCAGCAACTGGCACGCGCCTACTTTCTAACCCGCGACCGCACCTTTGTCCGCAAGGGCAAAGAACTTATTCTTGCGCTACAAATTGAACAAGAATTCACCAAACCGGAAATTCTTGCGCTGTACCTGAATAAAATTTTCCTCGGACAACGGGCCTATGGCGTGGCCGCTGCCGCACAGGTTTATTTTGGCAAAGACCTTAACGAACTCAACGTTGCTGAAGCCGCCACTCTCGCTGGCCTGCCCAAAGCGCCCTCCACGCTAAACCCTGTAACCAACCCCGCTCGTGCAATTGAAAGGCGGGCATATGTGCTGCGGCGTATGTGGGAATTAAAATACATAGATACAGAAATGTATCAGGCAGCACTGAATTTTCCGATGGTATCGAAGCTTCATGGCAGCAAGGTAGAACTCGCAGCTCCATACGTTGCAAGCATGGCCAGCAAAGAAATGCTCCAGCGCTTTGGTCAGGATCAAGCCTATACAGGCGGCTACAAAGTTGTAACCACCATTGATAGCCGTCTGCAACAGTCCGCCCAAAGTGCTCTGCGCAAAACTCTGCTTGAGTACGATCAACGTCATGGCTTCAAAGGGCAATTGGAGGTTGTCGATTTAAACGCTGTAGCTCCATCCTTAGCTCTGGAGACTGCTGAATCTCCTGGTGACAAGCCTGGCGCGGAGGCTGCCAATCAAGCGTTGCAGACATTGCTGGAAAACTATCCGGCACACAGCGATTTGTCATTAGCGGTGGTGATAAGCCTCAATGCTGACAATTCAGTCAATGTCTTTATCCGCGACACCGGTCGTGCCCGTGTGAGCTGGGAAAACATGAAACGCAGTCGCTACGTCGATGACAACACCGTCGGCGATGAACCAAAAAACATCGCTGATGTGCTGAAGCAGGGTAGCGTCATTCGACTCATCAGCGATTCATCTGTGCAGGCAGAAAAAGCCAGCCAAAAGAATACCCCACCACAGCAGTGGCGGTTGGCACAGATGCCTGAGGTTCAGGGTGCGATTGTCTCGATGGATCCGTATGACGGTGCTATTACATCGCTAGCGGGCGGTTTCGACTATCAAGCGAGCAAATTTAATAGGGCCTCTCAAGCAAAGCGGCAACCCGGATCAGCCATTAAGCCCTTCATTTATTCTGCGGCGCTAGAGAATGGTTTCACCGCCGCAACTATCGTTAAAGATGCCCCCATTGTCGTCAACGATAAAAATCTCGAAGCCATCTGGCGACCGGAAAACTATTCTGGGAAATTCTATGGCGATACACGTTTACGCGAAGGTCTGGTTCGCTCCATGAACCTTGTTTCGCTGCAAACACTCCGCCGTGTCGGAATCGGCAAAGCTGTTGCGCATCTGAGACGTTTCGGCTTTCCCACTGACGGACTCCCGCGGAATCTGACGCTGGCGCTGGGTAGCGGCGCGATATCGATGCTCGACCTGGTTGGCGGCTACTCGGGTATTGCTAGCGGTGGCTACTACATTAGCCCGTACATCATAGAGCGCATCGAAGACGTCAATGGCAATGTGGTGTATCAAGCCGACCCCGCCATCGCCTGCCAATCATGCAGTGACCATTGGTTTGACGACCGTGAAACGCTTAAAGACGTTGCCGAAGATTATCTCAGCAACGCAACACAAAAGCCTGATGACTCAATACTGCAAACCAGAGTTGATGCCGGAGATAGCGAATCGTGGTTTGCTTCCGGCGAAACCACTCTACCCCCTGTGGACGCTGAGGTACCCTCCTACAGTGATACAGAGCAAATGATTAATAGCGGCGGCAGTTGGCATCCCAATGCCAGCGAAACCCCCGCATTTTTTGCCGATATCAATTCCGCCCCACGTATCATCAGCCCTGACAATGCCTATATTGTTTACGACATGATGCGCGATGTGGTTAAACGCGGCACCGGTCGCGCTATCAGCGAATTGCAGCGTGACGACCTGGCTGGAAAAACGGGAACCACCAACGAAGGCAAGGACACTTGGTTCGCGGGGTTTAATCGTGAACTTGCGGCCACAGTATGGGTTGGCTTTGATAACCCGAATCGCTCATTGGGGCGGCGCGAAACCGGCGGCAGAACAGCGCTACCAATGTGGAAATACTTTATCCAGGCCGCGCTGAGCAACCAACCTGAGGCTGCTGTGCCTCCGCCAGCAAACCTTGTTACCGTACGTGTTTCCGGCGCTACAGGCGAGCTGGCAAACGCTGGCGATAGCAATACGCGATTTGAAATATTTGCCGCCGGCACCGAGCCCACCGTAAAGAGTGGCGGTAATGGAAACGTTACTGAGGATCAGGGCAGCGATGATGACTTCGATGCAGGCGATATATTCTAGAACTCAAGTAAAACCGATCCGGCCTTAGACCTTAGTGAATGATTGCTTGCCGAAACCTGCAGTGAGGATTCGGCAATTGCGCATTAACTGCGCTCAGTAATGGCCTGGTAATCGCGCGTACCTGAACCCACATACAACTGTCGCGGGCGGCCAATGCGGCCCTCAGGATCTTCGATCATTTCCTGCCAATGACTCACCCAACCTACCGCACGTGCAACGGCAAACATTACCGTAAACATGGATGAAGGAATGCCCAAAGCCTTGTAAATAATGCCGGAATAGAAATCGACATTCGGATACAACTGACGCTCTACAAAGTACTCATCCTTCAGCGCGATTTGCTCTAACTGCAGCGCCAGATCGAACAGCGGATTGTCCTGCTGGCCAAGATTATCCAGAACGCGATAACACATCTTACGAATGATGGTGGCGCGCGGGTCATGGTTCTTATAAACCCTATGGCCAAAGCCCA
The DNA here is from genome assembly GCA_018699155.1 of Chromatiales bacterium. Taxonomy (GTDB): domain Bacteria; phylum Pseudomonadota; class Gammaproteobacteria; order Steroidobacterales; genus JABIQA01. The sequence continues at coordinate 25,768 of JABIQA010000056.1, forward strand.
TGAGACGGAAAGGGTCGTTCTTATCCTTCGCCTTCTTCACGTACTTATCAACATTTTCTACAGTGCCAATTTCCTCCAACATTCGCAGTACCGCTTCATTTGCACCCCCATGAGCTGGACCCCACAGCGCAGCAATACCTGAGGCAACTGCTGAGTATGGGTTAGTCCCCGAGCTGCCGGCCAAACGCACTGTTGAAGTAGAGCAGTTTTGCTCATGATCGGCGTGCAGGATCAGCAATAGGTCAATGGCCTCTACCGCTATAGGATCAATCTTATAGTCCTCGGCAGGCACGCCAAAGAACATGCGCATCAAGTTACTGGAGTAATCCAGATCATTGTCCGGATAGATAAACGGCTGACCCAGTGTGTGCTTGTAGGCGGCAGCGGCAATCGTTGGCATTTTTGCGATGATTCGGTGAGCGAAAATTTCACGGTGGCGCGGATTGTTGATATCGAGAGTGTCGTGATAGAACGCCGACATAGAGCTAACAACACCACCAACCATGGCCATCGGATGAGCATCGTGATGAAAGCCGTTAAAGAACCTCAACATCGACTCATTGATCATGGTGTGAGTACGGATGGAGTGACTGAACCCTTCGAGCTGCGCGGCGGTAGGCAATTCGCCGTGCAGTAAAAGATAAGAAACTTCGATGTAACTGCTTTTATCGGCCAGCTGTTCTACCGGATAACCCCGATAAAGCAAAATACCCTTGTCGCCATCGATATAGGTGATAGCGCTTTCGCAACTTGCGGTAGAACTAAAGCCGGGGTCAAAAGTGAAGATATCCTGTTTGGCGTAGACTGGGCGGACATCGACCACATCGGGGCCAATCGAGCCGGACTTTGACTGAAGCTCAAGCTCTTCGCCATTTGAGTTGTCACGCAGGGTATATGTCTTATCACTCATGTTTTTATTTATCCGTTACTTGTGGCGCAGTGACGGGCAAACCGCCGAGCTGCACCAAGTTAAACCTTACAGCAAGCTCAACGCACAAACGTCAATGGTTTCAGAGCTGTGTTGCCGCCATACTGTACGGCCGATGTGTTCCGACCGTAACCGGCAGCAGTTAATCAGTCCGCTCAAAAACACACAAAAATGTGTTTTAAATGTCTCGCGGTGACTTTTATCCGGCAGACAGGCGAACCTGACCGTGGAGCACGATATTATAGGCTATAAGCAGGTTGCTTGCACATTTGAGACAGCAAAACGCCCATCACGGCGATGCCGAACCTGGGTGTGACGCCGAAAATCCCCAACATGGGTTTAGCCGATGTTGTATTTCTTACGGAATTTATCAACGCGGCCCGCACTATCAATGATCTTCTGCTTGCCGGTATAAAATGGATGGCAGGCCGAGCAAACTTCAACGCCAAGGTCTTCAGTAAGCGTAGAACGGGTTTGAAACGTGTTACCGCAGCTGCAGGTAACATTAATTTCATTGTACTGAGGGTGAATATCAGCTTTCATTATGACAATCTCAAAAATGGCCCCGGGGTTGGTCAACCAAGCCTCCGGTACGCTCTTAACGTCAAGGGCGCGGAAGAATAGCGGCATCCGCGTCATCTGACAAGGGCAAAAACCTGCGACTCGATACGGGGCGGGAGTTTATCCACACATTCTGTGGATAAGTCTGTGGACTAACACCCCAACAAGGCTCTAAGTTGCGGAAACCACACACAAAGAAACAAATTGGCTAATAAATAAGCAAATAAAAAATAGCTATATAAAACAAATTCTTAAAAGAGATATTGCAAAGCAAAAGTGAGCTTTTGATGCGTATCTTCATGAAATATTTAGAAACTGTGGCGGTTGTGCATAAACCTACCCGCTTTTAGACCAAATCAATGAAACTCGGGGCGCTTATACAAGAATTGCGCGCAAATCAGTTACTTAACTTAATGATGACAAATCAATAGCTGGAGTAATGAGGCCGGGCAAGGGTCAGCGCCGCTTAGGCCTCGGGAAGAAACAAGCCCTGCAAATCATCCAAAAACCGCAAGCCGAGCTCTGTGGGTTGCCATGCATTTCCGCCATCAGCAACTAACAAACCTTTAGCAATTGCCGCGGTGACTCCGGGCATTAGCAAGGTCTGCGCCGCACCAGTGCGCTCGGAAAAGCCCTCCAGTGAGAAACCATCGAGCAAGCGCAGATTATTTAACATAAATTCGAACAGGGCATTTTCTGCGTTAATCTCCGCGCGCATTGCCAATGGTTGTAAGCTCAAAGAGCTGCCGGCAGCCGATTGAAACTTTGCCGGCTTAGCATGCTTTGCGTAACGCCGAATAGCGCCATCAGCCGAAGTGACCTTGCCGTGAGCGCCAGCCCCAACACCTAGATAATCGCCGTACTGCCAGTAATTGAGATTATGCCGACAGCGACGCCCATCACGCGCATAGGCCGAGACCTCGTAACGATCATAGCCTCCTGCAGATAAGCGTTGCTGACAGGCTTCAAACATCAACCAACTCGCATCCTCATCCGGTAAGTTTTCGGGTGGTGTGCGGCCGAAGCGGGTGCCCGGCTCCATCGTGAGGTGGTACTGCGAAATATGCTCGGGCGCTAAGTCTAAAGCCACATCAACATCTGCAACGGCCTCCGCAACCGTCTGCCCAGGCAGCGCGTACATCAGGTCGAGGTTAATGTTATCAAAGCCCGCTGCGCGCGCCTGTGCAAAGGCGCTGCGCGCTGCGGCAGCGTTGTGCACCCGGCCTAAGGCCGCCAGATGCGTGTCACAAAAGCTCTGCACACCCAGCGACAAACGAGTGATACCCGCCGCTCGATAACCCGCAAAATCACCGTGCTCAATTGCACCGGGGTTTGCCTCCATCGTAATCTCTGAATCATTGGCTAAACCAATCTCGGTATCAACAGCCATTAATAGGGTTTGCATTGCTCCCGGTGAAAACAAGCTGGGGGTGCCACCGCCAAGAAATACGGTGCTAATTTTGCGCCCACCGGCAAGCTTTGCATCGTTACGCAGATCGCTAATCAATGCATCAAGGTAACTCTGTTCGGGGAGTTCATTTTGCAAAGGGTGCGAATTGAAATCGCAGTAAGGGCACTTGGTCACGCACCAGGGAAAATGAACGTATAAGGCCAACGGTATAGGCATATCAATCTGCTAAGCAGGCTGTTCCTGCAGCCGGCGGCAGAGTTCCCGCACTGCCGCACCGCGGTGACTCCGCGCATGCTTCTCTGCCGGCAACAACTCAGCGGAGGTGCTCGCAGCTGCAATACTTTCAGCTGTTATTGCAGCGCCGTCGCTAACATCAGAAAACAAAGGGTCATAGCCAAAACCACCTGTGCCGCGCTCTGCTAATGCAATGGCGCCATCCCATGAGCCTTCAGCAATCAACGGTTCAGCATCATCAGCGGAGCGAACGTATACGACGACGCAGCGGAACCGCGCCCCCCGTTGCTCCGGCGGAATATTCTCAAGCGCAACCAGCAATTTAGCATTGTTGTCTGCATCACTGGCCTGCTCACCCGCGTAGCGCGCCGAATAAACGCCTGGAGCACCATCCAACGCGTCCACCTCTAAGCCCGAATCATCTGCAATTGCGGGTA
>JABIQA010000045.1 GCA_018699155.1 Chromatiales bacterium
ATGCGATAACCGGATGGCCCAGCATTAACGAGTAGAATGCACGCCACACCACGAGAGTATCTTTCAAGTAGCCTTGATAGTGCCAGGTAGTCGAATCTTTTTGTCCTAAACGGGCAAAATATTCAGGCCACAACGCTTTGTGTTTGATGCGCTTCGAATGACCATTGCGTAGCGAGGTTTCTTTCCATGTGCCGGCTGATCCTGCGTTGTATTGCGAGCTCAAGCCCGGTTCTTTCAAGTTATTGGCACGGAGTGTCTGAGAGCTTCTCATGTCGAAGTGACCTTTCCAGTCGATGCGAGGGAAACAGTGTTCCAGTCTATCGCGCAACCATAGATAAAGTGTGGGCTAGGTCTCATTATTTAAAATAACTGCGGTTATTCTTTGATGATGATGTTTTTAGAAGTAACTAAAAATTGACTTGCGCAGCATCCCGTAGAAGGCTATTAATGCAACTATACATTTAGTTTATTAGCCGCGACCAATGGCTATAATGATCAGGACCACAATTTATGGCAGCATCAAAGGCTCAGCAAGTCTACAAATTTGCCACTGGTAACCGGCACGACAAGTACCATATCCATAAGCTAGCCGGCAGTTTTTTAATATTGGTGAGCTTGTATCTGTTCGTGGATCTGGCGCTATCAGGATTTAACTTACAGCCGCAAGCATCGATATTGCATCTTCTGTGGATTATTCCGGCTTCGATTAATCTGCTCAGCGCGTATTTCACGCTACCTTTTGAGGCTTTTAAACAGCCGACGTCGAAACGGCTGCGGGCGCTTATGGCGATATCCTATCCGGTGATCGGCATTACCTGTATCTATACCAACATTCCGATTCTACTGCAGGCCGCATTTATTGCAGCGTACTATTACAAAATGATGGGCCTTACCCTACAGCCTGCGCCATCGCCGGTCATTCGGGTGCATAGAGTGCTTACCGTTATCAGAGAGATGGGTACGTCATTATTCATTATTCCCATTGTATTGATGCAGGCTGGCGTCATCGAGACTCCCCCGTTTATCTACGATTACATGTGCTGGCAGGTACTGGTGACCGTATTTATTGGCCATACGCAATTTATGTTTGAGTCTTTGGAAGCGCGAAACATTATCGAGTCGAAATTCCATCGTAACTTTACTTTTGGCACCTTGCCTTCGGCACTGTTTGGGGTCATAAAAGTTGTTTTATACATCAAGTATTTTGATGTGCTGCCCTGGTGGTGTGGGGCAGAGATATTTGCTGCGATTTTCTTCGGCGGTATTGCACCAACGGTTATTATCGGAATCATTATGCCGAGAATGAGCAAAAAAGGGTTGTTGTAGCATCATTTTGCGAGATATTCATAACCCCATCGGGGTGCCTTATGCAGCTGAAGCAACGCATTGTTTGGTCTGTTACGATAGCGCTGCTGCAAACATTCGCAATTGCATTGCTGCATTTGCGTCAACAGTAGTCAGGCTGAAAGTCATGACCTAGATAAATGATGCGCGGTTCAGAAAGGGATCACGCTAGTAAATGAGATGGAGAGTTAAAGAATGAAGTCAATATTTCTTGTGCTTGTTGTTATCTTGCTTGCCGCTTGTGGTGGAGCACCTGCTCCTGAAGTAGCCGGCAACGATGCTCCTATGGTTGGGGAATTTTCGGTTTCTGAATCGGGAGTCAAGACAAAAAACATCGAAGGATTTGATGGAGTAATTGCAGAGAAATACTCGGATTCGAGTGAATGGTGGGCATCCGAGCAACTGCCTGAAGAGGGTTCGCCAAACATTATCATCTTTGTGCTTGATGACGTGGGCTTTGCCCAGATCGAGAGTTTCGGCGGATTGATTCACACGCCGAATATTGATGAGCTTGCCAACAATGGTCTGCGCTACAACAACTTCCATACAACCGCATTGTGTTCCCCTTCACGTGCAAGTTTGATGGCCGGGCGCAATCCGCACTCTATCGGGCTCGGGAGTCACGCGTTGACTGCTATGGGTTTTCCAGGATACAACGCCATCATGCCTGAGTCGGCCAAATCTGTGGCCAACTACCTTGAAGAAGAGGGCTATATAAATTATGCGCTCGGTAAGTGGGATCACACACCGCTCTATGAAGTCTCTCAGGTTGGGCCATTTGATCGCTGGCCCAGCGGTGAAGGGTTTCAGCATGCTTATACATTTATGGCTGCTGACGTGCACCAGTTTGTTCCGGTTATGTGGAACGACCATACGCCTGAGCCATATCGTAAATCGATTCATCTTGATCAGGATCTGGCCGATAGGGCCATAGAGTGGATTACTGGGCATAAGTCTATTAAGCCCGATCTACCTTTTATGATGCTCTGGGCATCCGGTTCCATGCATTCTCCACATCACGCACCGGATAGCCACATTGACAAATACAAAGGCAAGTTTGATCAGGGTTGGGATAAGGCTCGCGAAGAAATATACGAGCGCCAGCTCGCCTTGGGCATCATTCCGGCAAATACAAAGTTAACCGATCGGATTGACGAGATTCCGGCGTGGGATTCGCTGCCTGACGAAGAGAAGGCTTTGTATGCGCGCCAAATGGAAGTATTTGCAGCGCAACTGGAATGGGTTGACTTGCAAATTGGCCGAGTCGTTGCAGCACTCGAACGCATCGGCGAGTTGGATAACACCTTGATTTTTGTAACTGCCGACAATGGCGCATCAGGCGAAGGCGGTTTAACTGGGACCTTTAACGAAACCTATGTATTAAACGGCTTGCAAACACCGCTCGATGCCAATTTTCGTGCGCTTGAGGACTGGGGTCGCGAAAACACGTATCCCCATTACCATGCGGGCTGGGCGATGGCCGGCAATACGCCATTTCGTTATTTTAAGCAAAGTCAACATCGTGGCGGCCAACAGGACCACCTAGTTGTGCATTGGCCAAATGGTATCAAAGCGAAAGGCGAGATTCGCAGTCAGTATCACCATATCAGTGATATCGCGCCGACGATTATGGAGGCCGTAGGTATTGAAGTGCCTGAGGAAATCTATGGTGTTGAGCAGCAACCCATGGACGGCGTCTCTATGATGTATTCATTTGACAATAAAGATGCTGCAAACCAAAAAGAGCGTCAGTACTATGAGATGTTTGGCAACCGCGCGATCTGGTCCGATGGGTGGAAGGCCGTTACGCTGCATGCGAATCGTATGCCATGGGACCTGAATACAGTACTGCCATTCGAAAATGATGAATGGGAGCTTTACAATGTGGCAGAGGATTTCTCTGAAACGAATAACTTGGCGGAAGAAAATCCAGAAAAGCTTGCAGAGATGATCGCAATTTTCGATGAGGAAGCCTGGAAGTACAATGTCTATCCATTGTATGACGACATGATCCAGCGTTTGGGCGCGCAGCAGGATCGGTTGTTTGGCGATCAGACAGAATTCGTCTACTTTTCGCCGGGGGCTGTTCGTATCGCAGAGAAATCTTCAGCACCGGTTAAGAACCGTGCCCATTCGATTGAGACACAGATTGATGTCCAGGGCGAAGAAGACGGCGTCATTGTGGCAGTTGGCGGAATGACCGGTGGTTATTCGATGTTTATTAAGGATAACCGTCTCTACTATGACTACAATTTCCTCGATGGCGTTCACTACACGTTGCAATCACCACCATTGCCACTGGGTAAGGTCGATCTGAAATTTAACTTTATCAAAACGCAGGATTTTGGTGGCATTGGTGAGCTCTATGTCAATGGCGAAAAAGTTGATGAAATTGAAATGCCGCAGATGCATGTCGCGACTTACTCCCTTGCGGAGACATTTGATGTTGGTCGGGATACTGGAACTCAGGTTACTGATTTGTACAGCGGTATTTCTAAATTTAATGGTGAGCTCGACAGAGTTATTATTACAGTTTCGGATGAGAGCACTGTGCCGCCGCGACAGCTCCCAGCCAATTATTACTGATCAGATTCACTCAGTATTAAGCAGATAAAAAAGGGCTTCCGGCAGGGAGCACTTTTTTACGCGGGAAAACTGAACTGCGAGTGTTATGGACGAATGTTTATGTCAATCCAATTGATGAAGATTGGTGCCCAGAAGAGGACTTGAACCTCCACGACCATAAGGCCACTAGCACCTGAAGCTAGCGCGTCTACCAATTCCGCCACCTGGGCAAGGTGTTTGAACA
>JABIQA010000183.1 GCA_018699155.1 Chromatiales bacterium
CTTTAACAATTTTTAGATGGCGGACTGGACGGGACTCGAACCCGCGACCCCCGGCGTGACAGGCCGGTATTCTAACCAACTGAACTACCAGTCCGAACTACTAAAGCTTTTCATCTATCCGGTAAACCGGACCTCTACCAAACTATTTGGTGGGTGCTGAGGGGTTCGAACCCCCGACCTACGCCTTGTAAGGGCGCCGCTCTACCAGCTGAGCTAAGCACCCGGTAAATCGTTCTTTCTTGCAAAGAAATCGGCGCCAAAAAGCGCCGATGTCTTGATGTGACTCCAGCTAAAGCCGGATCCCATCGGGCTCCGAAGAACCCAGTATGCTCGAAAGGCGCGCTAGTTTACGGCATCCTTAAGTGCTTTACCAGCCTTAAACCCAGGTACATTACTGGCTTTAATTTGAATGGTCTCACCAGTACGTGGGTTGCGACCAGTTCTTGCTGCACGTGCTTTCACAGTGAAGGTACCAAAACCAACCAATGAAACCTGATTGCCACCCTTCAGTGCACCCGTAATGGAACCAATAACTGCATCAACCGCACGACCGGCGTCCGCTTTTGAGAGGTTCGTTGCTGTCGCAACTGCTTCGATCAAATCACCCTTGTTCATCAATCCACCTTTTTTGAAAGAGGTTAAAAAAAACATCCAAGTCATTCGGCATGGCTGACAGCACAAAAATCTTTCCGCTGACGTCAAAACAAAAATCAATCGGTTTGGCTTTTTAAACCCAATCTAACTTGAGCTTTCCAGTCCAATCAATCTTTGTGTTGCCAAAACCCTACCAACAACCACGTAATTCTTATAACCCGCTGCAAAATCCAATGTCAACAAACTTTATACAACAATTCCGCTCAAACTCAATGCGGACGCACGTCTTTAGACTCAGACTCACCTTTTCCAACATCATTTTTATCATCTGCAGCAGCCTTAGTTTCGGCCTCTGGAACCGGCACATGAACCAGCGCCAAAGCCAGAACTTCATCTATCCAACGCACAGGAACAATGTCCAACTTCTCATTGATGTTCTTCGGAATTTCTGCAAGATCTTTCTCATTCTCATGGGGTATTAGCACCGTCTTGATACCCCCCCTATGAGCCGCCAGCAGCTTCTCTTTCAGACCACCAATAGGCAGCACCTCACCACGCAAAGTGATCTCTCCGGTCATCGCCACATCCGACCTCACAGGAATGTTGGAAATAGCCGATACCAGAGCGGTACACATGCCAACTCCCGCACTCGGACCGTCCTTTGGAGTAGCTCCTTCAGGCACATGAACGTGAATATCCACCTTCTGATGGAAGTCAGGATCGATACCCAGCAGCGCCGCACGACTTCTTACAACCGTCACAGCGGCCTGTATAGACTCCTGCATTACCTCACCCAGCTTACCGGTGTTAACCAGCTTGCCTTTGCCCGGGACAACCGCTGCCTCGATCGTCAGCAACTCACCACCAACTTCCGTCCAGGCAAGACCGGTAACCTGACCAACCTGATCATTTTCCTCTGCACGTCCATAGCGGTACTTCTGCACCCCAAGAAATGTCTCAAGGTTTTCAGCCGAGACCAAAACCTTGGTGTCCGCCGGCTCGAGCAATAAACTCTTAACCACCTTCCGACAGATCTTTGCGATTTCACGTTCTAGGCTTCGCACGCCAGCCTCACGAGTGTAGTAACGCACGATATCGCGCACACTATCATCGCTAATTTCAATTTCTTTAGCCTTCAACCCATTGGCACTGATCTGCTTGTTAATAAGATAATTGTGCGCAATATTAATTTTTTCATCTTCCGTATAACCCGGAATCCGAATCACTTCCATACGATCAAGCAACGGCGGAGGAATATTCAACGTGTTCGCCGTACACACGAACATAATATCGGACAAATCAAAATCCACTTCGAGATAGTGATCGGCAAAAGTTGAGTTCTGCTCCGGATCCAAAACTTCCAATAATGCAGAAGCAGGGTCACCACGGAAGTCCTGCGACATCTTGTCGACTTCATCCAGCAGCATTAATGGGTTGCGCACACCAACCTTAGAAAGGTTCTGCACTATCTTGCCGGGCATAGAACCGATGTAGGTTCGACGGTGGCCGCGAATCTCGGCTTCATCACGCACACCACCCAAAGACATCCTCACAAACTTGCGATTTGTCGCGCGAGCGATACTCTTCCCAAGCGAGGTTTTACCCACACCCGGCGGCCCAACCAAACACAGAATCGGACCTTTTAGTTTGCGGACACGCTGTTGCACAGCGAGATACTCAAGTATTCTTTCTTTAACCTTCTCAAGGCCATAGTGATCTTCTTCAAGTATTTCTTCAGCTTTATCGAGACGCTTCAACACACGCGTGCGCTTCTTCCAGGGTGCTTTTAGCAACCAATCGATATAGTTACGCACCACGGTGGCTTCAGCCGACATCGGTGACATCATCTTTAACTTAGTGAGCTCAGAATTAGCGCGATCTTTAGCCTCCACTGACATACCAGCAGCTTCGATTCTTTGCTCCAAATCAGCAACTTCGTTCGGTGCATCTTCCATATCACCGAGCTCTTTCTGAATAGCCTTCATCTGCTCATTCAGATAATACTCACGCTGACTCTTTTCCATCTGCTGCTTAACGCGACCACGAATACGCTTTTCAATTTGCAGCATATCGATTTCGCCATCGATAAGGCTCATTATGTGCTCGAGTCGACTTCGAACACTGTCGATCTCGAGAATCTTCTGCTTCTCATCAAGCTTAAGCGCCATGTGTGCGGCAACCGTGTCGGCTAAGCGGCCAGGCTGTTCAATACTAGATAGCGACGCAAGAATCTCCGGCGGCACTTTTTTGTTTAGCTTTACGTAGTTTTCAAACTGTGTGACAACAGCTCGCTTGAGACCATCGAGATCGCCCTCTTCATCATCCAGACTGTCTTCAATAAGTTCGATATTGGCAGCAAAATAGTCGCTCGGTAGAACGGACTTAATGCGCGCCCGCGAAATGCCCTCGACCAGCACTTTGACCGTACCGTCAGGCAGCTTCAACAGCTGAAGAATAGTGGCCAAAGTACCCATCGTATGAATATCTTCAATGCCGGGCTCATCGACATCAGCCTGCTTCTGGGCAGCCAGCAGGATCTGCTTACCAGCCTCCATAGCCTTATCCAGAGCCTGGATGGACTTCTCACGGCCAACGAACAGCGGAATAACCATATGCGGATAGACCACCACATCACGCAGCGGGAGTATTGGCATACTCTCTAAGGGATCCTGAACAGACTCAGACACATAAACCTCCAATAACTTTACGGCAACTGCATGAAACCCTATGCCACGCAGTGAGGCGACACAACTGCCACAGGGCAGCCAACAAAATAGACGCCGAACGCAACGGTTCAACAGACAACTTAAAGGCTATCCGGCGGTGCCCGACCCGGTTGGGCGCGGAGCTTCCTCAGCCTCAGCAGGCGCAGTCGTATCTTCTGACTCATAGATTATATAGGGGTTGGTTTCACCCGTTACAACCCCTTCATCAACAACAACTTTACTAACATTCTTCATGCTGGGAAGCTCATACATGGTGTCAAGCAACACGGCTTCCATGATGGTTCGCAGGCCACGAGCGCCTGTTTTCCGCGCCATGGCTTTAGCTGCAATGGCACGCAATGCATCTTCGCGAAACTCAAGCTCAACGCTTTCCATCTCAAACAGTTTGCGATACTGCTTGGTGAGGGCATTTTTCGGCTCAACCAGAATAGTAATCAGTGCCGCCTCGTCGAGCTCTTCGAGCGTAGCGACAATAGGCAGCCGACCAACAAACTCAGGAATCAAACCAAAACGGATCAAGTCTTCCGGCTCAACATCACTGAGCAACTCGCCCACTTTGAGGCTCTCATCGGTCTCTTTAATGTCGGCCACGAAGCCTATACCGCCTTGATTAGAGCGATTTCGAATGATTTTTTCGAGGCCCGCAAATGCACCACCAACAATA
>JABIQA010000052.1 GCA_018699155.1 Chromatiales bacterium
ATATTTTCCAAAGCACTTCCTTAGACTTCGCAATTAAACAATGCAAGCCTCCCCTAGGCGCACAAACGAAATCACTGAGATTAGAGCTTAACTTACCTCATTAAGCTCAGCGGTGCCGCAGGTTTACGATTTTGGAAGAACCCCGGGCAGCGTCAAGCTGCCGCATTGGCCTTTTGCATAAAACACGCCTGCAGCCATGCGCTAAAAGCCCCTCTTAGATAACGGGCTTACTGCCAAATGCCTTTATTGGCAATCAAAAAGGCCGCGACTTCAGCGGCACCCTCTTCATGCACGTAGTGTCCGGCATCGGCCACTTCAACCACGATTTCACCCTGCAAGCCGTCACGCAATTGCTGCAACTCTGCAGGGCCCTTGTTTTTATCCTGCTGCCCCCAGCCAATAACGGTGGGTACCGCAACCTCAGGCAGCAAGGCCACCTCGGTAGCGGCTTCGTAGTAGTTCATCATGGCTATAGAACCTGCCATGTAGCCTTCGCTCTGCACCGTCCGCTGCAGGTCATCCATCATCTCTTCGGTCACCATTGACGGGTCAACAAACGAGTTCTTCAGGAAGGTTTCACGAAAGCCCCGGTCGCCAAATTGTTTGGCTGACAAGCGCTGGAACGGCCAGGGCAAAAACTCGATAATCGCCGGTACGCCGGTGCTGATAATGCCCGGGTTTAACAGCAGCAAGCCGTTAATCTCAGGCTCGGTCACTGCCACCCGCAATGCCAGCTGCCCGCCGAGCGAATGACCACCAATCACGGCCTGCTCAAGCCCAAGGGCACGAATAAACTGACCGACGGTGGCCGCTTGGTTGGCCGCATAGTATTCGTAGTCGACGGGTTTGGACGACAGCCCGAAACCAGGCAGGTCCAAAGTAACCACGTAAAAGTCGTTGGCGAGCAACGGTGCCAGCAAGCGAAACGATTGCAGCGAATTGCCGAAGCCATGAATTAAAACCAGATTAGGTTTGCCGGGACCGCGCGCGCCAAAAGCCTGATAACGCAATGCCAAATCATCAACAGCAATAAAACGATCGTCAGGTCCGGCCAGCTCTGTGGCAGGCACTTCATCAATGCCGGTAGGCCAATAGGCATAGGCAATCAGCCCAACGTAGATCACCACCAGAAAGAGCGCTGTGTATTTAATGCATGCTTTAATAAATTTCATTATTTACAACCAGTACTCTTAAGTGTGTACTCAGTTATCGTGCGGCACCTTACGAAATGTTTCCGGGTCGAAGCCTGCCGAGGCCATAAAGGCCAGCATGTTGGCGTATTGCAGTTCACTCATTTGCGGATCACGCGACATGATCCAGGCATTTTTCCGGTTGGCGCTGGCAACCACAGTGGTCTGGTAGGTTTCATCCAAATAAATAATCGAATACTTGGCTTTTATGGGCCAAACGATACCAATGCTCCAGGTTGCGTTTAATGCCTTATCGATAACACTGCCCTTAAACGAAAAACTGCGATGCTTATCGTCGGCCGTCTCAAATGCCGAGGTCATCCGGATGGTATCTGTGCCCAGACGCTCATAACGCTCGGTGTAGTTGCGCGCCTCGGCATCACTAAAAAACGGGATCCGCATAGGGATGGCGCCGTGCACAAACCAATCGCCCGCGTATTGATCCAGATCAACAGGCTGAGAGGGTTTGGGCAAGGGGCTAAGATCGGCTCCGGCAAAGCTGCTAAGCATTAGTGCCAGTGCCGCAATAAGGGAAAAACGACGCATGCGGCATAGTAGTGGCACATGCGCCCCTTATCAACTCAAATCAGGCTCAAATTGCACACCAAAGTCATGCCTCAAGCTGTTTTCGGAGCACTCAAGCCCCAAAAACAGCTCTGCGCTGAATCCATACGGCAATAACCGACGAATCCTTCCCCATAAGCTCATAGCCTGTTGGAGGCTGTACCATGCACAAAGCTTTATGCACCGCGTCTTTTAAGCCCATTCTCAGCCTAGTGTTGATCTTAATGGTGTCTGGTGCACAGGCCGCCGAAGTCAGCTGGATAGACGTGCAACGCAAGGGCGGGAAGGTTGATGTTAGCTCAACCTTAGTTATTGATGCCCCGGTTGCACAAGTGTATGCCGCACTGCTCGATTACGATCAGTTTGCAGAAAACGGCGGCACCTTTGCCGAAAGCCACTATGTAGAGCCGGCCGCCGATGGCGCTCCACGAATCTACACCCGCACCGAAGGCTGCATTTGGTTTTTCTGCAAAACCATAGAGCGCTATGCCCGTCTGGAAATTGAGCCGCAAAAAATTGTGGCCATTGCCGAACCCGAAAACAGCGATGCCGCGCTCAGCATCGAGAG
>JABIQA010000166.1 GCA_018699155.1 Chromatiales bacterium
ACGCCCATTGCTTGCGCGACGCCATGCACGGCTTTCGCCGCCTTTACGCCTTCTACGACTTGCCCGATTTCCTCAGAGATGTCTTCCATGCTCCTTCCCTTTGCCAGAGCCAGTCCCATGCGTCGATTGCGCGACTGGTTGTCCGTGCAGGTAAGGACCAAATCACCCATGCCCGATAAGCCCATAAAGGTGGATTCTTTCGCGCCGAGCGCAATACCGAGGCGCGAGAGCTCCCGTAAACCACGGGTGATTAGCAGCACACGCGTATTGGCGCCGTAACCCAGCCCATCCGATAAACCCGTTGCTATAGCCAATATGTTTTTGATGGCGCCACCCACCTCCACCCCAATGATGTCATTTGAGGTATAGGCTTTAAATGTTTTGCTGGTAAAGGCCCGCGAAAGATCATCGGCAAAGACGTCATCGGTAGCCGCAATAGTCATTGCTGTTGGCAGGCCATTGCCAACCTCAGTTGCGAAAGTAGGCCCGGAAACAACAGCCAGCGGTATCGATGTGCCGAGCACCTCTTCGGCAACCTCGTGAGCCAGCTTGCCGGTGCTCAGTTCAAAGCCTTTTGTTGCCCAGGCGATGCGGGCATCGCTTCGTAACCATGGTTTTATCTTCTGCAGAACTTCACGGAAGACATGGCTGGGCACCACCAAAAGAATGTCGCGATGTGCCCCGATATTTTCCTCAAGGTCTGCCGAGATACGAAGGTTTTTGGGGACCCTGATACCGGGCAGAAACCGATGGTTAACACGGTCAGTGGTGAGCGAGTCGATCACTTCCGGCTCCATGCCCCAGAGGCAAGCATCGGTGCCAGCGCGCGCCAGCTGAATTGCCAGCGCGGTGCCCCAGGAACCGGCGCCAATAACCGCAATTTTGTGTGTGTGCTTGCTGCTCATACGCGTCGCCCTAGAAAATATTGCGTTTATGCCTGAGGCTTCCCGTGCTGTATTGATTGAGCGTACAGCGCCTCGAAATTAATGGGCTGCAATACCAGCGGCGGAAAGCCTCCGCGGGTCGCTGTCGATGAAATGGTCTCGCGAACATAGGGGAACAATGTGGCAGGGCAATGGGTGCCGATAATCTGACCAAGCTCTTCCTTATGGAAGCCCCGCATCTCAAATATCCCGGCCTGATCAATTTCAATAAGAAACACGGTTTGATCGCCTCGTTTGGCGTGGACGCTCAGGTGCAAAATGACTTCAAAGCGGTTATCCCCCAGTTCCCGATGAGAGTTCTTGATGTTGAGCTTGGTCTCCATCTCAGCATCAACCTGCTTAAATACATCCGGGCTGTTTGGTGATTCAAATGAAAGATCTTTGATGTACATCTGATGAAGTAAAAATTGCTTGCTTGCTGTATTGCTGCTTGCGGTGGCGTTTTCTGTCATGGGTAATCCTGTTAGCGGCCAAGACGCGAATCAAATTCGCCGGCCTCTTCAAGTGCCGCCATATCATCGTAGCCGCCGATATGTTCGTCATTGATGAATATTTGTGGAACAGTGGAGCGGCCGGAGCGAGCTATCATTTCTTCGCGCAGTGTCGCATTACCGCCGATATTGATTTCGGTATAAGTGACGCCTTTCTTTTTGAAAAGCGCTTTTGCTGCGGCGCAGAAGCCACAGAACGGCTTGGTGTACATAATGATTTTAGATGCTGGCATAGAAAAATCCTCCGCTAGCTGCGCTCGGTTGGCAGGTTATCCTGCTGCCATGCCGCTATACCACCTTTAAGGCTGAAGCTGTTGTCAAACCCGGCTTTGCGCAATTCAGCCAGCGCACGGGCGCTCTTGGTGCCATTTTCACAGACCAATAATACGCCTTTGTTTGATTTCAGCTTCTTGCTGTTCGCCAGCTCTCTCGGGTTTAGATTGAGCGCTTCAATGAGGTGCCCTTGTTTAAAGGCATCGGCATCGCGCAGGTCAACCACAGTAGCGCCATTGTTAATAAGCCCGACGGCCTGCGGCGCTGAAATACTGCCCACTGCCTGCGATCTAAGGCGCAATTCGTTAAAAATAACTGCCAGTAGGGTGCCGACAATGGCTAATGCGAGCCAGATATTAGCGTTCGCAAATTCAATAAGTCTATCCATGGGAGATTCTGCTTCAGTTTATGCTTAATTAAGGAGGGCAATTATACCCTGCTTCATTTGTTGGTGAATGGTTGTGAGCGTGTTTCGGTCATCTTGTTATTGCCCTACACTCGCTACGTGATGAAACTCCTCTTTAGCACCTTAACAGTGGCGGCCATTTTGTCGGGCTCCGCTCACGCGGAACCGACAGAAGCTGAGGCGCGGGCTGAACTAGAAGCCGTGCGGCAACAGATTCAGCAGCTGCAGAAGCAACGCAAGCGTGATGGCGAGAAGCTCAGCCGGGTTGAGCGTGACTTAAAAGACAGTGAAATTGCCGAACAGAAGGCCCGTAACGCACTGAGCACCGTGCGCGCCGACCTGGAGAATGCGCAGAAGGCTAACGCCAAACTATTGGTGGAGCAGCGCAAGCAGCAAAGCGTGCTCACCAATATGCAGGCCGATCTAGCACTGCAGATGCGCCTTGCTTATATCCAGGGTCAAGAGCAATGGTTGAAGCTGGTTTTAAGCCAGCAGGATCCGGGAGCGCTGGGGCGACGGCTTACCTGGTATGAGTATCTGACAAGGCAACGCACGGCGCTTATTGGCCAGGTGCAGAAGCAGCTGGTTGATTTGCAGCGTATTGCCGAAGAGCTTGAGGCTGAAGCGAAACGCTTAAAAGCTCTTGAGTTCAGTCGCACAGCTGCGCTGAATGAAGTAAAGGCGGCACGTGCGGAGCGCGAGAAGGCCGTGGCGAAACTAAAAAAAGACGCATCAACCAGCGAAGCTCAGCTCGCATCACTTAACAAACAGGCAAAGGAACTCGACAAACTGGTTATTGAGCTAGCCAGTGTATTGCCGGAAATGCCTAGATTGCCTGCGGGTCCGTTCGCCAATCAGAAAGGCAAGCTGTCATGGCCGGTGAAGGGTCGTGTGTTGAAGAGCTATGGTGAGCTCCGTAGCAGCGGGCAGTTGCGCTGGAATGGCGTGTTAATTGCGGCGCCTTCCGGCAACAATGTTCGTGCGTTTTTTCATGGGCGGGTGATTTATGCCGACTGGTTGCAGGGCATGGGCTTGTTGATGATTGTTGAACATGGTGATGGCTACCTCAGCCTCTATGGGCACAATCAGGAGTTGTTGCACGGTGTCGGCAGCTGGGTTCAGCCCAATGAGGTTATTGCCCGCGTTGGCGATAGTGGCGGTCAGGCGGAGCCGGCTGTGTATTTCGAGCTGCGTAAAGCCGGCCAGCCTATTAGCCCGACCCCATGGATCAAGAGATAGGCATTAAGTCATTAAAAAACATAGATTTTTCGGGTTTAATGAAAAAATCTGTAACAGGTTGGGTGTTGGGTTTTGCGACACAGTCGCTGCGGTAATAGGTGTGAAATAGCTATTCTAATAGCCCGTTTCACCATCTGGACCCGCAGCTTATGCGCACAGGCAAGAAGACCGCTTTAACTTTAATTATTGGCGCAATGCTGGGTTTTGCCCTGTCGTTTGGTTCCGGCGTGCTTGCGCAGCGAGAGCCTCCCCGTGATTCGCTGCCGTGGGACGAAGCTCGTTTGTTGTCCGAAGTGTTGGAGCGTGTTCGCCAGGAGTACGTTGAGCCGCTTGAGGATCGCGATCTTATTGAGGGCGCGGTGCGGGGGTTGGTCACTGAGCTCGATCCTCACTCACAGTTTCTCGACAGCAACCAATACGAAGAAATCCGGATCAATAGCAGTGGCAATTATTCAGGCGTCGGCCTGGAGGTTAGTCTCGATAGCGATCGGGTGCGCGTGGTAGCTCCTATTGAGGGGTCACCAGCAGCCTTGGCCGGCATTCGACCGGGCGATCAAATTTTAAGCATCAACAACTTCGACATGAGCCCGGCCAACGCGAATAAGACGGTTGGCCTCATGCGTGGCAAGCCAGGTACAGAAGTGCATATTCGTATCGCCCGCAATAGTGAAGCAGAGCCCATTAATTTCACTCTGATACGCAGCCATGTTCAGGTCAATAGTGTGAGCGCCAATTTACTAGAGACTGATTACGGTTACGTGCGGATCAGCCATTTTAGTGACACCACCTACGCTGATATGCGCGATGCGCTTGATGAATTACGGCATGACAACCATGGCCAGCTTAAGGGCCTGCTGCTTGATCTTCGTAACAACCCGGGCGGCGTGCTTGATGCTGCGGTTGACGTTTCCGATGCTTTTTTGGACAGCGGCACAATTGTTAGTGCTAGTGGGCGGGCCGTTGATGCTAGCTTCAGGCACGAAGCGACAGAGGGCGATCTGGTAGACGGCGCCCGGATGGTTGTCCTCGTGAATAAAGGCTCGGCATCGGCATCTGAAATTGTGGCCGGTGCTTTGCAGGACAATAACCGCGCATTGATTGCCGGCGTGCGCACCTTTGGCAAGGGCTCCGTACAAACGGTTATTCCGTTATCCAGCGGCCGAGCGATTAAACTGACCACATCGCTGTACTTCACGCCGTCAGGTGTTTCGATTCACGGAGAAGGTATTTCTCCTGATACACGAATTGAGGCCGATAAGATAGCCGATAGACAGGCAGGTGTTAACAGCCATTTCACCAACAAAGCATTGGCTTTGTTGCAGACCGATTCGCAGCTGCAAGCTGCGATGAATTTGTTGAAAGAGCCCCGTCTTCTGCAAAGTAATGCTGTTCACTGAGGTTTTGTTTGACCTGATCACTGGTATAGCTCTGCCTTACTAGTCGCTACCCATAAAACAGCGTAGTCTTTGCGCCGTGACCCGACTCAAATATTGCCGTTCTGTATGCGCCCGCCTTGGCGGTTTTTTCGTGTTGGCGTTGAGCGCGGCTGTCTGCGCAGCGCCCCCTGTTTCGCCGGTCATTGCTATCATCATCGACGACCTCGGCCAGCAACGCGATTACAGTCTTGCCGTTACCCGATTGCCCGGGCCTGTTGCCTGTTCAGTGCTTCCGCACACGCCCTGGGCCGCGCAAGTTTCCGCGGCTGCCGCAACCTCAGGGAAAGAGGTGCTGCTGCACCTGCCTCTGCAGGCGATGGAGACAAGTCGCCTCGCCGGTATTGGCGAAATTAGTCTTGATAACAGCCGCGAAGAGTTGCAACAGATTCTCGCGGCCGACCTTGCCTCGGTACCGAATGCGGTTGGTATTAATAATCATATGGGCAGCCTGATTACCCGGCACCCAGGCCACATGGATTGGTTGATGGCCGAGATCGCTACGTATCAACATTTGTTTTTTGTCGACAGTTACACCACAGCCCAGAGCATTGCTGCTGATATGGCTGCCGAGCATGGGATACCCGTAACCCGCAGAAATATATTTCTGGACAATGAGCCTGGCGAAGAAAATTTGAAACATGAGTATCGGCGTCTACTTAACATTGCCCGCAAGCAAGGCTTTGCGGTAGCCATCGGACATCCATACCCTGAAACCACAGCATTTCTGCAACAGGTTTTGCCGATGTTGCCGGATCAGGGCATACGGTTGGTGTCGGTGGCCGAATTAATTGCTTATCAGCAAAAGCTCCAGACCGCCAAGGTCGGCTCTATCGGGCCGACGGAGTTATGATGCGGCAAGAACGCCATGAGGAACGCCGAACATGAATGGGATTACATTTGGTCAGGTACTGATTGTGGGCATGGGTGGTTTTATCGGCTCTAGTCTTCGTTTTGTGGTGCATCATTGGGTGCAAAAGGCTTGGCTTCCGGGCGTTTTTCCATTCGGCACTTTAGCGGTGAACATGATCGGCTGTTTATTGATCGGCTTGGTAATTGGGCTAAGCGATGTGCGCGGTCTGCTCGACCAGCAATGGCGTTTGTTTCTTGCTGTCGGCGTTCTCGGTGGTTTTACCACCTATTCCAGTTTCGCCTATGAAAATTTCAGCCTTCTAAGCAGTGCCGAGTTTTTAAAACTCGGCATCAATATTATTGTGCAGATTTCTCTTGGTTTGTTGCTCGCTTGGGCGGGGTATCAGGGCGCACGGCTCATTTGATTGACGTCTTTGGCGAAGTGATGAGAGTACAAAAAAGCCCGCGTTAGCGGGCTTTTTTAGAGGCTATTAAGTAGGGGCTATATCAGAGCATCGCGAATTCTTGAAGCGCGCTCCTCGAGAATAACGGGATCAGCCATTGCGCCCGAATGTCGCCGTAATGGCACGTCTTCCCAGCGCGGTACCACATGCATATGCACGTGAAAGACGCTTTGCCCGGCAGCCTCATTGTTGAATTGGCTAATCATGATGCCGTCCGGCTTCATTGCTGAATTCACCGCCCTCGCGATCTTCTGTGTCGTTTGAATAAGCCGTGCGGCCCCTTCTGCAGACAGTTCCAGCAGATTACAGGCAGCTTCTTTCGGAATGATTAGCGTATGGCCTTCGGCCTGGGGCATAACATCCATAAAGGCGAGGGTATGTTCATCTTCATAGACTTTGACCGCGGGAATTTCATCCCGAAGGATTTTTGCAAAAAGGTTATTGCTGTCGTATGCCATGTCGGCCTCCTTGGTGTTCTACATCATAACCCTTGTAATAGAGCGGGCAGAAGATGGTGGTAGCATAGCGCAATGAATACTACCCGCAGTGATGGTTCCCGTTGTTTTGTTTGTGGTCCGGATAATCCGGATGGTCTGCAATTAATTTTTTCTCTCGAGAATGATGTGTGTCGAGCAAGCTTTACGCCTGAGGCTCATACGGTGGGATATGATGATCTCGTGCATGGCGGAATTTTATTCGCCGTGTTGGACGATGTCATGGCCAACTGGCTTTTTCTGAAAGGCGTGCGGGCGCATACCGCGAAATGTGAGATCCGCTACCGCGAGCCAGTGTATCTGGGCACAACGCTTGCACTCGAAGGGCGTGCGAAGCGGGTTAAGGGGCGTATGGTGATGATGGAAGGCAAGGCGGTTCGCGCTGAAGATGGCGTTGTTGTTGCCGAAACCATGGCTTCATTCATGATTGTGGATGGCACGCTGCAGCTCGGATAGTCGCGTACGATATAGCTTCGCTTGAATCCACCATAGATTGGTGTACTCCGAAGTTAAAAAAAGGCCGCTTTATGCGGCCTTTTTTAGTCTGTTAGAGCTCTGACTAATGCTCAGCCCTCATAAATAGCAACGTCGTATGTGCCGGTGCCATCGCGCAAATGCTTAATTGCATTGTATTCTTCGCTCGCCCAGAAAGCCTTCATCTGATCCATGGTTGGGAAAGAGGTTATCAGTACAACTTTACCTTTCAGGAAATCGCCTTCTTTGATTTCGGCAGCAGGCCCACGAACCAGGTATGAGCCGCCCATGTTGGCGACGATCTTTGCCGATGTTGCTGCATAGGTTTTCATTTCGGGTGTAGGGTTGGTGATATGACAAATTGCCACCTGATACGCTGCCATTGAAACTCTCCTTGAATAGACGAATACGACCGCAGTCGATGTTGGGGCTTATTGTCTGTGTTTAAGACCGTTGCGGCAAGCCGCGATGCTGCGCTGTCCGGAACAGGCACAGCGCGACCAGTGTCAGAACGATAAGGCCGAGCCCGCTGCCCGCCTGCCACCCTTCCGGTAAAGCAAGAAACCCGGTATTACCGGTGATGACAATAGGAATGGCGAGCAGAATACCGATAAGCGCCTCACCGGTAATCAGGCCGGCCGCCAATAACATGCCGTTATTGCCTAATGTGCCTCTTCGGCTGACAAGCCAGTGAATGAGTCCGCCGACAAATATAGGTACGGCCAGTTCCAGCGGCAGATAAATGCCAATGGCCACCGCCAGCACCGGCGCCCGGAACGATGCTTTGCGCGCGGCCAGCCATTCATCAATGAGAATAATACTGATGCCGATTCCGGCGCCAATAGCCACCATGGCCCAGGGCAGGTTGCCGGAAAAAACACCTTCAGCAACCGAAGCCATCAGTGCGGCTTGCGGTGCAAGCAAGGCATCGGGTTGCTCGGCCGTAGGTAAGCCGATGCCGTAGGCCTTTAGCAGCAGATTAAGAATAGGCGCCATCACCAGCATTGATGAGAGCACGCCAACACATTGCATAAGCTGTTGTTTCCAGGGCGTTGCACCCAGCAGGTACCCGGCTTTTAGATCCTGCATATTGTCGCCGGCAATAGCCGCAGCACAACAAACTACCGCACCAATAACAATTGCCGCTGTCGGACCAATACCATCGCTGCCCGTGAGCCATAGCAGCAGCAGCGAGGCGAGCAGGATTGTGGAAATGGTAATGCCTGAAATGGGGTTGTGCGATGAGCCCACAATGCCGGCCATATAGCCGGCGACTGCCGAAAACAGAAACCCCGCTACAGCCATTACCAGTGTCATTGCCAACGCGATGCCCACGCTATTAACTATCTGCAGATACAGCAGAAACAACGGCACGGTAAGCACTAATGCGGCGACAATGACCAGGGCCATAGGCGCATCGTCCGCATCCGCTGCGCCTAATGTTCCTTGACCGGCCTTAAGTCCGCTGCGAATGCCATTGATGATAGAGCTGCGAACCGATATTAAGGCCCAGAGACCGCCGGTTAGCATTGCACCAACACCGAGATAACGGATCTTGCTGGTCCAAATCTGAAACGCGACATCTACCGCGCTGGCGCCGTTGTTGAGCATGTCAGCGAGCACAGGATCGCCAGTGGCAAACCAGGTGCTGTAGATCGGAATTGCTACGTACCAGGAGAGCGCGCCGCCGATCAGAATCAGCGCAGCCACATTAATGCCGACGATATAGCCGACGCCTAAAAGTGCCGGCGATAAATTAGTGCCCGCATAAACTGCGGTGTTTTGACCTACCCAAGTGCCGCCTGCCGCGCTTGATGGCCAGAGCCTTAGTCCCGCTTCGCAGAGTTTAACCACTGCGCCAATGACGCCACCCAGCGCCAGAAATTTAAGCCCTGTGCCCGGAGTTTCGCTGGCTCTGAGCACCTCGGCAGTGGCAGTGCCTTCCGGGTAAATCAGCCCCTGATCAACGATAAATGAGCGCCGCAAGGGCACCGTGAACAGCACCCCGAGCAGTCCGCCGATACCGGCGATCATGCACACCCACCAGTAGTCGAAGGTTTCCCAGTAGCCCAGTATGATTAGCGCAGGCAGTGTGAAGATTACGCCGGCTGCCAGCGATTCGCCGGCAGATGCGGCAGTTTGCAAAATGTTGTTTTCCAGAATATTACTGTTGCGAAACAGCTTAAGCAGCCCCATTGAGATGACGGCGGCAGGAATTGATGCTGAAACAGTCATCCCGGCGAACAGCCCTAGGTAGGCGTTGGCCCCAGCAAGCAACATAGCCAATGCAATGCCCAGAGCAACAGCCTTGACGGTGAGTTGCGGCAAAGGCTGGTTCATCGTTTGGCGCCGCGTTTAGGCGTCGTCGCTGTCATCATCGGCGGCGGCCTCGGCTTTCTTCTTCACCATAAGCTTCGCCATCAGAATGCCCACTTCATACA
The DNA here is from genome assembly GCA_018699155.1 of Chromatiales bacterium. Lineage (GTDB taxonomy): Bacteria > Pseudomonadota > Gammaproteobacteria > Steroidobacterales > JABIQA01. The sequence continues at coordinate 9,512 of JABIQA010000166.1, forward strand.
ACAGGTATACCGGCACGGCCAGTAAGGTTTGTGAGATGACGTCGGGAGGTGTTAACAGCATACCGAAAACAAACGAACCCAGAAATACATAGGCGCGTTTTTGGCCGAGGCTTTTGGTTGTTGTTAGTCCGGACCACACCAGCATCACCGTGGCAATCGGCACCTCAAAGGCGAGTCCAAAGGCAAAGAAAATAGCCAGGACAAAATCCAGATAACTGTTGATGTCGGTCATTACTGCAACGCCTTCTGGGGCGGCAGCAGTAAAGAAGGCAAACATCAGCGGAAACACCACACTGTAGGCAAACAACACGCCCATATAAAACAGCAAAATGCTTGATGCGACCAATGGTATCGCAAAGCGCTTTTCCTGCTTGTAAAGACCAGGGGCAACAAATGCCCAGACCTGATAGATCACTACGGGCATGGCAATGAACAACGCAACCCACATGCAGGTTTTGAACGGCACCAGAAACGGAGAGGCCACCTGAGTGGCAATCATCTGCATCTGGGTTCCGCCAGCGCCGTTTAGGTCCGCCATTTGCGACATCAGCGGGTCGGCAACAATCTTAAAAACCTTGTCGGAGAACGGCGCCAGACAGGCAAAGATAGCCAGCACTGCAATTGCTGCCCGAATTAAGCGAGTACGCAGTTCAACGAGATGAGAGACAAGGGTGCCTTCTTCGAGCATTTCCCCGACTTTATTCATGACCCGCCCTGGTCGTCAGCTTTTGTTGAGGGTTCTTTGTCGAGCTCGTGCTTTGGATCTTCCGCCGGATCATATTCGCGGTGGCCGACTTCTTCCGGAATATCGTCTGCTGCCGCCTCTTCTTCACTGGAGTAGCCGGGGCGCAAACCCGCAGAAGTTTGCCAGGCCGGCTTTACTTCCTCAGGTTCTTTCGATGTGCTGGAAGGCGGATTGATCACGTCTTCAAGATTTATTTCGGCTTGCATTTGGGCTGATAGATTACGGGCCATGCGGCGAGCCTGCCCGGCCCAATTGCCTACCTGGCTGGCCACTTTAGGCAATTTCTCAGGGCCAAGGACCACAAGCCCAAGGCCGAATAAAATGGCCAGTTCCCAAAAACCGATGTCGAACATGTGTGCTTAGGTCGCGTTACCGTGAACAGGCTTAAGAAGCCTTATCACCGGCCTTTTCTTCGCTGTTCGCTTCAGAAAACTGTGCGTCCGGCTGGTCTTTAATCTGTTTGGAGTCTTCACCTTTGTCTGCGTCATCCATAGCACCACGAAAGCTCTTTACTGCACCGCCAAGATCTTTACCCAAACTGCCCAGACGCTTGGTGCCAAAAATGAGCACGACAATGACCAACACAATCAGTAACTGCCAAATGCTAATTCCGCCGAGTCCCATAGTCTTTCTCCATATTCGCGACTTGTCGGTGCTGCCGTCAAACCGCGTGATTTATTCGTACACAGGCGAACAATAATACGCCATATCGAAGCTTAGGCGTTGATTTATGTCTGTAACCAAAAGGTAACCGGTCCGTCATTGGTCAGGCTCACCTGCATATCAGCGCCGAAGCATCCGGTTTCAACCCTGCCCAGACGCTTGCGGCACTCTTTAACAAAGTAATTGAACATCCGCTCAGCGGTTTCCGGATCTGCGCCTTTGGAAAAGCCCGGGCGCGTGCCTTTGCGGGTATCTGCGGGCAGCGTGAACTGGGGTACCAGCAACATTCCGCCCTGAATATCAAGCAGGCTGCGATTCATTTTTCCCGCTTCATCCGGAAATACTCGATAACTCAGTAGGCGCTCAAGCAGTCGGTCGGCTTTGGCTTCGGTATCGTCACATTCGATGCCTACCAGCACCATTAGCCCGGTATCGATCGCGCCGATAGTTGTGTCGCGCACCACCACCTGCGCCTGACTTACCCGTTGCAGCAATCCAATCATTCAGCGAGTTTGCCTGAGTCGGCGCGTCATGCAAGCGCGGCGCATTATGTCGCAGGGTTTTTTGTGCGCATCTTAATGCACTACTATGGGAGCCATACTTGTCCGGAGCTATTGTCCGGCGGCTTACAAATAGAAGAAACGCTTTATGAAACGCAGAGATTTGATAATGGGCGCTGGGGCGCTCGGCGTAACCGCCTGTGCTCAAAGTGATAACGATAGTGCTCAGGTGTGTGCTGATAGCCAGACTTACAACTGGAAGATGGTGACCACCTGGCCACCGAATTTTCCGGGGCTGGGCACGCATGCACAGAAGCTCGCAGATTATATTCAGACCGCCTCGAATGGCCGGATAAAAATCCGCCTGTTTGCGGGTGGTGAGTTGGTGCCCCCGTTTGAAGTATTCGGTGCGGTATCGCAGGGCATGGCTGAAATGGGTCATGGCGCGGCGTATTACTGGAAGGGCAAGTCCGAAGCCGCGCAGTTTTTTACTGCGCTGCCGTTTGGCCTAAGTGCCCCGGAACTGAATGGCTGGTTTTACTACGGCGGCGGGCTGGAGTTGTACCGCGAGTTGTATGCCCCGTTTAATCTGGTGCCCTTTCCTGCGGGCAATACCGGGGTTCAGATGGGTGGCTGGTTTAATAAGGAAATCAATAGCTTGGAAGACCTTGAGGGCCTAAAAATGCGCATCCCGGGCTTGGGCGGTGAGGTGCTGGCCCGTGCCGGAGGTACGCCGGTGGCGACGCCTGGTTCTGAGATATTTACCGCCCTGCAAACAGGCGCTATTGATGCGAGTGAGTGGGTGGGGCCATACAACGATATGGCACTCGGCCTGCATCAGGCCGCGCGTTATTACTATTACCCCGGATGGCAAGAGCCCGGCCCTGCGCTGGAGGCAATTTTTAATAAAGATGCGTTTGATTCTTTGCCACCGGATTTGCAGAAGATTGTTGAGCTGGCTTGCAGCGCAGTGAATGATCAGATGTTTGCTGAGTACGTGGCGCGTAATGGGCAGTCTTTGGAGCAATTGCTGGAGCTTGAGGCGGAAGGCGAGATCGAAATTCGCAAGTTCCCTGACGAGGTGCTGATTGAATTGCGACGCATCTCGGATGAGGTTGTTCAGGATATTGTGAATCGTGATCCCGCTGCAGAAAAAATCTATGCATCGTTCGATGCTTATCGAAAGCGCACGGCGAAGTGGACTGCAATTTCCGAGCAGGCCATGCTGAATGTGCGGAACCTGTAATCAAGATGTGGCGTCTTATTGCCATAGTAACGCTGAGCGCATTGCTGCTTGCCTGCAGCGCGTCGGATGATGCTGGCAACAACAAGGCTGATATTAAAGATCAAAAGGTCTTCCGTTATGCGATGAGCGGCTCGCCTACCAGCCTTGATCCGGTTCAGTCGGGCAACGTTTACGCAAACGTTATTGTCAGCAATGTTTTCGATACGCTCTACAACTACAAGTATCTGGCGCGTCCGCCCGAGTTGAAGCCAGGGCTGGCCGAGGCAATGCCTGAGGTGTCTGATGACGGTTTGGTTTACACCATTCCCCTTAAGCAGGGCGTGCTGTTTGCCGATGACCCGGCATTTCCCGATGGCAAAGGCCGAGAAGTTACAGCAGAGGATTTCGTTTATTCCATTAAGCGCCACTTCGACCCGGCTGCCCGTCCGCAGGGAGCCTGGCTGTGGCAGGACCGCATTAAAGGCTTGGACGAGTGGAAGGCAGCCGGGTCAGATTATTCGGTTGACGTTGAGGGTGTGCGCGCACTTGACCGTTACACCGTCCGTATTGAACTGACCAGACCCTACCCCCAATTGTTGTACACATTAGCAATGGGTTTTTCTGCGGTGGTTCCGGTCGAAGCGGTTGAGGCTTATGGGCGCGAGTTTGGTATTCGTCCGGTAGGTTCTGGCGCATTCAGGCTGGAGTCATTTAATACCGCGAAGGCTGTGCTGGTGCCCAACAGCAATTATCGTGATGAGCCTTTTAGCCTGAGTGCAGAGGGTTATGACCCGGCCACTCAGGCTTATACACGCGTTGCCGAACTCGAAGGTCTTTCCCCACCTTTCCTTGATCGACTCGAAATCGATTTTATTCAGGAAGGGTCGGCATTGTGGAGTTCGTTCACCAAGGGTAATGAAGTGCAAATGGCATCCCTGCCTGATGAGCAGGTTAAGTTTGTGCTCGACTCTACCCGTCCAGTGATTCTTAAGCCGGAATTTGCGGCAAAGTATCAACTCGCGACTGGTCCTGAAGCCGGTTTTGTGTATAGCAATTTCAATCTCGACTTTCCCGAGATGGGCTATAACCCAGACCCGGAACGCAATGCGCGCAACAAAGCCTTGCGCTGTGCGGTGATTCGTAGCTTTGATTGGCCGGCGCGCAATGACAGTTTTTATATGGGTCTCGGCCAGGTGTTTCCGGGGGTCATACCGCCCGGAGTGCCTGAGTTTGATGAGGAAATGCCCCGCGATAGCGTGACCCGTGATGTTGTCTATGCCAAGCAACTGCTGGCCGATAACGGATGGACTGCCGATAACCTGCCTACGCTGGTGTATGGCACTGTTGCCGGGGTAAAGAGTCGACTGTTCTTTGAACAGTTCCGGGCGTTTCTGAAAGACATTGGCTACCCATCGGAAAAGGTCGTGCTGAAGCGTTACGCCACCTTCGGCGATATTGTTCGCGCCTGGTCGCGCAGCGAGTTGCCATTTGTCAGCAAAGGCTGGGGTTTGGATTACCCGGATGCCGAAAACACCTTGCAGTTGTTTTACGGCCCGAATGCTTCGCCGGGTTCAAACGATGCGAACTATGCTAATCCCAAATACGATGCATTATTTGAGCAGGCAGCAACGATGGCACCTTCCGATGAGCGTACGGCAATTTATCGCCGGATGAACCAAATGCTGGTGGATGACTGTGTTGCAGTGACGGGTCTTACCCGTATGAGAATTACTCTGTGGCACAACAATGTCATTGCCGTGCCCGATTCATCAATTGTCGGTGGCGGTTTTCTGCGTTACGTGGATGTTGATTAGTTAATGGAATTGCTTCAATACATATTGCGTAAATTGATTGCGGGTATTCCGCTGATCTTTGGCGTGACCTTTCTCAGCTTTTTGCTCATGGTGTACTTTGGGCCTGATAAAACGTATGACTTGCTGGGCAAGAATCCGACAGAGCAGCAGATCGCCGAGATACGCAGTGAGCTAGGCTATGACCAGCCCTTTGTGACGCGATATTTTAGATATGTCACCGAGTTAGCGACTTTGGACTTCGGTCGTTCTGAGTCCACTGGTGAGAAAGTCAATGATCTGCTTGCACGCACGATTCCTGTGTCGCTTGCGCTGGTAACGCCGGGGTTTATTCTGGGAAACCTTCTCGGTGTGTTGCTGGCGTTATTTGCTGCGAGTAGACGCGGCAGTTGGGTGGATAAAACCATCATGGGCTGTTCGGCGGTGGGTATGAGCATCAGCTTTCTAATTGCCATTATCGCGTTTCAATTGGTGTTGTCATCGAGTTATGGATTAGGTTGGTTTCCGGTGCGTGGCTGGAATATCCACAGCCCGCTCGATTACCTGCGTTACGTGACGGTGCCGACTCTGGCAACAGTGTTTGTGGCACTGGGCTATAACACCCGCTTTTATCGTGCAGTTATTGTCGAGGAGATGTCTCGTGATCATATTCGGACGGCAAAAGCCTTTGGAATTTCGCCGGCAAAAATTCTTTCGGTGCATGTACTGAAAAATTGCGCGATTCCAATTATCACTCGTGTCGTTTTTTCGATTCCCTTCATTGTGATTAGCGGCAGCCTATTGCTCGAAACCTACTTCGGTATTCCCGGCGTGGGCAAAGTGGCATTCGATGCCATCACTACCGGCAATCAGCCGGTGCTCAAAGCTGTGGTTGGGTGGACAGCGGTGTTGTTTGTGCTGGCACAGATGTTGACCGATATTCTGTATCGCGTGGCCGACCCGCGGGTGAGTCTTAACTGATGGCTGCGGTACCGGAAACCATCGTGTTTGTCGCCGCGCCACCTCGCCAGGGGCTTTGGTCCAAGGCGTTTCACAAGTTTTGTCGTGACCGCGCAGGCCTTGTCGGGCTTTGGGTCGTATTGCTTTACGCCATTGTGGCGTTGGGTGTGTGGTTGGGATTCTGGGCAGGCGATTGGGCCGATGTTACCGGCCCGAAATGGGGTCCGGTGTCTGCCCAGCACTGGTTCGGTACCAACCTGATTGGTCAGGATATTTTTGCCCGTGCGCTCTACAGCACGCGAACCGCTTTTGAATTGGGGTTGGTGGTTGCAGTGCTGTCGACATTTGTCGGCGCCGTGTTCGGTGCATTTGCCGGGTTTTTCAGCGGGGGTTGGATCGATGAGCTGGTGCTCTGGTTTATGGGCGTGATTGATTCGATACCGTTTTATTTGTTGGTGGCAGCGATAGCCTTTTCACTGGGAGACAGTCCCTACGCGATGTATATCGCAATGATTGCGACCTTCTGGGTCGGCACCAGTCGGTTGGTGCGCGGTGAAGTTATCAAGCTGAAAGAATTTGAGTTTGTTGAGGCGGCACATGCGATTGGCTTGAGTGAGTTGGCTATTATTTTCCGACATATTCTACCCAATACTTTTCATATTCTATTGGTGCAAGCCACCATTACTTTTGTTGCTGCAATTAAGTCCGAAGTTATTCTGAGCTTTCTTGGTATCGGTATTCAGGATGGCATGAGCTGGGGATTGATGATTGCGGAAAGCACGATTGAAGTGCTTGCCGGTTTCTTTAACAACTTTATTGCGGCATCTCTATTGATGTTCGGCCTGGTGATGGCTTTCAACATGTTCTCCGACGCTTTACAGGACGCATTGGATCCGAGGTCAGTCCGTTGACCCGGCCAGTACTGGAGGTGCGTGATCTTGCCGTCGAGTTCGATACGGAAAATGGTCGTGTACGTGCCGTAAATAACGTGAGCTTCAGTGTAAATGCCGGCGAAGTTGTGGGTTTGGTGGGCGAATCGGGCTGCGGCAAGACCGTAACAGGCCTGTCTTTGTTGGGTTTGGTGCCATCGCCACCCGGTGAGGTGGTAAATGGGGAAATCCTGTTGGACGGCCATGATCTGCTGAAGCTTAACGAAGTTGGCATGCGAAAAATTCGTGGCGGTGAGGTTTCGATGATTTTTCAGGAGCCGATGACTGCGCTGAACCCCGTGCTAACCGTAGGCTATCAAATGACTGAGGTGCTGCGACTGCATAAATCACTCTCTAAGCGGCAGGCACGTAACGCGGCAATTGAAATGCTGGGCATTGTGGGCATTCCGGTACCATCGAAGCGAATTGATGAATACCCGCATGAGATGTCTGGTGGAATGCGCCAGCGTGTGATGATTGCTATGGCACTCAGCTGCGGACCCAAACTGCTGATTGCGGATGAGCCGACCACGGCGCTGGATGTAACTACGCAGGCACAGGTCTTGGATGAGATAGTGCGTTTGCAGCATCAGTTTGAGATGGCCGTCATTCTCATTACTCATGACTTGGGTGTGGTGGCACAGACCTGCCAGCGTGCGTTGGTTATGTACTGCGGTGAATTGGTCGAAGCGGCGCCTATAGACTCTTTGTTTGCGTCTCCTCGTCATCCTTACACGCAGGGGCTCATTCGTTCAATTCCGCGAATTCGCGAACACAAAATTGATCGTCTGCCGGTTATTGAAGGCATGGTGCCGGACATTGCCGCGTTGCCGGAGGGTTGTCATTTCGCTGATCGTTGCAACAGGGTGCAGGCTGATTGCCATGAGCGCAGTCCGGTATTAACGCCCTCGGCAGAAGCCGGCGCGGTTGCCTGTTGGCATCCGCTGGAGCCGCAGCATGACTAAGCCATTGCTGGAGGTGCGTAATCTGGTTAAACACTTTCCGGTGCGCGGTGGCGGCTTTAGCTTCGTGCGGCAGCAGCTCAAAGCCGTTGATGATGTGAGTTTTACGCTGTTGCCCGGGCAGACCCTGGGCCTTGTAGGTGAAAGTGGCTGCGGCAAATCAACCTTGGGCAGGGCGCTATTGCGCTTGCAGGAACCCAATTCAGGCCAAGTGTTTTTTGAAGGCCGCGACATACTGCAAATGAATCGCGCCGAGCTCAAGGCACAACGACGCGATATCCAGATGATCTTTCAGGACCCGTTCGCGTCGTTAAGCCCTCGTCGAACTGTTGCGCAGACTGTTCGCGAGCCATTGGATGTTCATGACATAGGTACCTCGCTAGAGCGGCGTAAGCGGGTTGAAGAGTTAATCGAATTGGTCGGCTTACGCGCGGCGATTTTGAATCGTTATCCGCATGAGTTTTCAGGCGGGCAGCGACAGCGAATTGGTATTGCCCGTGCGTTGGCACTGAACCCCAAGTTAATCGTTGCCGATGAGCCGGTATCGGCGTTGGATGTCTCGGTGCAGTCTCAGGTGTTAAACCTTATTAAAGATTTACAGCTGCAATTGGGCGTGTCGTTTGTTTTTATCTCGCACGACCTGGCGGTGATCCAGCACATTAGTGATGTGGTGGCGGTTATGTATCTGGGTCGCATTGTTGAGCAGGCCGAAGTTAGCAGCCTGTATGCAAGCCCCAAGCACCCTTATACCCAAGCATTGTTATCGGCTGTGCCTGCTGCACACCCGGCCGCCGGAGCAAAGCGAATCATTCTCTCTGGCGATGTGCCATCGCCAATCTCACCACCGTCCGGTTGTACGTTTCACCCTCGTTGCCCCGCGGCGCAAGCAAAATGCCAAACAACTGAGCCGCGGCAAACAACGCTTCACAATGGCGATTATCAGCGCCAATTTACTTGTCATTATCCGCTTGGTAGTTAACTTTTTATTAAGCATTTGGCTCAGCCCATCTGTGGACATCGCCTAAATAGCCTCTGCTTCCGATACTTTTGGCTTGTTACGTTTTAAGCCTAGAGAGACCAAAAAAATTACTGCAGCTAGTACGCCAAGCACTAGAAATGATGCTTGGTAGCCCGCGGTCCCCCCGCCTTTTGACGTTGCCACGGCTCCGACAATAGCCGCACCGGAAAGCTGACCGATAGCTAGAAATATATTCAATAAGCCCTGTGCGGAAGCGCGGTCATCTGCGCTTGATTCCTCGATGATGATGTAGCGTAAGGGTGCTCCGAGCAGCGCAGCAATACCGATACCGGCGATGAGTCCGGCACCAATAAAGCTGACAAAAGTCGGTGGTATTAAGGCCCAAATCATTACGCCGACGACGACAAAGGCCATCGCCTGCTGAATGATGATGCCAGCCCCAAGTTTGTCGACAGCTTTGCCGGCGAGAGGCGAGACCAACATCATTACAAACACGCCCGGCAACATCAGCCAGGCGGCAAAGCTCTCTGTTACCCCGAGGGAAGCGACGGCGAGAGCGGGAAGAAAAACCTGAGCGCATTCGATAGTGCCAACACCTGCAGCAATAATCATGACAAAGCGGATCTGCTTTGCAGCGAAGAATGAAGGCCGGATGATGGGGTCAGCGGCAGTCTTTTCATTTTTCCAGAAAACCGGCAGCAGCACGATTCCGGTGATAAGAAATGGCCAGACAGCAAGCGTTTTAAGGCTGGGCAGCAGGTCAGCTGTGTCGAGATTAGTAATGCCGATTGCGAGCCCCAGCAATAACGTCGTTAGCAAAATACCCCCTGTCCAGTCGAACGGCAGAGCGCTTGATTTGCCTTCTTGGGGAAGCAGTTTCCAGCCGGCTATTATCAACGCAATGGCAATCGGGAGGTTGATGACGAACAACCATTGCCAGGAGAACTGTAAAAGTATGCCGCCGAGAACGGGGCCGATTAGAAATGCCAGACCAAATACCGCGCCGATAAGACCCAGTGCGCCGCCCTGCTTTTCTTTTGGGAAGGTGTCGCCGATAACGGCAGCAGCAACGGGGAAAATGCCACTCGCACCGAAGCCCTGAATGGCCCTCCCGATCATTAGCATTTCCTGGCTGCCCGCAAGGACCAGCATTAGTGAGCCAATTCCGAAGCCCGAGACACAAAGCACATAAATGAGACGTCTGCCATGACGGTCGGACAGTTTTGCCAGCAGCGGCGTGCCAATAAGTTGAGCCAAGACATAGATATTAAATAGCCAGGACAGTTCGCGGTTATCCAAACCAAACTCGGTTTGGATTGCAGGCAGTGCCGGCCCGATGATGGCGAGGTCGAGCGCACCCATTAAAACACCGACAAAAAGCAAAGCCATAATGGCCTTGGAATTAGAGGCTGTGCCTGTCATATACGGCTCCATGTTTAAGGAAATGCCCTATCGTATGCAGCATCAATTATTGCTGAGCAAGTCCGGTAACCAGCTGACCAATTCAGGCCACATTGCTAACATCCCTAATGCCAGCAACTGAATCCCAATAAACGGCATAACGCCTTTGTAGATTGCCGAAGTAGGGAGCTCCGGGGGCGCCACGCCGCGTAAATAGAACAGGGCGAAGCCGAACGGCGGCGTTAGGAACGAGGTTTGCAAATTGATGGCAATCATTATGCCGAGCCATACCGGGTCGATGCCCATTGCCAGCAGTACCGGCCCAACGATAGGCACCACCACAAAAGTGATCTCGATAAAGTCGAGCACAAAGCCCAATAAGAACATCACCAGCATTACCAGCAAAAAGGCGCTGACCTGCCCGCCGGGCAGGGCGCTTAAAAAATTACGAATGGCGTCGTCACCTTCATAGCCGCGAAATACCAGTGAAAACATCGAGGCGCCGATCAGAATTAGAAACACCATGCTGGTAACGCGGGTGGTATTGCGGGCTATCTCGCGGAGTCGGTTTAAGTTCAACTGCCTTTTTATTCCAGCGAGCAATAACGCCCCCATCGCGCCCACTGATGCTGCTTCAGTGGGCGTGGCAACGCCAGCAATGATAGAGCCGAGAACGGCCAGAATAAGCATCAGCGGTGGCAATAGCACCAGCGCCACGCGCTTTAGCAGACGGTCGGAGTGACTGTCCGTTGCAGCAGCAGGGGGCATGGTTTCGGGCTTAAAAATGGCAAGCAGTGTTAGATAGCCCAAATACAGAGCCACCAAGAGCAGACCGGGAATAACCGCACCAACAAACAAATCGCCTACGGATACGGTGTCCGGTGCAAAGTTGCCCTGTTCGAGCTGCGCTTGTTGGTATGCCGATGACAGCACGTCGCCGAGCAACACCAGAATGATAGAGGGCGGAATAATCTGACCAAGCGTGCCTGAGGCACAAATAGTGCCGCAGGCCAGCGCCGGCGAATAGCCGCGCTTGAGCATAGTGGGTAACGACAATAACCCCATAGTGACCACGGTGGCGCCAACAATGCCGGTACTGGCAGCCAACAGCATGCCAACAATAATGACAGCAAAGCCGAGACCGCCAGGGCGCGGGCCGATGCATTCGCTCAGCGTGGTCAGCAGATCTTCAGCTATGCGGGCGCGCTCCAGCGTCACCCCCATGAGCACGAACAGCGGCACCGCAATGAGTGTTTCGTTGTTCATAATGCCGAACAAGCGACTGGGCATGGTTTCGATAAAGGCGATTTCAAAGCCGCCACCGATGACGCCCCCAAGCGCAAACAGTAGCGCGGTGCCGGCGAGAGTGAACGCCACTGGGTAACCGGCCAACAGCACCAGCACCACGGTAAAAAACATAAGGAGTGCGTAGATGGCCATATCAGTGGGCAGTTTTCGTGTTGCGGCCACGCCTAATTATTTGCAGCGACCGACCCAGCATCAGCAAGCCTTGTAACAGCAGCAGCAAAGAAGCGGCCGGAATGAAACTTTTCATTAGTGGTATCCATGGGTACGGCAGCCCGCCGGACTCAAAGCTGGTTTCGCGGATAGCCCAGGAAACCTCGACGTATTGCCAGCTAATCCAGGTCATGAAGCCGGTAAACGGCAATAGAAAGACCAGCGTGCCAAGCATGTTGACCCAGGCCTTTTGGGAGGCGCTCATGTCTCGATAGAAAATATCGACGCGCACATGTGCATCGTCAGCAAGGGTGTATGCAGCGCCCAGCATGAACACGGCCGCATGCATCCAGGTAACGCTCTCCTGCATCCAGATCCAGCCGGTATCGAACCAGTAGCGCAATGCCACCAGCAGGAACATCACGATAACCATTGCCAGCGTGAGCCAGCTGACGATTTCGCCAGTTTTGCGGATAAGGCCTTCGGTCAACTGCAGTAAGAAGTTGCTGCGCATGGATACAGGGTTAACGATCCCAGAAACTGCGGGAGACGAGCACTAGCAGCGTAAAAATTTCGAGGCGGCCTAACAGCATGGCCAGAATGCACACCCATTTGGACAGGTTGCTGAGTCCGCCAAAGCCGTTTGATATTTCACCGAGACCCGGACCAAGGTTGTTCAATGATGCAGCGATAGCAGAAAATGCAGTGACCTGATCGAGACCGTCGGCCAACAGCACCACCATCATGAAGGCAAACAGCACAACGTAAACTGCAAAAAACCCCCATACCGATTCGATGACTCTCTGTGCGATAACAATATTGCCCAGTTTCACCGGAATTTCGGCATTTGGATGCACCAGGCGCTTCACTTCACGTACGCCCTGCAGATACAGCAGCAACCAGCGGATAACCTTCATGCCGCCCCCAGTAGAGCCGGCGCAGCCGCCAATGAAGCTGCTGAAAATCAGAATTACCGGCAATGCGCCTGGCCATATCCAGAATTCGTCGGTAGTAAAGCCAGTGGTGGTTGCCACCGAGACCACCTGAAACATGCCGCGGATTAATGTGTCGCCGAGGTTGTCATAGACGCCGGCAACATAGAGATAGGTCAGCGTGACGGCGCAAATAGAGATGAGCAGTTTTATGTAGGCGCGGAACTCTGGGTCAGCCAAGTAGCTGCGAAAATTTTTGTCGCGCCAGGCCACAAAGTGCAACGAGAAATTCGCACCAGCGGCAATCATGAAAATAATGGCCACTAAGTCGATTAGGTCTGAATCAAAGTAGCCTATGCTTTGGTCATGAGTCGAAAACCCGCCGATAGCAATAGTGCTGAAACTGTGACAGATGGCGTCGAATAGCGACATGCCGGCGCCCCAGTAGGCCAAGGCACAGGCAATGGTTAACCCGAGATAGATGTACCACAACGCTTTGGCCGTTTCGGTAATGCGTGGGGTCAGCTTGCTGTCTTTCATGGGGCCGGGTGTTTCGGCCTTATACAGCGCCATTCCGCCGACACCCAGCATCGGCAGAATAGCTACGGCCAGCACGATAATGCCCATGCCGCCCAGCCACTGAAGTTGCTGGCGGTAGTACAGAATAGATCGGGGCAGGTCATCGAGGCCAGTGAGTACGGTGGCCCCGGTGGTTGTAAGCCCCGAAACCGACTCGAATATCGCATCGGTAAAGCTCATATCCGGCAGCTGGGCAAAGAACAGCGGCACGCCACCCATGGCACCGAGACCTAGCCAGAATGCGGCAACAATCAAAAAACCGTCGCGAAGTCGCAGCTCCTCTAGTTGATGACGGACCGGCAGCCACACCAGAGTACCCACACCAAAGGTTACGCCGAAGCCAGAAATAAAAGCCGCCATAGCGCCGTCGTTATAATACCAGGACACTAAAACAGGGGGCAGCATGCTGAAGCTGAACAGCATTAGCAGAAGACCAAGTATTCGTTGTACTACTGTCAGATGCATGCGTTCGTGCTATTCCGTGTTAACTCAGGTGCCATTGGTAAAGGCGATTTACATCGCAAACAAGCGTTCAACATTGTCGGTTTGACGACGGTCGGTCATGAACAGAATAAGGTGATCGTCTTCTTCAACCATCGTGTCGTGGTGCGCCTGCATTATTTTCTCACCACGAATGATCAGACTTATATTGGTGCCGCTGGGCAGTTTGATGTCTTCAATGGTTTTGCCCACGACTTTTGATTCGCCCGGCTTGCCATGTGCAATGGCCTCAATGGCTTCAGCACGACCGCGGCGTAGCGAGTGCACTTTAACTACGTCGCCAAGGCGGATATGTGCCAGCAGCGAGCCAATAGTGATTTGTTGCGGTGAAATCGCCACGTCAATGCCACCACTGTCTTCAACCAGTTCGGCATACGCCGGACGGTTGATGAGCGCCATAACTTTTTTGCAGCCGAGTTTCTTGGCCAGCATGGAGGATAGAATATTGGCTTCTTCAGCATTGGTGAGTGCACAGAACACGTCGGCGCTGTCGATGTTTTCTTCAAGTAGCAGGTTTTCATCCGCGGCATCACCGGTTAGCACGATGGTGTTCTCAAGACGTTCGGAGATAAGCTTGGCACGATCTTTGTCGCGCTCAATAAGTTTAACCTGATTGGTACCTTCCAGCGCTTTGGCCAGGCGGAAACCGATGTTGCCGCCACCGGCAATAACCACGCTGCGTACCGAGCGTTCCAGCTTGCGCATTTCCGGCATAATACCGTGCAGGTCATTAGCACCGGCGACGAAGAACACTTCATCATCTTCCTGAATTAGAGTGTCGCCTTCGGGAGGAATGCTTAAACCGTCGCGATAAATGGCAGCCACACGAGCTTCAATGGTGGGTAGGTGATGGTGGAGTTCACGCAGCTCTTCACCCACCAGACGTCCGTCGCGGCGGGCTTTTACGCCGGCCATTTGGACTTTGCCACCGGCAAATTCGAGCACCTGAAAGGCGCCGGGGAAAAGAATGAGCTGCTGAATATGCTCGGTAACGAGCTGTTCCGGACTAATCCATACGTCGACGGGCATCGCATTTTGATGGAACAGGTTGGGCGCGTTGCTGTATTCGGCCGCACGGATCCGGGCAATTTTAGTTTTGGTGCCAAACATCGTGAAAGCTATCTGGCAGGCGATCATATTCACTTCATCGCTGCGGGTGAGCGCAATAATCATGTCCGCATCAGCAACGCCTGCGCGTTGCAGGGTAGAGGGGTAGGCCGCATGACCAATAACCGTGCGTACATCGAGACGATCAGACAGGCTTTTTAGCGCAGCCGGGTCTTTATCGACAATGGTGACTTCGTTCGCTTCTTCGCGAGCGAGTTGGTAGGCAGCGGTTGAGCCGACCTGCCCGGCTCCGAGGATAAGTATCTTCATTAGTAAATAACTACTGTGAGCTTAAGTGAGAGCTTTAGGCAATTAATGCCTGACGCTAAAACCTGTGCTCACGGAATCCTGCGTTAACACCAGCTTTTGATTCTACAACAGTTAGCGCTATAGGAGTTCAAGCTTCGCATAAGACATCACCAGCCACTTCATGCCTTCGTATTCAAAATTCACCTGCACCCGAGCATGCGGACCGGCGCCCTCGTAATTCATGACAACACCTTCGCCGAATTTAGCATGGCTGACTCTCTGGCCCAGCTTTATCGGCGCATCGGAACGGGTGGCAGCATTGGGACGACGGACAGCCTGTCGGTTACTGCTATTAAATGCGGGTGGAGACACTGCAATTTTCGGCCGGATATCTTCAACCAGCTCTGCCGGTATCTCATTAATGAAGCGCGATGCCTGAGCATAGGTTTCGGAGCCCCACATGCGGCGTTGCTCGGCATGGCTGATATACAGCTGTTGCATTGCGCGGGTAATGCCCACGTAGCAAAGCCGGCGTTCCTCTTCGAGACCGCTGGGGTCATTAATGGAACGCTTATGCGGGAACAGGCCTTCCTCAACCCCGGCCATAAATACCAGCGGAAACTCGAGGCCCTTCGCCGAATGCAGGGTCATCATCTGCACGCAGTCTTCCCACTTGTCGGCCTGATCGTCACCGGCTTCAAGTGCCGCGTGGGCCAGAAATGCCATGAGGGGAGGCAATTCCAGTTCGGCATCATCGGGTTCAAAACCCTCCGCTGCAGTGACGAGTTCATCTAGATTTTCTATACGGGCTTCGCCACGCTCGCCTTTCTCTTTTTTATAGTGTGCGATCAAGCCACTTTGGTTGATTGTTCGATTCACCTGCTCGTGCAGGTCGAGCCCTTGTGTGTCCTCATCAATTTTTTCAATCAGCGCCAGAAACGTCTGTACCGCATTGGCTGCCCGCGCCGACAGTTGCCCGCCTGCAGAGCTAAGTGCCGCATGCCACATAGGTGTGGCATTGGCGCGTGCGCAGTCACGAATGATGGTGATTGTGGCGGCACCAATACCGCGGGTGGGCAGGTTAATAATGCGTTCAAATGAGGCGTCGTCATCGCGGTTTTGAATAAGTCGCAGATACCCCATGGCATCTTTAATTTCGGCGCGCTCGAAGAAGCGTAAGCCACCGTAGACCCGGTAGGGCACGCTGTTTTGAAAGAAGGCTTCTTCAAACACACGCGATTGGGCGTTGGAGCGATACAAAATAGCGATATCGGCGCGGGCATTGCCCTGTGCCACCCAATCCTGAATGCGGGCGGTAATAAATTCAGCTTCATCGCGCTCGTTGTAGGCGTTGTAGATCCGAATCGGGTCGCCTTCGTTATCGTCTGTCCACAATTTTTTGCCGAGTCGTCCTGCATTGTTGTCGATGACTGCATTGGCAGCATTCAGAATGTTGGCGGTAGAGCGATAGTTCTGCTCCAGTTTAATAAGGCTAATGCCGGGAAAGTCAGTTTGCAGCCGCTGCATGTTTTCGCCCCGCGCACCGCGCCAGCCATAAATGGATTGGTCATCATCACCTACCGCAAACGGTATTCCGGTTTTACCAGTAAGCACCCGCAGCCAGGCATACTGAATGGTGTTGGTGTCCTGAAACTCATCCACCAATACATGCTGAAAGCGACGTTGATAGTGCCCCAGAATGTCGGGGTTTTTTAGCCACAGTTCGTGAGCCCGCAATAGCAGCTCGGCAAAGTCGACCAAGCCTGAGCGCTCGCAGATATCCTGATAGCTTTGATAGAGCTTAATCATCTGCGCGCGGGAGTAGTCACCGCGATCATCCATATTGGCGGCACGGCGGCCTTCATCTTTCTGCGCGTTAATGAAGTACTGCACTTCACGCGGCACCCAGGCGGTTTCATCGAGTTCCAGGCCTTTAATCATGCGTTTTATAATTCGCAGCTGGTCATCGGAATCAATAATTTGGAAGCCCTGCGGCAGCTGGGCTTCTTGGTAATGACGGCGGAGCAGCCGGTGTGCCAGACCGTGAAACGTGCCAACCCATAGATTGCCCACCGGCATATTGAGCAGCGTTTCAATGCGTGCCCGCATCTCGGCTGAGGCCTTGTTGGTGAAGGTTACGGCCAGAATGCCCAGTGGGGATACCCGCTCAACCTCAATGAGCCACGCAATCCGGTGCACAAGAACCCGGGTTTTGCCGCTGCCGGCACCGGCCAGCACCAGCATGGGTTCGGCAGCAGCAGTTACTGCCTGTCGTTGCGCATCGTTCAGGCCATCAAGTATTGGCGTTACATCCATTTAACGGGTTCCGGGGTGATCACGGGTTGGGCGGCAGGCGAACGACCTGCCGCAAACGGCAAATTCTATCGCAAATACTTACTAAAAAACGGCGTTGCTTCAGTCGCAGCGCCATAATGTTTGATTCGGATTAATGAGTCCGGGCACGCTGATTGCGCGGCACATGCTGGTATCGATAATAGGCTGCAGCGAGGTTTCGCAGGGCAGTACATCGCTAATGCGTGGGGCACTGACAAATAGGGGCGGCGGCTCAGTGGAAAAAACCAGCCTGCCGCGGGAGCGACGTTCTGCCGCAAGATCGAGCAGCAAACGACTGGCTTTGTCGCAGGCGCGAACCGTGTCGTACTCGCCGAGAGCAGTACTCAGTTTTTTGATATTTTGCGCAAGCTCAGGCTGCGCTACCGGCAAACCGCCTGCCAGCAGGCCTGTAATAGCCCAGGCCAGCGCATCGCGTTCTATCAGCGGGTTGTTGTTACGGAGTTCTGTGAGTCGTGCGCTATAAACCGGATCGCTGTTAAATACATCGAGCTGGCGGTTAGCAAATATCTGCAGCAGTTCGCTTAAGCGGAACATGGCGTACACCGAGCCATAACTTGCGGCCTGTCGGTACCATTCGATGGCTTCCGGCGGGCTCTTGTTATCGCTGCTCATACTGAGCTCGGCGAGTGCCTGTGCAGCAGCAATGTCGCCGTTGCCGGCAAGCGTGAGCAAGTCACCTGCGGGGATGGCGGCATAGACGTTCAATAAAGTGCTGTCATCGATGCGACCCAATACCGGCAGCGGGCCAAGATAGCCTCGTTGCTCATACCAGTCGATGCTGGCGGCTAACAAAGTATTAAGTTCAGCAACGTTGCCGCCCAGCGCCAACTCAAGGTCGGTGCGGGTGCGGATGGCCGGCGGTACGACGTTGTCCGGCGTATCACCAGTATCCAGCGTGAAGGGCTCCGGGTCGATTGATTGGGCCACCAGGCTCAGCACCACGTACAGCAAAATGCCCAGCAGCAGCGTCGCAAGCAATATTGAGACGTTAGTGCGGTTGAAGGTTTTTACTTTTTGTTTCAGGGTGAATCCTGGTTTATTGCTTGCCAGCGGGCGCGCGTAACACCGCATGGTTGAGGTTAATAACGGCAAGCAGCAGCAATGCCGCTACCATATTGTGTCCGGTCGCAACCAACAGGGGCAGGCCAAACCAGACGGTGGCAATCCCCAAACTTATTTGTGTAATCACTGCCGCAAGTACCAGCATCGATGCAGCACTTACCCGGCGGAACAAACCAGCACGCAGGTATTTGTGCGCCGCGAATACAATGACTAAAAAGGCAATCAATGCGCCGAGCCGATGAGTGTAGTGAATGGCAACCCTGGCTGGCGCTTCAAGAATGCCGAACTCATAGTTCACGCCAAGGCCTCGCCACATGACAAAGCCTTCGCTAAAGTCGACCTGATCGGGCCACCATTGACCCTGACAGGTCGGGAGGTCGGGGCAAGCTAAGGCCGCGTAGTTGGAGCTGGTCCAGCCGCCCAATGCAATCTGGCACATGAGCACCACCAGCGCGAGAATGGCCGCAATAGGCGCCGCAGTTTTTCTGCCGGAGGCCGGCCAGCGGTTTTCGCAGATACACCAGAATAATAGCCCCAGCGTTGATAGCCCGCCGAGCAAATGCGCCATGACGATTAACGGTTTTAATAACAGCGTGACCGTCCACATACCGAGCAAACCCTGAAAGCAGACCAGAAAGAACAGCAGTACCGGCACCTTTACCGCCTGCCCGGGATCTTTGCGGTTAAATATCGCCAGCGCTGCGAGCAACATGATAGAAAAACCCAGCACCGAGGCTGCGTAGCGGTGAATCATTTCGCGCCAGGCTTTTTGTGCTTCGAGCGGTCGTTCGGGGAAGGCTTCTTCCGCGGCGTCTATAGCCAAGTCTGTTGATGGAACGACTATTGACCCGTAGCAGCCCGGCCAGTCAGGACAACCGAGGCCAGCATCGCTCAGACGCACCCAGGCGCCCATCACCACTACAACCAATGCCAGCAAACAGGCAAACACACACAATCTTTGATACCAGACTTTCATGTTTCTACTTCGCGTAAATAATTTGAACGAATTGAGCTATAAATATTGAACCGCGTTAAACAAGCGATTTCGATAGCCGATTAATAGTTAACCGATTTGCGACAACTTAAGCAGTTTCTTAATATCTTTACGCACATCTGCAATGGGCATATCTGACGGGTACTTGAGAATCACATTGCCTTGCGGGTCGACGAGATACAGGTCGCCGGCAGCGTATTTTTCCAGCACAGCAAGTTGCGCCCCGGTGTTTTTTTGGTCTACTACTAACAGTGCGGGGTGTTCTGCAGTGATATACGAGCGATCAATAGAACCACTGTCGGCTAAAAAGACCAGCTGCAGTCGATTCGCATCTTTGCCAAAGGTGAGCCGCATTTGTCGAATATCAACCAAACGATTTTTGCAGTTGTCATCACAATCGCCCGGGCCTGTGTAAAGCAGATTCCAAACATTCCGCAGGTGTTTGCGCGGGTTGTTCTCGCTGGCTTCCTGCAAGGTGATGTCAGGAATGGTAACCGGGGGCCACAGCAACTCGCCATTTTCTGTGCTGCCATTGGGTCGCCAGCCACCCGTTGCGTAGATAAAAACAGCAAGGGCCAGAGGGCCGAAGAATAAAAAGTTGATCAGCAGAAAGGCGCGCCTTCCTGATTTTTGACGTTTGCTCATAGGGTGCGGCTTACAGTTTAAGTGTTTGTTTCGCGACGCTTGCGGGCGCTACGAAAATGAAGAAGTGTGTAAATAATGAGGGCTAGCGCCGCAAAAGAAAACCATTGCACGGCATATCCGAGGTGGGTTTCGGGTCTCATGATCTCGGGTTGCCAGTTACGGCGGTAGCCATCGGGCTGATCGTCATCAAGCAGCAATTGCCATTCGAGCAATGGTTTTTGGAGCAGCGTGCTGATTTGTGCGGTAGTGGGCCAGGTCATTGGCAATGGCCATTTAATGCTGGTTACGTCGGGCAGCGGTGCGTCCAGCCGAATGCCGGGAGCGGGCAAGTAGGCCAGTCGTCCACGCACTTCACGCGCGTTATTGGCGACGTCGACATTCGGCAGTTGCAGCCGATCTGCAGTGCCTTTTGCCCAGCCCCGGTTGACCAGCAAGACCTGGCCACCCAGTTCAGTATCGAGCTTGAATGGTGTAAGCACCTGATAGCCAACTTCGCCTTCCGACACCATGTTGTCGAGCAACACCTGTCGTTGGGGCAGGTAGTTTCCGCGCAGGGAGAAACGCCGGTAGAGCATCTCGCCGGCATTGGTATCAACGGGCGCAGAGAGCGCGGGTGTTTGAGTAGCATCATTAAAGCTGGTGATGAATGCCCGTTTTTGTGCCGCCCGGTCAAGCTGCCAAAAGCCGGCGGATAGGAACAGGGCTAAGCCGGCGGCCAGCAATAAAGTCGACCAGAACAGGCGTTTAATTCCTGAGTCTTTCAGGTTTTTTGATGCTGTCGGACTGGCTTCGGGTTCACCATCCGGGGTGTCGCTGTTATGATTTGTGTTCATTGTTTTTAGCGGCGTTCCAGCCGCGCGGCTGCCTTTAGTGCAGCGGAGTTTCAAATGTTGATTAAACTTCTGATTATGGTGGTGCTGCTCGCCATCATTGCCAGCTTGGGTTCAGGCCTGTTTTTTCTGGTTAAAGACAAACCGGGGAACCGCAAACGTATGGCCAACAGTCTCACCTTGCGCATTGTATTGTCTATTGCGCTGTTTTTGCTGCTTATTCTCGCTTATCAGCAAGGATTGATTCAGCCGCACTCGGCAATGAGAACCGTTCCGAGTGCTCAACAGCCTGCCCCGTAGACCGTTTTTCGGTCAATTGATCGAAAAATTAATCGTCGTCAGCCGGCTCATCAGTTGTCATTTTACGGGGTCCGCGACCCAGCAGCCGCGATAGCGGAACGCTGTACTCCGCGGGCTCGGCAGGTTTCGGCGCCTCGCCGCCGCGGGCATGGGTGTAGACGAGCTCTATGGTTACCGGCAGCTTGTCGTCCAGGTTGCGCTGGGTATCGTAGTTGAGCCGGGTCTGTTGCCAATAGGTTTTGCCCCCTAAACCCTTTCGTCTTCGGTTAATTTGGCGGGTGACGCTTACTGCCCTTAATTCATTAATGAGTTTATCGAAGCTGCTGTAGGTGATGGTGAGCAGTTCGGTATCCAGTACCGGATCACGGAGCCCGGCTTTTAGCATTTCATCACCGGCATTGTGGAGGTCGGGCAGCGTATCGAAGTGCTCGTAGTTATCGCGGGCACAACTTTCGCGGAGTTCAGCAAACGAACCATTGCCGCAAAAAGCAGTGAGCAGTAATCCGCCGGGCTTCAGTACTCGGTTAATTTCATTGAGCACCGATTGCAGGCTGCCCTGTGGGTTGGCGCCATATTGAAGGGTGAGATTAGAAACAATTAAATCCACGCTGTTATCGGCTAATGGCAGCTCGAGCATGTCGGCACACAGTGCTTCGCCATGGTGTTGAGCGAGCTCGCTCATGGCTTCTGAGCTATCAATAGAAATGCAACGAGTGGCCGGGTATTGCCGGCGCAGCGCTTCGGCAAGCTCACCCCCACCACCACCAAGAACTATGCTCTGCAATGGTTTTAGCCGAAACATCGACAGCCGTTCAAGCAGTTCGTCGCGCACTATAGCGTGTAGGAAATCGGCTTTGCTAAAGTTTGCGGCTTTGCGGTTAAAGGCGCGTTTCAAGTAGTTTTTATTTTTATCGGCCATTGCTTGTCGGGTTTAGTCGTTTAGTAATGCGGCAAATGCCGGCGACAGTTGTTCAGTAAGTTTACCGCCGGCGCCGCGCTGAATAATACTAATGGCAAGATTATTTGCTTCTGCCAGTTGCAGCGCTTCATCTGACCCTTTAACTAACAACGCGGTGGCCCAGGCATCTGCTGTCATGGCATCGTTGGCAATAACACTTACTGATCCGATGTTGTCCGGAACAGGCCAGCCCGTCAATGGGTTAATGCTGTGTGAATAACGTACGCCATTAAATTCGAAGAAGTTGCGGTAGTCGCCCGAGGTGGCGATAGCGGCATTGCGAAGAGAGATAACTCTTTGGGCGCTGCGTTCATTGGCAATGGGTTTTTCTATGCCTACCTGCCATGGCTGCCCTGTCGTTTTGCTGCCGCGTGTGCGCAGCTCTCCTCCGACCTCAATCAGCCAGGCATCAACCCCGGCATTATCCAGCAGCTCCGCAAGCTGATCTACGGCATAGCCTTTGGCAATGGCCGAAAGATCGATGGCCGTCGCCCGGTAGCTTTTGCGTAATGCCGGCGGATAGTTTCGCACTGAAATGTTTTGATAGCCCACGTGGCTGAGTCGCTCGCGGATGAGTTCGGCAGGCGGGGGTTCGCTTTTAAACGGTCCGCTGCCGAATCCCCAGAGATCAACCAGCGGTCCGATGGTAATGTCGAAAGCGCCGTCGCTGCGTAAGCTTATCGACTGCGCCAGGGCCACTATTTCCGCAGTTGAGGCACTTACCGGAAACCACTGGTTTGCCTTGGATGCGTTGAAAAGACTCACTTCCGAGCCGGTTTTGTAGGTTGACAGGCTGGCATCCAGCTGTTGCAGCCGGTTATCGATGGCAGCATCCAGCGCCAAACGTGTCGGCCCGAAATACTTTACGCTGTAGAAAGTGCCCATGGTTTCGCCGCGGACGCTGTGGTCTTGCTCCTGAGGTGCGCAGCCACTGAGAGCAGCAAGAGCAATAAAACACCCCAAAAGCCAAATGCTTATGGTTTTCATGTGATGCTGCCCAGACCGCAATCACCCCGGAGTTTGCCGGCCCGCAGCGACATCGGCTGAAAATGCGGGAAGCCGAGCGCATGGATTGCCGGTGTGAGAAACCCAAGGCCGAAAATTGGCCCGATAATTTGCCGCCGCCGTTCTGTCGATAGTGTCAGCATTTGGAATTCCGGAGATAGACCCTATTTCTCTTCGGCCGCAGAAGTAACTTGTGACACTGCAATACCTTATTATTCGCGATAATCTCTGACAATAACGACTTGCTCTGTGTCAGTCCATCCGCATCTTGCCTTCGCAGGGCTGGCTAAATGTGCTGCATGCTATATAGAAACTCCGTTAGACTCTATTTGCAGGAATGTTGTAAATTTTCCTACCAAAACAAATCATTTTGATTCCTTTACACAGTGTTTTCGCAAGGATGCAGTAAAAATAATGAGCGCCGCCAAACTCAGTACTCACCAGAAAGCATTGGCCATTAACCTCGACCGCCACCTTTATGGTGCTATAGCAGAAATCGGCGCAGGTCAGGAAGTGGCCCGTTGGTTCTTCAGGGTTGGCGGTGCGGCAGGTTCCGTCGCTAAAACCATCTCCGCCTATGACATGAAAGTATCGGACGAGGTTTATGGCAAAGCTGGCCGGTATGTTTCGCGAGAGCGTGTGGAGGCAATGCTCGATAAAGAGTATTCGCTGCTTATTTCACGCCTGGGTAATGACCGTTCGGCCGACACCCGGTTTTTTGCATTTGCCAACACCGTATCTGCCCGGAATTTTGATGGCACCAACGAGTGTCATGGTTGGGTGGGGCTGCGATTTCAGCACGAGCCTGGTGCCGAGCCCAGCACCGCTATCATGCACGTTAATATGCTCGACCCCACCAACCTGCAGCAGCAAGAAGCGCTGGGTGTTCTTGGGGTAAACCTCATTCACAGCGTGTTTCTTGCGGGTGATGGCGCGGTAGATGGCCTGAAGTTTGTGTCTGACAACATTGATGATCACCATATTGAGGTCGATGTGGCCGCTTTATTCGGTCCTGCGTTTGAATCGGTCGATGCAGCTCACACCGGCATGAGCATGCTCGCGAGCGGCCTTGCAAAAGTAGTTCTGTTCGACAAAGAAGGTCAGATGCGCCCGCCATCAGAAGTATTGCGCCAGCGTCCGTTGATTATTCGTCGTGTTGCGATGAGTCAACCGTTGGTTGCGAATGAGCGCGTCATGGAAATGGCGAGCCAAAAATTCTTAAGTGAAAACGGTGCGCATGAAAAACCGTTGTGTACGGTCGACTTTTCTTTCTCGACGGTGCATGCCGATAAGCCCAAGAAGATTGAAGAGTTCGCACAAAAGGTGCGTGAGAGTCTGGCCCAGGGCGAGTGGGTGATGGTGAGTAGCCTGCGACATAACTACGCGTTTACTGACTATCTGCGACGGTATTCGAATCAGCCATTGCGTTTTGTTGTAGGCACATCGGCATTTGCGATGCTGCTTAACGAAGGCTACTACCGAGATCTTTCCGGCGGTATTTTGGAAGCCACAGGTCGGTTGTTTACTGACGATGTGAAGCTTTATGTGCATCCGATGAAGAGAGAAAACTTCTACAAGCACATTGAGTCCTCAGAGATAGACCCTAATTGGATATCGGTTGGCGGGAATGCGCTGATCTCGCTTGGCGACCTGGAGTTTCGTCCTCCTACTAACCTACTTTACGAGTATGTGCGCGAAGCAGGCTGGGTGTTTGAGGTTCGTTAGTCAGGCTCCTATCCCATTAGTTTGACAAGGAGTTACGTCTATATGAAAAGGATGATTCAATACCTATTAGTATCAACTTTATTTGTGGCGCATTCAGTCGCCGGACTAGCCTAACGGCCAGTCGCTGCCACGGGCGTTACATTGAGCTGTGATCAGCGCAGAAAGATAATGTCGGCAGCAGGCGGTCACGTTCGCAGGGACCAATGCGCAAAGTGCACCTTTATTAGTTGAATTTGCCAGAGATAAGCGCGGCAGCAAGCAGATTTGTTCTATACTTTTACCGGCGAACTGACACGTAAGGCC
>JABIQA010000058.1 GCA_018699155.1 Chromatiales bacterium
ACGTATCGGTCATTGTCGAAGAGAATGGCCGGCGTGAGCAGGGCTTTAGTGGTGGCGGTGGACGACATAGCTACGACTACTTGCTGGATTCAAAAAATCCGGCCGCCTATGTCGATGAGGCTGTGCGTCAGGCATTGGTAAACCTTGAGGCCGGGCCCGCACCCGCAGGTGAGATGACCGTCGTCCTTGCGCCTGGTTGGCCCGGGGTGCTGCTGCATGAGGCGATCGGGCATGGACTCGAAGGTGACTTTAATCGCAAGGGAACATCCGCATTTTCAGGTCGTATGGGTGAGAAGGTGGCATCTGAATTCTGCACTGTTGTGGATGATGGTGCGATGCCGGGTCGTCGCGGCTCTCTCAATATAGATGATGAAGGCACAGTAACCCGCCAGACCACATTGATTGAGAACGGACGGCTGGTTAGCTATATGCAGGATAAAATGAATGCCCGACTCATGGGGGTGGAGCCTACCGGAAATGGTCGGAGAGAATCCTACGCACACCCGCCGCTGCCACGTATGACCAACACCTATATGCTGCCCGGTCCGCATGATCCGGCAGAGATTATAGCTTCGGTGAAAAACGGTATTTATGCGCGCAACTTTGCGGGTGGACAGGTTGATATTACGTCCGGCAAGTTTGTCTTTTCTGCAAGCGAAAGTTATCTGATTAAGGACGGCAAGCTGGGTTCTCCGGTAAAGGATGCAACCTTAATTGGCGATGGGCCTTCTGTATTGCATCAGGTCTCAATGGTAGGCAATGACCTGGAACTTGATACCGGAATTGGAGTTTGTGGCAAAGAGGGTCAGTCTATACCTGTGGGTGTTGGTCAGCCGACACTAAAGATTGACCGACTTACGGTAGGTGGTGTTGGCATCTAGTCCGTTATCTGCGGTAAACATTCACTAGTTGGCTCATTCAGCATTGTTGGTTATGCTAATCTGACCATATCATTGAGGCCGTAGGATGGTCTCTGGCTTTTTTTGTGAGGTTCGTCGATTGAATAGCATGTGGTTGTCAAAGCCGCTCTATGAGTTTTTGCCTTTCTTTTATCTTTTGGCGGGCCTGCTTCTGCTGGGGGCTTCCATCTATTTGAATTACTGGTATTGGCCCACCATTTGTCTGATTGCGGGTTTTGTATGTTTGATCGGAGGCTTAATGGTGTTGCTTAAACGCAGGGACTTTCGCTATAACGTTCCGCGTGATCAGGTCGATGAGGATTAAGCGCTCTGAAATATTAGGCAACAAAAAAGCCTCTGTATTACAGAGGCTTTTTTGTTGCACAGAACTTGTGCCCGGCTAAGCCACTAAACCAGCTGTGGCGTGTCCAGAACAGCCTGAGTCTGGTCTGCACGGAACTTATCCAATGCAATCTCTACATCTTTATCGGATAAAGCAATGATCGCAGCCGCAAGCAGAGCGGCATTAATTGCGCCTGCGCGCCCGATAGCCAGAGTTCCCACTGGTATGCCCGCCGGCATTTGTACCATCGATACCAAAGCATCCATGCCACCAAAGTATTTTGAGTACATAGGGACTCCGAGAACAGGCAATGGGGTTACCGCAGCTGCAGCGCCGGGCAGAGCCGCAGCCAGGCCCGCTGCAGTAATCAGAACCTTCAGCCCGCGGTCTTTGGCAGAGTTGCAATACTCGACTAAACGATGTGGAGCACGGTGTGCTGAGATCACATGAGCCTCGTGCTCAATACCCAGCTTCTTTAGTGTGTCGGTTGCATGAGTCATGATTTCCCAATCAGACTGAGAGCCGAGAATGATTCCTACTTGAATGCTCATAGACAGATTTTACTCGTAATAATGTAAGTTAATAACGGTTCGATTCTACATTGCCGATCGTGCTTGTAAAAGTTTAGCTAGAATAGCGGGTTTCACCCACTCAGTATTTATAAATTGGTCGTGACTATGGATTTTGATCAGCAGCAGCTTGAGACTATCGCCGGCATCGCTCTGGAGAAGGCGAAGACCTTGGGAGCCACCGAAGCCGGCGTTAACGTGAGTCAGGGGGCGGGCTTCAGCGTTACCGGCCGGCTTCAGGATGTTGAAACTATTGAGCATCATCGCGATCAAGGTATGGGTATTACTGTCTATCTAAATCAACAGAAGGGCAGTGCCAGCAGTTCTGACCTGAGTCCCGCAGCCGTTGCGGAAACAGTGTCTAAGGCTTGCTCATTGGCTTCTTATGCCGCGAAAGATGATTGTGCAGGGCTCGCTGACCCCAAACGCCTGGCGTCAAGTTGGCCGGATCTGGATCTCTGGCACCCTTGGGGCATTTCTGTTGTTGATGCTATTGCGCTGTCTCTTGAGTGCGAAGCGGCTGCACGGGCTGTCGATACCCGGATTAGTAACTCTGAGGGGGCTACGGTATCCGCTGCAGAAGGTATTAGCCTCTATGCGAATAGCAATGGTTTTATGGGCGTTTATCCTGATAGCCACCACAGCGTTTCCTGTTCGGTGATCGCGCAGGAGGCCGATGAGATGCAGCGAGACTATGAGTACACCGCTTCACGGGTTCCTGGAGAGCTAAGAGGGGCTGCTGAGGTTGGGCAAGAGGCAGGTCTGCGCACAGTGCAGCGCTTGGGTTCGCGTAAATTGGACACCCGCAATACGCCAGTTATTTTTCCTGCCCGGTTGGCGCGCGGTTTATTCGGTCATTTGGTGGGTGCAGTAAGCGGTGGTGCTTTGTACCGGAAGTCCAGCTTTCTGCTGGATAGTCTTGGCACCCATGTGTTGCCCGAGTTTATTTCGATTACCGAGCGGCCGCATATACCGCGGGCATTGGGCAGTGCGCCATTTGATGCGGAGGGTGTAGCAACCTATGAACATGATCTGGTGCGGGCAGGCATTCTTGAAAGCTATGTGCTCGCCAGTTATTCCGCTCGTAAACTAGGTAAAGAAAGCACTGGTAATGCTGGTGGGGTACATAATTTGGTTGTCAGTCACTCCGATATTGATTTTGCCGGACTTCTTGCGCAAATGGATACCGGTCTTCTGGTGACAGAGTTGATGGGGCAGGGTGTTAACACTGTTACCGGCGATTATTCACGCGGTGCGGCAGGCTTCTGGGTAGAGAAGGGGGTTATTCAGTACCCCGTGCATGAAATTACCATTGCCGGTAATTTAAAACAGATGTATTCCCAGATAGTTGCAGTAGCCAACGATGTCGATTTGCGCGGTGGCATACGCAGCGGATCAGTTCTGCTTGAGACGATGACTGTTGCCGGCAGTTAGGTCTTTGGCGTTTGCTCGTTATTGCCTGTGGCGTTGCTAAGCGCATCGTAAACCGACAGGTTTGAATAAAAACCTTCGATGCTGCTATTGATATTTAGGTCAATAGCATTGACGTCCGGGGCCCATTTCCCGTGATTGAAAATATCCCGTTGATGGTCGTTTCTTATAGCACCAAGGATATCGCTGATTCTGATCGTCGACGGATCTCGCCCGGGAATGAGACCTTGCTTACCACTCTCTGCAATGAGTCCGGCATTTGTCAGTCGTCTTAATACGGGACTGATAACTAAGCCTGGTTGATCGATCTGAGTGGCGATCTCGTCAGCGGTGACCGGTGTCTTGCCGTCACGGAAGCGTCTAGCAGCTTCAAAGATAACTTCCAAGCCAATTTTTTCCCGCAGGCGGTTGCCAATGTTAAGCGGTTTATAGCCAATCCTAAGGTACTCAGGTTTTTGCAAGTAAAAGGCTGTTTGCGCACCAATCAGCAGAATAAGCCATGATAGATAGAGCCACATAAGCGCAACGATGACCACGGCAAAAGACGCGTAAATATCAATATTGCGGGTGGCGCTAACCACAAATCGGGTAAATAGCAGTCCGGTGGTTGACCATAGGATACCTCCGGTTATGCCGCCGCCAAGCGCTGCAAAAAAATTAACACGAGTATTAGGAATAAACATGTACGAGAAGGTAAATAACCCGCTAATGAGAATGTAGGGAAGCAGTTGGCCCACCAACAGCGTGGTTTCGTGAATGCCGGATATCCCCGCAGCATTCTGAACGATATCGAGATTGCCAACGTAGGCGAGCAGACCCATGGCGGTTACCATGAGCACCGGTCCAATCAGTAGAACACTGAGATATTCACTGAAACGCTGCAGGACATTACGGGAATGTTCAACCCGGAACACATAGTTGAAGCTGTCCTCAACTTTTTTTATCATCGATACCGATGTGTAAATAAGTAATATGAGGCCGATACCCGCGAGCAATCCGCCTTTGATGTTGTCTACAAAACCCATTACCTGACGGGTGAGATCCTCGCCGCGGGAGCCTAG
>JABIQA010000185.1 GCA_018699155.1 Chromatiales bacterium
CTAATCACAAGGGCTGCTTAATGCAGCCATGATATGCAAGGCCGCTTATTGCAATGGTCTTCCCCCTGCTGGTTATACACAGCTGGGGTCTCATCAACTGGGCGGGTATCGAACCACGGTTAGCTGGTGCACGTAAGCCTAAATCTTCGTGGGCTCTTGATATTTGGCGCCAGAGTAGAAAATAACGGTGTCGAAAATAGCGTTATTTTCTACCCGGGCCTCAAATATCTAAACAGTGTTTCCGGCGGCAGCGGCTGGTTTGGGCTCCAGGGGGCTGAAACTTTCAGGATCCGCCATCTCCCAATGGTTTCGGTAAGCGGGATTATTGGTTCCACTCAATAGTTCGCCATTAGCCAGTTTAGATAACGCGATTTCTCTCATGTCTCTGTGCGTCTGACTGACAATTTGGAAGTGATCCTTGCGCAGCTCGCTGGGGTGTTTCAAGCCTATAGCCGCGATAAATTCGCTCAGTGTCCGCAGTGTATTGCGATGGAAGTTGTAGACGCGCTCGGATTTATCGCTGATGACTAAGGCTTTTTGTCGGTTGGGGTCCTGAGTTGCTACACCAACCGGACATCGGTTGGTATGGCAGGATTGCGATTGCACACACCCCAGTGCAAACATGAACCCTCGTGCCGAGTTACACCAGTCAGCACCCAGTGCCATCATGCTAACAATATCAAAAGTCGAAACCACCTTCCCGCTTGCGCCGAGTTTTATTTGATCGCGGAGACCGGCCCCGATCAGCGTGTTGTTAACGAAATCAAGGCCCAGTAAAAGTGGCATGCCTAGGTGATCGGAGAACTCAGGTGGTGCGGCTCCTGTTCCACCTTCGGCACCATCAACTACGATGAAATCAGGCACGATGCCGGTTTCCAGCATGGCTTTGCACACGGCCATAAATTCCCAGTGATGACCGACACACAGTTTGAATCCAGTGGGCTTCCCGCCGGACAGTTCTCTTAAGCGGGCAATAAATTCCAGCAGTTCACGCGGCGTGCTAAACGCAGTGTGAAATGCCGGCGAGATGCAGTCTTTGCCCTCGGGAACCCCGCGTGTAGCGGCTATTTCCGGGCTCACTTTAGAGGCAGGTAAAACGCCTCCATGTCCGGGCTTGGCGCCTTGCGAAAGCTTAACCTCGATCATTTTGACATTTTCATAAGCGGCTTGCTCGCTGAACCTGTCAGGGTTAAAGCTGCCATCGTCATGTCGGCAGCCAAAGTATCCACTGCCTATTTCCCAAATAAGGTCGCCACCCTGGCGATGATAAGGGCTGATAGACCCTTCGCCCGTATCATGGGCGAACGCACCTTTTTTAGCGCCCTTGTTGAGTGCCTCGATGGCCTTGCCGCTCAGTGCGCCGAAACTCATTGCCGAGATGTTATAAATGGAGGCCGAGTAGGGGTGCTTACTTTGCTCGCCTATGGTTACACGTATATCGCTGCTTTGGAGTTTCCGTGGCGCCATTGTGTGATTAACCCACGCATAATTGGCTTTATAAAAATCAATTTCTGAACCAAATGGTTGTCTGTCTAGGATATCCTTCGCGCGCTGGTACACGAGTGATCGTTGATCGCGACTAAATGGGCGCCCACTGGTAGAGGACTCAAAAAAGTACTGTCGGAACTCGGGCCTGATGGCTTCAAATATCCAGCGTAAGTGCCCGACGATGGGATAGTTGCGCAGTATGCTATGACGATCTTGGCGCATGTCCCATATGCCAACAATTGCCAGAAAAGCAATGACTGTTGCCAGAACACCAAGTCGGAAAGAGTTATCCGTCAGTGCAAGAATCGCTACTCCGGCTGCGATTACCAGCAGCAAATATACGAATAGTTTATACAGACGCATAAAGCGTGCCCCATTTAGGTTCAACGACTGTAATGGCAGTCGCACAGATTTAAGAATAGCAGCTTTGCTGGCCGCTTGAGTTGCTTACTTAAGGCGCACTCGCAGTTAGTTAATTTGCACCTTGCTACGTTGCGAGGCCAATCGTAAACGAGGGAACATAATGTGAAACGCAACGGCGAGCGCAAATTGCAATCGCGACAACAGTAGGGAGTCGAGATCTATAATGAGCCAAATTTAAGAGTAAAGTTGTCAATATACTACCTGCCTTCCGTGCGTAACGGAAATGCCGACCAAAAAGCAGTCATCGACTGCTGAGTTGGCTATGCATGATCACTTTGGTGCTGCCTCTTCGGTTTAAAATCGCTATGGCAGGGCTGGTAAGGCCGCGATCACGCTGCTTCAGAGCTTTTAGCTTTAGGGGCAACTTGGTAATATCATTCGCATGTCGCAAGGGAAGCCGAGATCAGCTAATCTCTGTCTAGGACAAATCTTGGTTGCAGTAAATCATCGTTTTAGAGTGCCGGAGCAATGTAATGGTCAAATCCAAGCAGCATCATATTCTCACCCATCGCGGCGATGCGATCGCCACGCCTCTAAAGGGCAGTGCGCTGCTTAACTGCGCTATCTTAAATAAGGCCAATGCGTTTAGCCCTGACGAGCGTATTGAGTTCGCTCTCGATGGTCTTTTGCCGCCGGATATTGAGACACTCGATGAGCAGGTGGCACGCGCTTATGAGGAGTACCAGCAGAAGGATACCGATCTGGAGCGACATATATTCTTGCGCTCTCTGCAGGATCACAATGAGTTGTTGCTGTATCGATTGCTGACTGATCACATCATAGAAATGATGCCCATTATTTATACGCCGGTCGTTGGCGAAGCTTGCCAGAAGTTTAGTGAGATTTATCGAAAGCCGCGTGGCCTTTTTGTCGCTTATCCTCACAAGGATAGAATTCCGGAGTTGTTGGCGAATATTCCCTTTCCCGAAATTGATGTGATCGTGGTTACTGATGGTGAACGCATACTCGGGCTGGGTGATCAGGGCGCCGGAGGCATGGGCATACCGATAGGTAAGCTGTCTTTGTATACCCTTGTCGGCGGAATAGACCCGGCTAAGGTGTTGCCAGTGATTCTCGATGTAGGCACTAATAATAAAGAGCGCCTAGATGATCCGATGTACATAGGTTGGCGGCATGAGCGCATCACCGGTGATGACTACTACGCGTTCGTTGATGGGTTTGTCAATGCTGTTAAAGATGTATTGCCCGATGTCTTGTTGCAGTTTGAGGATTTCGCGCAGACCCATGCTAAACCGCTGCTCGATAAGTATCGCGATCAGCTTTGTACATTTAACGATGACATACAGGGCACTGCGGCAGTGACATTAGGCGCTCTATTGGCCGCTGTAAAAGTAGCTGGTAGTAGCCTTGATGCACAACGGATCGTTGTGCTGGGCGGGGGTTCGGCCGGAACGGGT
Organism: Chromatiales bacterium; assembly: GCA_018699155.1. GTDB lineage: Bacteria > Pseudomonadota > Gammaproteobacteria > Steroidobacterales > JABIQA01. The sequence goes on from JABIQA010000185.1 coordinate 3,330, forward strand.
ATTTGTGAACAGTTGGTGCAGGCCATGGTAGATGATGGCATGAGCGAGGCTGAAGCGAGATCTCGTTTTTGGATCGTTGATCGCAATGGCCTGATTCGAGATGATCAGAGTGATTTGCTGTCGTTTCAGAAACCCTTTGTGCGCTCTGTTGCCGAATTGGCTGACTGGTCGAATCACGACGACGATGCTTTTGGCCTCGCGAACACCATAAAAATGGTTCAGCCGACTGTTCTTATCGGAGTTTCCGGTCAACCAGGACTGTTTAGCAAAGAACTGATTTGCGAGATGGCTGCGCATACGTCGCGACCGATTATTTTTCCATTAACGAATCCGACCTCACGAGTCGAGGCGACGCCTGCAGACCTGCTTAGCTGGACTGAAGGGCGGGCATTGGTTGCTACGGGGAGCCCATTTGATGATGTCGAGCTGGATGGGAAGCATTACCCAATCGCACAGTGCAATAACGCCTACATTTTTCCGGCAATGGGTCTTGCCATATGCGCATCTGGAGCACGGCGGGTGAGTGACGGTATGTTCATGGCGGCATCGTACGCATTAAGTGAGCAGTCGCCGGCTCTGACAGGCGAGGGTGATGGTTTATTGCCAACGCTTGACCTTGTTCAGAACGTTAGCAAAAAGGTTGCGCTAGCAGTGGCATTGCAAGCTCAAAAAGAAGGGCTGGCCCCGCAAAAAACTGAGGCTGAAAACGTTCGTTCCATTGATGAGGCGTTTTGGCATCCAATTTATTCTCCTCTTGTAGCAACCAGTTGATCCAAGGGACCAAGGAAGAATTTCATGACGTTTGATATTAGTGGCTACACCCCGGTGGGGGATAAGAAAAACTCTGCGTACTTCGACGATTACCGGATGCGTATTTATGAGCGTAGGCAGAGCAGCGGCTTGGAAGCTTTATTGGGTAATGTGAGCGCGCTTGTGATTCAGGTTGATACCGGTGACGCTATTCCTTATTTAGCAGAGTTGTATTTTCTGACGCCATATCGTTTTACGGACAGCTATATCAATGAGACTCATAAGATATATATTCTTAGTTGTGGCGATGAGCAGCCCAAGTACATCGTCCTAGAACCGCTGGCGAAAAGCTTTGAGGATGACTTGACCCGTTTAAATATGCTCTACCCCATGGCTCGTGAGAAACCGAATGCGCGCTATATCGGTGAGATCTTTTCCACCAGTGATCTCAAAGCTACCCGCGAGACTCTTGAGTCTCATAGTATTCGTTTTCACTACCCGCATGAAACCCAAAATAGATTCATTGCCAATGATCATTTTAATTTCACTTTTCCTTCTTCCTTAACCGGCAATCGCGTTGGCTATACACAGGAAAATGTATTCCAGCTTGATGAACTAGGGTGCGGCAATCGTTTCTCGCTGAGTAAGCTGGAGCAAGGCGTGCTGGAAAATGCAGCCGAGGCGGCAGCAAGCCTTGGGATAGACGGGCTTATTCTTGGGGTTGACCACATGGCAACCCGCATTCTCGCTGGCGAGCGGGAGGATGCCATCCTGGAGTTTCTCACGATGAGCGATTACTACTTTTGGGGTGCCTATAATATTGCTGACCAGAACTCATCGACCAATGTGAATCGAAACTACCGTGTCGACGATGATAAAAAATCACCGGCGAAAGTGTTTACAGCAAATAATATTCCATCGTTCATTAATTCCTTTTCGAATCTGCCCATGCCGACGGAAGATTTTGTCCGCAATTACGGACGTCGTATGCATCATATTGCCTATGAAGTTTTGGATGGGGACCACCCCAAAGGTGAAAAGAATATCGATTTCGTGGTGGATTCATTGAGCCAAAAAGGCATCGAGTTTTTGGCTCATGTTGTCGGTGAATGCAAGGATGAACCCAATTTAAAGCAAATATTTTCCAAGCATTCCCAGTACTCGATACTGATCACAGAATATGTAGAACGCTGTCATGGCTACGAAGGCTTTTTTACCAAGTCCAATGTTGCCGAGCTTACACAGGCGGCCGGTGCGGACGAGCGATATGAGCATGGCAACGTTTTTGACTGAGTTGCAGGACTGAGTTGCAGGACTGAGTTGCAGGGCTGAGTCGCAGCGAGGCTTCGACTATCTCATGGTAAGGTATCCGGCCAATGTTATTGAACTCTCAGCAGCTTAGGCGAGGTTTCGAACCATGATGTCCCTGTTGTTTTTGCTCATTACTGCCGCGATGTTCGCTCTGCTGATGGGGCGCGCCAATGTTTCAGACGCTCGTGTTTTAGACATCAGGATTTCATATGTCTTATACGGTATTGCCTGTGTGCTGAGTCTCTATTGGTTTAGCTATCATGCCAGTCAGCATCTGGATATCATCTTATAGGTGGCTGCATGTTGAATGTGATGGTCCGAAATATCAATGCCCTAGGGCTTCTTGGAATTGCCTTTATCCTGGGCATAGGGCTCGTCATGCAGGTCGTTCTGGATGAGCTGCCCTGTCCTTTGTGCCTGCTCCAACGGATCGGTTTTGCGTTGCTCATGTATGGTTTTATGCTCAATATTGTTATTGGTCAGCGGTTCTCGCACTACGGCGTTATTGTTTTTGCTGCGTTATTCGGTGCTATGGCATCCTTACGACAAATCTCGCTGCATGTGATTCCGGGAAGTGGCACTTATGGCTCTGCAGTGTTTGGCTATCATTTATACACATGGTCATTCCTGTTGTTTACAGCAACGCTGCTTGCAGTTGGTGTTCTGCTGATGCTCTCGCGCATGCCCGATATGGATATAGACGGCACCGTCAAAATGAATCTGTTGGAACGGAGCGCGTGCTGGATTGCTGTCGTTACGGTTGCACTAAATGTTATTGCGACTTTTTTGGAGTGTGGGCCGCTGGTGTGCGCAGATAACCCTGTTGATTATGTGATGTTGAAATCTTTGGGATAAGATAGTGGCTTGTCTATGCTGATTAAATTTAGCAGACGGGGTTTTGAAGAGTAAGGGCATTGATTTGCTTGCTTCATGGTCCAAAGTTGAACAGATGAAACAATACAAAAGCATTCGCGATGCAAGTCGCAAGAAGATTATGGGTAAAGTGAAGGCTTGGCCCACAAAGCAGTGAACTAGTATTTCCCCTGGAGAATTCGAATGAATATGACAAAGATCGGCATGGCAGGTTACTCAGTATCCGCTTACCTGCGGCGTGTTTTTTTGGTGTTGGCACTCACTGGCGTGTGCACTTCGGCATTTGCCGTGCCTGCTGAGCTTATGGATCAGGATGGCAAAAAAGGCGGCTTGCAAGACTTCTCTGGCAAGCCCGTGATCGTCTTTGTTACCTCACTCACGGAAATGGCAGAGCTTGGAAAGTGGGAGGAGGCCATTCGTCCTAAATTTTCCAATATCAACACCATAGACATCGGAGATGTTAATACCTCATCTAAATTTATATTGAACGAGTTGAACAAGGAGCTCAAAAAGCATGTTCCTAGTGGCGTGAGGATATACGTGGATACTCAGAACATCTGGGCAAAGGAATATAGCCTCGACTTGTTTAGTCCCTGCGTATTGATATTCAATGCGGACCACAAGATGGTTGCAAAATTCACAGGAAATCCAAAGGGTGATGTGCTTGAGGAGGTGGTTGCTGCCGCAGCGAAATACTTTCCGCTGAAGGCTGCCCCTGCTAAGTGAGCCGGTTGCTTTGTGCCTAGGCCGGCTATAGGCATCCGCTATCGTTGGTTTAATTGTGGAGCAATGGCATAAAGGTTCGGGGTGGCGTATTCCCGGCTAATCGGTTGGCCAGGGTAACGAGCCAGCCATGCGTCTTGGCGTGTTAACAGGGCTGTTACCTAAATCGATAACGGTTAAATAGGGCTATGCGAAGCTCGGTAATGCCCCGCTGGTGCGAATTAACCCCATGAGCTGAGCCGTCATGCAGGAGCAGACGATGAGAAGACTGTTTATTACGTTGCTGTTCCTTGCATCTTCAATGCCGGCCTATGCTGAACTGCACCTGTTCTTTTTAGCTAGCGAAAAAGGTGGCGCTAACGCCCCTGAATTGGCATTCGTTAACATGAAAGACTATCAAACGCACCAATGCCTTGCTGCCGTAGAGAACTTGGCTGCCAGCGCAGAAAAGCAAGGAGTCGAATTTATCGATGGGCGTTGTGTAAATACTTTTTATAAGTTCAGTGTGCCTACCGAAGATATTAAATATGTTTATCTGATGCGTTATCTTGGTGGTGCGCCAACACTATTGTTAACAGATTCGGTCGAAGATTGTTATCAGCAGATGGTTGCAATGGATGACGGTGAAGTCTTCTGCGGGCGTTCTTCGCAGCGGATCGTTTACCCCTGAATCTAGCGCAGCACACGTTCAACAAAGCGACGCAACAGTTTATTCGACTCTGGGGTTTCAACAGCTGATGCCAATACCTCATCGAGTTGCCCGTCATTATCGGTGTAGGTTGCTTTGTAAATAGTTAAGCGTTCAACCAGTGTTGCCCGGTCAACTTCGGGGTGAAACTGAAAGGCCCAGAACGGTTTGTCAGTTACTTTAAACGCGTGTGGGCAGGCGTCGGTATAGGCGAGTAGTTCACAGCCCATGGGCAGCGCAGCGGCCCTTTCGCGATGCACCGATACGGCAGGAAACGCCTTGGCCGTCGTTTTGAACAACACATCATTGGCCGCGGCATCGCTGAGCGACATAAGCGGCGTGCCCATTTCGTAATCATCGCCATCGCGGATAATTTCGCCGCCCAGCGCCAGCACCGCCAGTTGAAAGCCGAAGCATGATGCAAACACCGGTGTTGATTCACGTATGCAATGCTGCAACAACGCAATGGCGGGTATGACAAACGGGTAATGTTCGGGTTCCAGTACGCTGGCCTCGCTGGCGCCACCGACAAAGAGTGCGTCATACCCCTCCAGCACCTCCGCATCGAAATTGGGAATATCGAACACATTAAGCACGTCGAGTTGGTCTTCGGCGAGACCGCTATAAGCCAGAAAGCTTTGGTATTCCTCAATACGGACGGTGGTGTCATCCCTTATCTGCATGAGCAGAACCCGGGGCCTGTGAATATTTGGCAAAGTCATAATCAGCGTTTTTTAGTTTTGTGTCCTTAATGCTTGTCGGTCGTTCAATTTTAACCGTTAATGAATCGTATGCACATTATCTAGTAGTATTAGAGGCTGTGAGTGTTAATGTTTTTATTGTGAGTGAACCGACATGAAAAACTATGTTTTGTATTTGGCCATTAGCATTGGCTTTTTAACAAATGCTGCTTTTGCGGTTGATGCGACTGAAGTCGAAAGATTGGCGCCTTACTATCAAAAGGCCGATATTGATGTTTCTGCTTACACAAAAGTGTTGATCGCACCTCTGGGTGTTAGTGCAACCTTCGTATTGGCACCACCGTGGGTAAGCAGTGCTGAGCGCAGCACGCAGAAATGGGCGCTTACAGCTGAAGATAAGAAGTGGCTCAAAAATACTTACCAGAAAGCTGTTAGCGCTGAAATCAGTCAGAAATACGAGATTGTTGATGAGCCTGGCGAAGGCGTGCTGATTGTGCGTGTGGAACTGATCAGTTTGATGCCGTTTGCACGCAAGGGTGAAGATGTTCAAACGCAGGGCTTCGGCATTGTTGTTGCGCAGGCGCAGTTGCGTGATGGTGGTAACGGTGAGTTGCTGGCTATTTACGAGGGGCCACAGCGTGTTGGTAATCAGTACCAGCAGAACACCCGGCTTAATTCTGAAAATAGCCTGAACATCTTGTTTGAAATCTGGGGTGCGCGTTTGCGTATGTACATGGAAAATTACGGTGATCAGTCGCGGTAACTTGGTTAGTCAGAGGTAGGCCCTTATGTTGCGATATATGAATTTTGTTTTTCTGGTTGGTGTGTTTCTCACCGCAGCTCCGCTAACGTCGAATGCCGAAGAGTTGCAGGTGTATAAATCCCCTACCTGCGGTTGTTGTGTTAAGTGGATTTCTCATCTGGAGGAGTTCGGATTTACCACGCAGACACATCATCCTGGAGACCTTGATGGCTTGAAGAAAGAGCTGGGTGTTACGTCGCAGTCTGCTTCATGTCATACCGCAGTATCTGATCAGGGTTATGTGTTTGAAGGCCATGTGCCCGCCAAATACGTGCAGCAGTTTCTCGATAACCCCGCTGAAAATGCAATCGGCCTTGCCGTGCCTGCTATGCCTTTGGGCAGTCCGGGCATGGAGATGGGTGATCGTTTTCAGCCCTATAAGGTTTTTCAGCTGAATAAGGATGGTTCTCTGCAGGTGTACGCCAGTGTAGAGCAGCAGGCTGATCAGTATTAGTTGTTGGTTGTTTTTAGAAATGAATTTATAGCAATAAAAAAGCCCCGCTAAGCGGGGCTTTTTTATTGCTATATGTATGAATGATAGCGGTCGATTAAGAGTATCGAGGCATTACATGTTCGCCGATTTTATTCAGTCCATCCATCGGGTCATCAAACAGGCGAATGGAGAGTTCGGTTAAGCCGCTTTTCGCAAATTGATCGAAACGCTCGAGTTCTTCTTCCATGCTGCTCATGTCGCCGGTTGATGCCATGCCCTTTACCAGCCGTTCCGACAAATCATCGGGTATATTGTCGATAACACCAGTGCGCGTCCAGTAGGCTTTCAGCAGATTCATGAAGTTGTCGACAACCAGTTCCACTTCGGTTTCATCGTGGCAGAACGGGCGGATTTCATCTTTGTAACGACCTGCAATGGCACCCCGCCAGATCAGCTCACGGCGCGCCTCATACATGGCCACTTTAATGTCATCTTTCATGTGCCATGCCCAGAAGTTACCAATGCGGAAGTCTTCGGGTTTGTCATCACGAAGCGCCCATCCTTTCTCAAGGTTCTCCATTGCTTCGGGCATCATCGCTACGGTGAAATCGGATAACTGAATGCCATCGGCCACACGACCGCCCATGCGAACCATCATCGGGCCGCTGCAGCAACCATAAACCAGCGGGTCGGTGGCTTTTGCCCAGTCCATAACGAACGGGCGGGTTATCTGAAAAATTTCACCGTCATAGGAATAAGCCAGCTTGCCGCTGCGCGCAGTTTTTATTACTTCAATGCCTTCGCGCACACCGGCAACACGCCGTTCCGGGTAACGATTGAGCATGATGGGGTCTTTAAGGGGCCAGGGCTCTTTTTGCTGCGAATTGATTTTCCAGCCACAAGCTCCCAGTACACCGCCCCCACCGCTCAATGCTACAGCGGCACGGCCATTAGAGATTTCGTTCAGTGTGAGCAGAGCATTCGCCATTTTCAGCGGATGCATTTCCCAAGGGCTAACAGCCAATGCCGCCAGTTTGATTTTTGATGTGGCCAGTGCCGCCGGTGCCATTACCAGAAATGCATCATAGTTTTGGTGGTAATTAGACGACCAGATAGCGCGTACACCGAGGTTTTCGGCCTTTACTGCGAGTTCAGCAAATTGCTGTGGGCCGACGTCGGCTTCCAGAATGATATCAATGTCCATTAAATGTCCTGTGCTAGTCGCCGGATGCGGCTCGGTGATTTTTTTAGCCTTCTTTGGCGACAGAATATCATTCTTGAGAGCCTGTGGTTAGCTGACGAAACCCCTTGCTGGTGGTGGATTCCCGCATATTGAGCCTTGCAACCGCTCACTCTTTGGTCAGCGGCCGTTGCAGGGCGGCATTATTAGCGGCATTGCTTCTGTTTGCTCGCCTGTGTGGGTAGTCTGAAGCTTCTGAGAAGATTTAATCTGGCATGAGGGTAAGTCGATGCGTTTAATTTTAGGTGCGGTGTGTGTGGCTTTAGTGGCCTGGATCTGGAGCCTTGGTTTCTATGTGTTTACCGATATTCCTTACAGCACCATGTCGCAGACTACGGGTGATGTTGCTGCGGCCGAGGCGCTATTGGAGCATTTTCCCGAATCAGGCACCTACATTTTGCCAGGCCGCGATTCCGGCGACGATATTCGGAAAAACATGCGTGCTTTAGGGCCAGTGGCAACAGTCTATATTCAACGCAACGGCGTGCCCGAAGCTTCACCGGTGATGATCGCTATAGGCTGGTTTAATAGTATTGTTATTGGTTTGTTAATTGGTGCTGCAATGCTCATGCTGAATAAGTTTACTGTGAAGTATTGGGATCATGTCGCAATCTGCGGAACCATGGGCATCGCCTATACGGCTTACCCGCGATTTGCCGATATCATATGGTCAGCATTCCCGCCGGGCTATCAGCTCATGATGATTTTTTCTGACGGGGTTAGTTTTACGTTAATGGTAATGGTGATGGCGTGGTTCACACGGCCCAAGAAGTCTGCCGGCGCAACTAACGCTTTTTAGAGAGCAATGCAGAGATTTTCCATTTTCTTTTTAACGGCAATGAGCCTGGTGCTCATTGCAGTTTTTGCTGTGCGGCCTACGAGTGAGTCTGTTTCCGATTTGCCGCGGGTGGTTGCCGGAAAAGCCGGTAGCTTGTTGTCATCGGCTAAACCGTTGTCTGAGTTTATGTTGTTGGATCAGGATGGCGACTCTTTCGGTAATCAACAATTGCAGGGCCAGTGGACATTGTTGTTCATGGGCTTTTCTTCCTGCAATCATTTTTGTCCGCCGACGATGTATAAACTGGGTTTGTTGAAAGATGAGCTGGCTGCTGAGTTGTTAGAATATGACGATGCGCCAATAGAGGTGTTGTTTGTATCGGTTGACCCCGGGCGGGATTCGCTTGTGGTACTAAACGAATACATTATCCCTTATGGCGCTGGGTTCACGGCAATTACCGGTGAGAAGGAGCAGCTCGACTCGCTGGTTCAGGGTCTTAATGCGACCTATAGCGTGAATGCCAATCCCGACGATTACCGGGTCGATCACTCACCCACAGTGTATCTATTGAACCCTGAAGGGGCCCTGGTGGCACTGTTTACACCACCGCATCGGGTTGAATATATGGCCGCAGATATCCGAACGGTTATTGCCGGGCTTTAGTTCCGATGCAGGCTTAAAACGCAGCAGCGCCGTCACTTTGGCGCTAAAAAGTCGTTAAGTCCCTGATGGCATCTGCTTTGATGACACTCTGTATAACATTTTATTGCTTTATTTTGCGCCGCAGCCATATATACTGAGAATGTACTCAGCGGGTCGATGTAGTCTATTCGGCTTAAACAGAGATGGGGTTTTCGACAACAGTAAGTTGTCAGTATTTGTCAGAGGTTAGTATGTCTAGAGTAAGCGGAACAGTTAAGTGGTTTAACGATGCAAAGGGTTTTGGTTTCATCGAACAGGAAGGCGGCGCGGATGTGTTTGTGCATCACTCAGCTATCCAGGCCGAAGGTTTCAAAACATTGAAAGATGGTCAGCGGGTTACGATGGATGTAACTCAGGGTCAGAAGGGCCCACAGGCTGAAAACGTAATTCCTGAGTAAGCGCTTTTTTCTGAACGTTTAGTTCAGATTTAATATAGAGCAGTTTCAGGTGCAGAGCTTGTACGCATTAAAGTAGCCAAGTGGATTTAACTTGGTCTGCGTCTTCTTTGTTCAGTAACAAAAAAACCGACATGCATCGCATGCCGGTTTTTTTTGGTCGAAATTCAAGCTCCGGCTTAAGCGGGGTGATGCCTTTTTGCTTCTTGGTGCTCAGGTCGATTCGGCGGAGCTCAATTGAACCGGGAAGCGTTTTTGATACATGTACTTCAGTGCATGATGGTAATACCAAAACGGTTTTACCGGCCCGGAATAACGCAACTTCGCGTTGATGTTGGCGGGGGTGCCCAAAACTATATCGGCTGCTCGTAATTCAGAGATCACATAATTCAGTCTTTCATCGTGACCTCGTGCGGCATCAGTCTTACCCCACGCAGCAAGAAAGTCAGCCGGAAAATTTTCCTTGGAACGTATCTTTGAGTTGCCAGTATTCACTTGTTTGAAGGTGCCGGCACTGCCGAACAGGTGATGATGTTGTTTTCGCCAGAACTCTTGCCGGCCCGCATGCCATTCAACCCCGGTGTAGCTGCATACCTTTTTGAGCACATTTTCAGGGTCATCGACAAGTGCTTCGAAGCCGATAGCTACGTACGGCAGACGCAGGTCGAGAAAACGTTCATGGTAGTTCAGGAAAGCGCGCCGATAGTAATCTATGGGTCGACCGCGCTTCCAGTGAGAATAGGCAAGGTCAATCGGCTGTTTCCACAGCAGCACATTCTTTACCGGAATGTCTTGATGGCTTGCCCAGCGGTTGCTATCCAGAACCCAGTTCAGATCCTTCGAGGAATCCACAACATGATGAATGCCTGTTTGCGCTAATGCGGCGGCGTGGAACTCGCTTTCATGAAGTTTGCTAAGTTTGTTCCAGACGATGCAAGGCTTGGCTCCGCAGCAGCAGTCAGGATTAAAGTGATGGGTCCTGTAGGGGCGAAACAGTGCATAAATCTCGCCGCAGGAAAATTCACTGTCGCTGTTGCCGAGCATTAGATCTAGCATGGTGGTGCCCGAGCGGGAGGCACCGCAGACCATAATTAGGTTGTTTGTTGCATCAGACATAGTTCGCTTTGTATTAGCTGGGAGCTCCTTAATAGCCCTAATAATGAGGAGAGTTGTGAGGTGCCGTCAAGGACGAACTTAACACTATGAGCATCTTGTGTTGATATATGTCACTGATCTGGGTCTATTTTGCGCCAATCTACGGTCGGAGCAGATGTGGGCTATAGCTTAGCGGACTAATCCTGCTAGGCTTCCGGCAGGTTTTTATAGTGGTTTTCGAAGAAATTCCGCTGGCTGGCAAACAGTTCTGCTGATCGGCAAACAGTCTAATTGGAGGGGTATAAATATGAGCGAAAAACAGAGTGACGTGAAAACAATTTTCGAGTTTCTCGAAGATAACCCGAACGTCGACGTATCTAAGCAGTGGGAACGTATGTGGAATATCCACGGCACGATTGCCGACCGCATTATCGAGCGCTTTGATTGCAAACTGCACCCGATCTCTGACGGGGCTGATTACTATCAGTCACCGGATGAGTCTATGGAAGGTGCATTTTTTGGCTACACCGGTAACGATGTGGATTGGTTTGTGCGCTCATGGATAGGTAACCGCAAGGCCAGCATCATTGATATGAATATCAATGTGGTTCTGGGCCAGGAAACGCTAGTGCCTAACCTGATGGTTATTTTCGGTACTGTCCCTAACATGTTGTTCTATGCAGATTACGTTAACCGGGTTGACCTTAAGACCAACGAAGCCCATGTTGATAAGTACTACGAAGGTGATGCGAATAAAGAGTATCTCGAGTTCCGCGCCAACACCGATTACGTCTGGTCTGCCAGTCATGGCCCCGGTATTCGCTGCATGCAATCACCGGTTTGTTCAAGCTACATTACTTCGTTGAGCGAAGACCACATCAATCAGTGCGAGGCGTATCTCACTAAGTTCGTTGATCGCTGGTTTACCTGGTATGACAATGCCGATAAGTTGCCACCTAGCTTGCGTGATGCGCAACAGGAATATGACTTTAACTATCGTGAATACACCAATCGCAAAGATCCGATGAATGTGATTCCTCAGCGTATCTTTGGTAAAGAAATGGCGCAGATGATGCTCGACCGCCGGGGTGGCAAGGTTCAGATGGATGCTGATCGCGGTAAGTGGAAGAAGTAAGCGGGCTTGAAGGATTAGATAGGCGCTTACATCTGCGTCAGCGGTAATAAAAAAGCCCCGTCTTTATAAAAGACGGGGCTTTTTTATTTCTTGATATTTTTGTTATACGTCGCGTAAAGCTGGAATAACTTTTTCGCCAATAATCTTCAGGCCATCCATTGGGTCGTCGTGCAGTCGCAATGCGACTTCGGTGAGGCCGGCTTTGCCAAACACCTTGAAGCGTTCGATTTCACGATCTAGTACATCCAGGCCGCCGGTAGAGGTCAGTCCTTCGCACAAACGGTTAGATACATCGACAGGAACACCCGGTACATTATCTGAGCGGGTGAAGTAGGAGTCTACATAGGCCTCATAGTTGTCACGCACGAGCTTGACCTCTTCGTCGTTCAGATACATGTTGATCATATTTGGATCAAGCAGACGGGCACGCCATGGCAGCTCACGGCGTGACTCACGAAACGCGGCTTCTGCATCTTCTTTAATATGCCAGCCCCAAAAGGTGTTAATGCTGAAATCGTCGACCGGCTCATCACGCCGATTAACACCGGTTAAGACCTGTTTAGCAGCAGCATCGGCAACTTCGGGTGGGGTGCAGCCAATGAAGCAGCCATCAGCAACACGACCTTCCATCCGCATCATCATTTCCCGGTAGGCCGTACCGTAGACTTTTGGTGCCGGAGCCGTGAGCCAGTCGTAGGCACAAGGCAAATTTACATTGAAAATTTCGCCTTTATAGCCAGTCTTTAAACCGCCGCTACCGGCGAGTTTAATGATTTCGATAGCTTCACGAATCGCAAGAACCTGTTTTTTAGGTTTCTTCAGATCCATTGCTGTGACGTTGCCTTCACCCGCGCCGACAGCGATCTGTGCACGGCCACCTGACATTTCATTCAGCGATAATAGTGAGTTGGCAATTTTTAACGGGTGCATTTCAAATGGACTAACCGCTAGCGGCCCCATTTTTAATTTACTGGTGGTTTGCGCGAGGGGAACAAGGCTTAAGAAAGCATCCCAATGAGCAAAATAGTTGGAGGTCCAGATTGCACGAATTCCGTACTTCTCTGCCGCCTGTCCGATCTCTGTAATCTGTTGTGAGTTCAGATCGGGTTCTAGAATAAGATCAACATCCACTTTTAGGTATTCCTTACGCTGGCCGACATGTTTTCCGGCATTATTTTTATAGGCCGACCCTGACGGGTCGCACAGTGTTGCTATTGGGCTGCAAAGATAATCCTTTCAAAGGCCTAAATCCAGAAAACTGCAGCTGCAGGTGCACTAAGGAGGCTAAAACAGGTTCGGGTAAATACCTTTGATATTTGTCATTCGATGAGGAAATCCGCATATAAATAAAGGCTTGTGGCATTTCTCAAATGCGGTTCAAAGGTATCTATCCATTGGCAGCAAGACTATAATTGCCCACCTGATTAATTCCGTGACCATTACTTCATGACCACAGTCAACGATTTCCGCCTGAAGCTGCGGGGCAAAGAGTATCTCCCTGTTATCGTTGGTGGCATGGGTGTCGATATTTCTGCAGTAGAGTTGGCGCTTGAGGCCTGCCGTCTTGGTGGTATTGGTCATATTTCTGATGCGATGATTCCCTTCGTTTCAGACAAGTACTTCAAAACCCATTACACCAAAGCCAAAACGACTGAGCACAAAGCCAGTCGTAACACCTCAGACAAGTCGCTGGTTAAGTTTAATCTTGACCGCTTGTATGAGGCGCAGATTGCGGTGGTTACTAAGGCAATGAGTCGCAAACAAGGTCCGGGCGCCATCTGGATCAACGTCATGGAAAAACTGACCATGGGCTCTGCTGGCGATACACTGGGCGTGCGACTCAACGCAGCAATGGATGCCGGTGTTGACGGCATTACCCTGTCGGCGGGCTTGCATAATCAAAGCCTGCGTTTAATGGCTAAAAACAAACGCTTTCACACTATGGATATTGGCATCATCGTATCCAGCCTCCGCGCACTTAAAATTTTTCTGCGCAGCGGGCGCCGGGTCGACCGTATACCGGATTACGTTATTGTCGAAGGTCCCTTAGCCGGTGGTCATTTGGGTTTTGGTGAAGATTGGGCTGACTACAACCTGAAAGACGTATTTCAGGAAGTGCTGAGCTTTGTCCGCGAAGAGAACCTGCCTATTGCGGTTATTCCGGCGGGTGGTGTGTTTACCGGCACCGATGCCAAGGAATACCTTCAGGCTGGCGCCAGCGCTGTTCAAGTGGCTACCCGCTTTACGGTAACCAAAGAGTGTGGACTGCCCGAAAATGTTAAACAAAAATATTTTGAAGCCTACGAAGAAGATGTTGTGGTTAACGGCCTTTCTGCCACAGGCTATTTAATGCGCATGCTGAGTAATAGTCCCTGTCTCGGTGCCAATGTTAAACCTCAGTGCGAACCCTTCGGCTATATCCTAAGTAGCAAAGGCACCTGTCTTTATATCGATGCCTACGATGCTACCGGTGTTGATGAAAAGGGTAAGAAACTGCCGGTTACCGATAAAATGTGTACCTGTTATCACTTCAGTAAGCACAATGTGTATACCTGTGGTCACTACGTGTATCGTTTGAAAGACACCACGAATAAGTTGCCGGATGGCAGCTATCAAATGCTTACTGCAGAGCATGTATTTAATGATTATCTGCACAGCAGCGATCACAAAATTACCTTACCGCCTCTTGAAGAAGTTTAGCTTTTTCGCTAGTAGGTAGGTCAAAATGTACAACAGCACTAAGTGGGCCGCTACCAGCGAGCTCCACTTCACCGTTGTGCTGACAGCAGCCAGCCAGGCAACAGCTTCCATTTTTACGGGCCATGCCGATACCAGCCAAATGGCAAGTGAATTTTCGATGAGGTCGGCACTGAGCGGCAGCAGGGGGGCTAGATTCAATAGTTGCCGCCGGTCATCAGGGGCGAAAGCTTTCCGCGAGCCGAGACTAATGAATGTTATTAGAAAGCCCGAGTAGGCAAGTGCCCAGATAATATCGAGGTTGAGCCTGAAACTGATGTAGTCCGAACGCCCGGCATTGCCCCAAACGGCAATCGAGGCATACAGTGATTTGGGGCTGTAGAAGAAGTGTCGGTCTGGTGCGCCCCAGCTCCCTTCATAGGTGGCGCTCATAGCACTTTGCTCGGGCATTATCACCGCAATGAAATAGCCGTATAGCAGCGTAATGAGTAGAGCGGTGTAGGCCGACGATATCCGGTGAAATGTCGATGAAAGATTTTGCAGCATTAGGTTCTCCTGCAATCGAACGGCGTTAATCAAGCCATTCGAGTGGCGGCTCCTGCAACAATGCCAATTGTTCTTTGAGAGAGAGAATGTGGTCTTCCCAATAGCGTGAGCTGTTAAACCATGGGAAGGCAATTTGAAAAGCAGGATCATCCTCGCGCCGTGCGAGCCACGCGGCATAGTGAAGAATGCGCAGCGAGCGCAGCGCTTCAATTAAATGCAGTTCTCTTGCATCGAAGCGGCGAAACTCCATGTAGCCACTTAGCAAGGCTTCCAGTTGCGGGGTTTGTTCTTCGCGATTGCCCGATAGAAACATCCACAAATCTTGAACCGCCGGACCACTGCGCGCGTCATCCAAATCAACAATATGCAGGCGGTCTTCGTTAACCAGAACATTTCCTGGATGAAAATCGCCATGCAGTCGCAGGTGGCGCGGATGGTCTGCGCGGTTGTAGCAATCTTCAATATGGCCGAATAGGTGCTCACACACACTGGTGTAACTTTGGATAAGTTCATTGGGAATAAAGTGGTTGTCCAGCAGGTAGCGACAAGATTCAATACCGAAGGAATCCATGTTAAGTGTAGGGCGATACTCAAAATCTGCGCTTTCACCGATGAGGTGAATTCGCGCAACCAGCCTGCCTAGCTGCGCTAATAGCTCCAGATTGTCGAGATCGGGCGCGCGGCCGCCATGACAGGCATACAGCGCAAACCGGAAGTGATTGTGCCGGAACAGGTTTTCACCGTTGTGTTGCAGCGGTGCCAGCACCGGAATCTCGGCTTCGCTCAGTTCTGCGGCAAAGCTATGTTCCTCCAAGATCTCGTCATCGCTCCAGCGTTCAGGGCGATAAAACTTGGCAACCAGCGGTCTGCCTGTATCCTGACCCACCTGATACACCCGATTTTCATAGCTATTGAGTGCCAGCATGCGTCCATCGCACTGAAAACCAAGCGCTTCGACAGCGTCCAGAATGTCATCTGGCTGCAGATTTAGGTACGCAAGACTGCTGGCATTGGCGGTATTCATAGGTCCAGTGTAGCACCGCGCCTGCATTCCACCGGCTGTTCATTCGCACTCAGAAACTGGTCTGATAGCGGCGATCCGGTAAAAACGCGTTACACCGGACATGCGCTGCTCTATAATCCTGCCGCTTGTTACACCCCTTTATTTTCAGCCGCAGTATCACCGGTGATTTACTCACCGTGGGCAGAGTGCGGCTTTTGCCGGGGGTATCACCCGGAAGAGAATCCCATGAGTTCAGTTACAAAACTTCGCAACATTGCGATCATTGCTCACGTCGATCACGGTAAAACAACCTTGGTGGATCAATTATTACGTCAGTCGGGTACGCTCGATGTCCGCGCCGCAGTTGTTGAGAGAGCGATGGACTCCAACGATCAAGAACGTGAGCGCGGCATTACTATTTTGTCGAAGAACACTGCCATTAACTGGGGCGACTCACGTATTAATATTGTGGATACTCCTGGGCATGCTGACTTCGGTGGCGAAGTTGAGCGCGTAATGTCGATGGTCGACAGCGTGTTGTTACTGGTAGACGCTGTTGATGGCCCGATGCCGCAGACACGCTTTGTTACCCAGAAAGCTTTTGCGCACGGCTTACGTCCGATTGTTGTGATCAATAAAATTGACCGTGATGGTGCCCGTCCTGATTGGGTGCTCGATCAGACCTTCGATTTGTTTGATCGTCTCGGCGCTACCGATGAGCAGCTCGATTTTCCTGTGGTCTATTGTTCGGCATTGAACGGTTATGCCGGTATGGATTCGAATGTTCGCGAAGGCGATATGAATCCATTGTTCGAAACCATTATGCGCGAAGTGCCACCGCCCGAAGTTGACCTTGAGGGCCCGCTGCAGTTGCAGGTTTCAAGCCTCGATTATGATCCTTATGTTGGTGTTCTCGGGATTGGCCGTGTGACCCGCGGCAGCATTATTCCGAATATGCCGGTATTGATTGTAGATTCTGAAGGCAAGAAGCGTAACGGCCGTGTGCTTGAAGTTTTCGGCTTCCATGGTCTAGAGCGCCGCAAGGTAGAACGTGCCAGTGCCGGTGACATTATTGTATTCAGCGGTATTGAAATTCTGAATATCTCCGACACTCTATGTCATCGCGATCATCCCGAGGCCATGTCGGCACTCATGATTGATGAGCCGACGATCAGCATGACCTTCCAGGTAAACAAATCACCATTCGCCGGGCGTGAAGGTAAGTTTGTTACCAGCCGTCAGATTCGCGAGCGCCTCGATCAGGAACTGAAGCACAATGTAGCTCTGCGGGTTAAATCCACCGATGATCCGGATAAGTTCCGCGTGTCGGGTCGTGGCGAGTTGCATTTGTCGGTGCTCATTGAATCCATGCGTCGTGAAGGCTATGAGCTGGCCGTGTCACGCCCCGAAGTTATTTTCCATGAAGAGGATGGTCAAGTTACCGAGCCCTGGGAACTGGTGACAGCCGACTTTGAAGAAGAGTTTCAGGGTGCGGTAATGACCCAGCTTGCCGAGCGCAAAGGTGAGCTAAGAAACATGGAGCCCGATGGTCGTGGCCGCATGCGTCTTGAGTACCGTATTCCGTCACGTGGTTTGATTGGTTTCCGTACCCATTACCTCACAATCACTGCGGGCACAGGTTTGTTGTTCTCCGTGTTTGATGGCTATGCACCCAGAGTAAAGGCCGAAATTGGTCAGCGCAGCAATGGCGTACTGGTTTCAATGGCTAATGGCAAAGCACTCGCCTATGCTTTGTTTAACCTGCAGAACAGCGGCCGTTTGTTCCTGGGTCATGGCATTGAGGTGTATGAAGGTATGTTGGTGGGTATTCACAGTCGTGCCAACGACCTGGGTGTTAATCCGACCAAAGCCAAGCAGCTGAATAATATTCGTGCTGCCGGCACCGACGAGGCGTTAACCCTGAGCCCGCCAGTTAGGTTTTCTTTGGAGCAGGCACTTGAGTTTATCGATGATGATGAGCTCGTTGAAGTCACTCCGAAGAGTATTCGCTTGCGCAAGAAGCACCTCAGCGAAGTCGAGCGTCGTCGCCAATCGCGTTCAGCCAGCGCTTAGCGATATTGCATAGCAGCCCGGGCAGCCTGCTTTCAGAGTTTGGCTGGCCGGGCTTTTTTGTGCCCATTGCCTCTGTGGCGCCTGTGGTTATTACGTTTATTAAGCTCCGGCTTTTCCCCATAAGTGGTGTTACGGTATTCCATCTGCTTAAACTTTGCGCCCTGCACTACAATCAGTAATCATATCCGGGTAAAACAACTGCAGATTGATGACCGAAAACCTTACTTAAGAAAGCCTTGCTATGAAATTACAGATCCTCTCGCACGCCGGTATGACTGTCACATCTTCTGCCGGAAGCCAGCTGCTGTGTGACCCCTGGTTAATTGGCAGTACCTA
>JABIQA010000186.1 GCA_018699155.1 Chromatiales bacterium
GGATGAGGATCGTTCCACTTTGCCAAGAATGTCGTCTGAGACTGCTGCCTCTGGATCTCTGTGTGTCTGAGATATGGCATGGTGGGTGCGTACGGGAGGCCGCAATGTGGTACGCGGCCGGGGATGAACGGGTGGTGGTTGAGAGGCCAGATCAACGAATCTCAACCACACCAAAATTCGTTACGCTCCAGGCTCTGTCTACCCATCCAGCTCCGGATAGTGGCGGAAGATTCCGTGTTCGTTAAAGGCAATGCGTCGCTCGCTTGCCAGATATTTCTTGATGCGCGCGAGACTGCGCCGGCTGCCGCAACTACGGGCATGTACCTGGATAGCGATGGCGAGCCATTGCCTCGGGCGACTTACACCGGTCCGCTAGCGGCAGGGATACCGGGGCTGCCTGCTGCTCTGGTGCACCTCTCGGAGAACTATGGCCGGCTGCCGCTGAGTGTATCGTTGGCACCCGCGATCGAACTCGCGGAAGCAGGGTTCAGAGCTACACCTCGCATGTTGCTGGGCTTGAAGTTTCGGCGCAGTGCTTACGATATATCCCCTGCGTTTAAAGAGGTTTTTATTCCTGACAATAACCTACCGGTAGCGGGTGACATTATTCGTCAACCGGATCTCGGGACCACGCTGAGACATCTGGCAGCGGAAGGCTTTGATGGGTTTTACTCGGGAGAAACTGCAGCGCTATTGATTGCCGGTGTGCAGGAGGCTGGCGGCATCTGGACTGCCCCCGACCTTGCCAACTATCGGGTGGTTGAGCGCTCACCATTGGTATTTGATTACCGTGGCATGAGGGTTGTTACTGCACCGCCACCGTCATCCGGAGGTGTTGTACTCGCCACTATGTTTAATATTCTCGCGGGCTACGATATGGACTCATTGAGTTTTGCTGATCAGGCGCATATCAATATTGAAGCGATGCGCCGAGCCTATAGAGACCGTGCAGAGTACCTGGGCGATCCGGATCAGATAGCCATGCCGCTGAAGCGTTTGCTCAGTGATGACTACGCTGCAGAGCTGCGCGATTCTATCGATATGGAAAACGCCACACCCAGTGCAAGCTTGCGCCCCGTTTTTTCTGACGGTTCCGAGGGCAGCGATACCACACATTTTTCGATTCTTGATACGGACGGAAACCGGGTGGCGGCAACTCAATCGATCAATACCTGGTACGGCGCGGCGTTCATGCCAGCGGGTACTGGTGTGATATTGAATAATGAGATGGATGATTTCTCGATTAAACCTGGTGCGCCTAATAGTTTTGGTTTGGTCGGAGCCGGCGCAAATTCTGTTGCGCCAAATCGCCGAATGCTGTCGAGTATGTCGCCAACATTTCTTGAATCTGCCGATGGCATCGCTATTTTGGGTTCGCCTGGCGGAAGTCGGATTATTACTCAGGTAGCGCTTGCTGCTCAGGCCTGGATACAAGGTGCCAGCGCTACCGAAATGGTCGACTTAAAACGCTATCATCAGCAGTATCTCCCGGACACAGTGGTGTATGAGTCGGGGGCACTTGGCCCTGAAGACGTTGCGGAGCTGAGTGCACGGGGCCATGACTTGAATGAGTCCCGTCGCCCCTATGGGAACATGAACGTGGTTACCTGGAGTTATGTTGGTGGCGAGGTAGAAGCAGCAACAGATCCCCGTGGGGAGGGCGAGGCACGGGTTTACTAATCGTTTAGGTGCCTAGCTCTGACAGTTTGGGCAGTAATAACTTGCCCGTTGCGCTTGCACCAAATGCTTTATCTCCATACTGCATTTGGTACAGGGCTCGTCTTTTCTTCCGTATACCTTTAATCGAATAGAAAAATACCCGGGCTTGCCGTCTGCCGCATGGAAGTCTTTAAGTGTTGTGCCACCCATCTCTATGGCTTCGCCGAGTACGCGTTTAATTTCACTGGCCAATATAGAGTAGCTCTTTTTGCTCAGCCGCCTGGCCTGTCTGGTTGGTCGGATTCCGGCACGAAACAGACTTTCATTGGCGTAGATATTTCCAACGCCAACAACGATATTGCTGTTCATGATGAGCTGTTTAATCGCGACTTTACGTCCTTTGCCTGCTTGGTAGAGGTAGTGGCCGTCGAACTCGCTGCCTAATGGCTCCGGGCCCAGATTGTTGAGTAAGCGGTGCGTATCAGGCGTGGCTCCAGCCCACAGCAGTGAGCCAAATCGTCTCGGGTCGTTAAAGCGAATTATCTTGTCATTTTGTAAAATGATATCGACGTGATCGTGCTTTTCCGGTGGGCTGCCTTTATCCAGAATGCGCAGGCTGCCAGACATACCCAGATGCAGCATAGCTGTTCCGCTGTCTGTACCGATGAGCAGGTATTTGCCGCGCCGCCGCAGACTGGTGACTCTCTGACCTGTGAGTTTGTCTTCCAGGTCGCGGGGAATTGGCCAGCGCAGCTTGCGATTGCGCACAATAACCTTATGGATACGGCCGTTTAGCAGAGTGGGAGATATGCCGCGCAGGGTGGTTTCGACTTCGGGCAGTTCGGGCATTGAATAACGGCCTTTGGGCAGTTGCAGAGCAGACAGAGCAAGAGAGAAACCAGCATTGACCAATGATATTGAACCATAAGGTCACTATAGCAGTCGAATTTCTATTAAAATAAAGAATGTATTGTTGCTTTAAGGTATGGAAACCGAGGTTGATGAACGAATGTTGAATTTTATCTTTGAGCACATGTATGGGCTTTTGGACCTGAACTTCTGGGGCGTCGTTATTTTTACTGTCTTTGTTATGCAGTTGACGCTTGCGGCCGTAACTTTATATCTGCATCGAGATCAGGCCCATCAGTCGATAGTGCTGAACTCTTTACTACGGGTGTTTTTTCGCGTCTGGCTTTGGCTGACTACCGCAATGGTTACTCGTGAGTGGGTTGCTGTGCACCGCAAGCATCATGCTATGTGTGAGCGTGAGGGCGACCCGCATAGTCCGGTTGTGTTTGGACTTAAGAAGGTTTTGCTGGAGGGCGCAGAGCTTTACAAGCTGGAAGCCGCGAATCCCGAAACAGTTGCAAAATTCAGTCGTGGCTGCCCTGACGATGCGCTCGAACATTTCATGATGCGCTATGAGAATCTGGGCCTAAAGCTTCTGTTCGCGGCCTATATTCTGCTATTGGGTGTGCCGGGGATTATCGTATACGCTCTCCAGATGTTGACTATTCCAGTTCTGGCGGCCGGTGTTGTCAACGGCCTCGGTCATGCCAAGGGATATCGTAATTTCGAGTGTGATGACGCTGCAACTAACCTAACGCCGTTGGCGATTTTTGTTGCCGGCGAGGAGTTGCATAACAACCATCATGCATTTCCAACGTCCGCTAAGTTTTCCGTGCAATGGTGGGAATTCGATATTGGCTGGATGTATATCTGCCTGATGAGGTTTGTGGGCCTAGTGAAGGTGCTGCGGACTTCGCCGAAACCGCATCTTGCCGATGCGCCAAGGCCGGTTGACTTGGAGACGCTGCAGGCGGTGCTGATGAACCGCATGAACGTGCTTCGCTCCTATACCCGCAGTGTGACATTGCCTGTGCTTAAGTATGAGTCGTCGTCTAACTATGGGTTGATGCCGAAGGCCCGTAAGTTATTGGTGAGCAACCCGGTACTCCTTGATAGCTTTAGTGAGCAGCGGTTAAGAGAATTGCTTGCCGACAATCAGGCATTGAATACCGTGCATGAATATCGGGAGCGTTTGATGGCGCTATGGGATCAGGCCAATGTAACCAATGACGGCTTAGTAACCCATTTGAAAGAGTGGTGTCTTGAAGCGGAATCAAGTGGTGTGAAGGTCCTTGAAGATTTTTCCCAGACCCTGCGCGAGTATGTGGTACCTGCGGTGCCGATGCGTTCATGACCTGTAAGTACTGGATAAAAATTTAGAGCAATAAAAAAACCCGCTTTATAGCGGGTTTTTTTATTGCTCGGATCTGAAGTAAGTCACGATTACTTCGACCCGGGTAGTCAAAATCTTGTTACTTGATTTTGGCTTCTTTATACATAACATGCTGACGTACAACAGGATCAAACTTTCTGGTTTCCATTTTCTCAGGATGCAGACGCTTGTTCTTGGTCGTTGTGTAGTAGTGCCCGGTTCCGGCCGATGACACCAATTTAATTTTGTCTCTCATAGCTGATTCTCCGCTGGTGTCCTAATTTAGACTTTTTGGCCCTGATTGCGCAGGTCAGCAAGAACGATATCAATACCTTTCTTGTCGATGATGCGGAGGCCTTTACCTGACACCCGCAAGCGCACATAACGCTGCTCGCTATCAACCCAGAACCTACGTGAATGCACGTTAGGCAAAAACCGACGCCGAGTTCTATTGTTGGCGTGGGATACATTATTTCCGGACATCGGACGTTTTCCGGTGACCTGACAGACCCGTGACATGAGCAACCTCTGGTAAATCAAATATTTATGATCGACGTGAAGAAATACAGTCGATCTGAGCCGGCTTTTATACCAGCCTAGTGCGTCAGAGGCAAGTAATACCTACGTTTATCGATCTTCATGCGCGGCTATGTTGGCGGCTGCTCTTTAAATTGACCACCCAAGCCGCAGTGCTCAACTCGATCGCGGCATGATGGGTCAGGAAAGCTCGGTCTTGTTTCTGCTGTGGAGGCTGATAGTCGCTTCAGAGCATGCCGCGCGCAGCCAGCGATACGCAGCTGCCGTCACCGACAACAAAATGGTCCAGCAGTCGCACATCGATAAGCGCCAGCGCATCACGCACTCTGCGGGTAATGTTTTGGTCGGCGGCACTGGGTTCGGCGACACCAGACGGGTGGTTGTGCGCAAGAATTACTGCTGCCGCATTGCGGGTGAGCGCGCGGCGGAGTATTTCCCGCGGATACACCGTGGTTGCATCGATAGTGCCGAAGAACAGCTCTTCGAAGGAGAGCACCCGGTGTCGGTTATCCAGAAACAGGGCGCAGAACACCTCCTGAGGCCGGTCACGCAACCTCGCCATCAGGTATTGCCGGCTATCTCCGGGGGATTGGATGCTACTGCCCGGCACCATGCGCTCTTGCAGGTAGCGTGTACTGATCTCGCTTAAGCCGCTTACGATGCTTGCCCGGCGCTGACACATGCCATCGACAGCCAGCAGATCATTGACCTGAGCATTCAGGATCCCGCGGATAGAGCCAAACCTCAAAAGCAACCCACGTGCCATGTCATGCGCTTCCTGTGGCTGGGCATGCCGCTCAATAATGAGGGCGAGGAGCTCAATGTCGGGCATGGTCTCTGCGCCAGGATTCATAATGCTTGCGGGATTGCCGCCTATGGTAATGCCATGACCGCTGCCCAACGTTTTCACTGGTGACGCGCTCTCCGGTTGGCCTACCGGACTATTTGTACCTATGTTGTTCGTCTTTCTCATGCAGGGATTTTGCCCCCGGCCCCAAGTCGTTATACAGTCTCGAATCTGGGGTGTATCGCTAATTTTGAAAAGCCCTTCCCATACCTATGTGAAGCCCACCATGATTGATTTGCAGGATAAGAAAATATTGCTTGGTGTGAGCGGCAGTATTGCGGCCTATAAAAGCCCAGACCTGGTTCGGCGTCTGAAGGATCGTGGCGCTGATGTGCGTGTGGTTTTAACCGCGAGCGCAGCGAAGCTGGTGTCTCCAGCGGTATTTCAGGCGGTATCGGGGGAGTCGGTGCGCGGGGACCTTTGGGATGAACAGGCAGAAGCGGCTATGGGTCATATCGAGTTGGCTAAGTGGGCCGACATGGTACTTATTGCGCCAGCTACGGCAAATGTGATTGCGCAGTTAGCCAACGGCAACGCCGATAGCCTTTTAAGTACCTTATGTCTGGCGACAGAGTCGCCGATCGTTATCGCGCCCTCAATGAATCAGGCGATGTACCGTAACGACAGCACCCAAGCCAACATTAATTCACTGAGCCGTCGTAACGTTCGGTTTATTGGTCCGGATGTGGGTGATCAGGCCTGCGGCGATGTCGGTCCAGGACGGATGACGGAACCGGCAGAGATTGTCGCCCAACTTACCCGGTCAGATGCAGCAGGCGCTTTGCGCGGCCTAAAAATCATGGTCACTGCCGGGCCTACGCGAGAGCCAATTGATCCAGTGAGGTTCGTGAGTAACCGCAGTTCCGGAAAGATGGGATTTGCTGTAGCGCGAGCTGCTGCCGATGCCGGTGCCGATGTCACCCTTATTGCGGGGCCGGTTTCATTGCCAACGCCGCCCGGAGTCGAGCGGGTGAATGTGCAAACTGCATTGGAAATGTATGACGCAGCTATGGACCGTATTGCAGGTAAAGATATTTACGTGGGTGCTGCAGCAATTTCGGACTACCGCCCCGAGTCTGTACCCAGTCATAAAATTAAGAAACACGACGAGAGATTTATTCTCGAAATGGCGAAGTCACCCGACCTTCTCGCAGCGATAGCCGCACTTGATTCTTCGCCGTTCACCGTGGGCTTTGCCGCAGAAACCGAAAAACTCGAAGAGCATGCCATGCTGAAACTGAATCGCAAAAAACTGGATATGATTGTTGCTAATCTGGTCGGTGATAATTTGGGTTTCGATCGTGATGATAATGCTGCGATTGTAATGTGGGCGGATGGACGCGAGTCCTTGCCCAATATGTCGAAGGCAGATTTATCCAGACGGCTGATTGCCGTTGTCGCGCAGCGTTATCGAAACAGTGGCCGGCCCAGTGCTGCCGACCTTCGGCAGAATCCTGTCGCTCACTAAGCACCTTAAGGAACCTCGTTTTGCCCAAAAAAACCATTCAATTGAAAATTCTGGATTCCCGCATTGGTGACACCATACCACTGCCTGAGCCAGCTACAGCAGGCTCTGCAGGCGTCGATCTGCGGGCTTGCATCGATGAGCCACTGGAGATAAAACCGGGTCAAACTGAATTAATTCCTACGGGAATGGCGATATATATTGAGGATCCTTCGCTTGCCGCGGTTATTTTGCCGCGCTCGGGTCTGGGTCATAAACACGGGATTGTGTTGGGTAATCTGGTGGGACTTATCGATTCCGATTATCAGGGCCAGCTGTTTGTATCGTGCTGGAACCGAGGGCAGGAGACATTTGTGCTTGAGCCCGGCTTACGCATGGCGCAGCTGGTTATTGTGCCGGTTATTCAGCCAGAGTTTGAAGTGGTGGACGAGTTTATTGAGAGTAAGCGTGGCTCAGGTGGCTTCGGGCACACCGGCCAAGGCTAGCTTAGGGGCTAGCGGGCAGTTGCTTGAGCTCTAAAAAGCGATTGATGTCGCCGATGAATTTTTTTTGAAGCCGCAGTTGTTCTGCTTCTGAGTCTTTCAGCGTTTTGTCGTAAAGCATAATTGAGTCGATTGTATCAGCGAGTTCTCGTGCCAGTTTTTCATCGAGAGGCAGAGCTTTCTCACCCGTGTTTTGCTGGCTATAGCGCTGAGCCTCTTGCTCCAGGCCCTCAAGCTTGCTGCGCAGGTTGTTGAGGTAGAGTTTTGTAACTTGAATTTGCGCTTGAACTAATTCTACTCGCCGGTCACGCAGCGCTTCGATTTCATCAACTGACAAGTATGTGCTTAAGAGTACTCGGTCTCGTATCACCGCAGCCGCATCCTCCTCCCGCGCTTTTTCGGCCGCCTCGGTTTGAGCTTTGAGTTGTTGCAGGTCTTCGCTCGAGAGAGCGCCGCTAATAACTTTTATTTCAACCCCTTGTTCATTCAAAATGCTGTGCTGGCGTGTTGCGTAGTTTGGCGGGATAGAGTCGCCATAGTGCGTTACACCATCGTCGTCGATCCACTTATAGACATTTTCTGCGTAAGCTCCCTGAATGTTAAGGACCGCGATGCCTGTTGCGAGTAATATGCTAAAGCGAATTTTTTGCAGTAGAGTTTTCATCAGCAGCGTATTAGTTTGTTCCGTTGGTAAATGATAGCGTGATTATCGCATTGTTGATGTATCTTAATCGTGACCCGGTTCGCACGGTTGATACGCTAAAGGGTTTATATACCATAGGTTTTTTGATATTTTTTAACTGAATCAAGTATTTCAGGGTGATTGCCTTCGTTCTGCAGCCACTGGATAAGGTCTGCCAACTGAATAATGCTGCACACTTTTACCCCGAGACTTTGCTCCACTTCCTGAACCGCGGATAGTGCGCCGGTGCCGCGCTCCTGACGATCCAGTGCGATTAAAATCCCAGCGGGCTCAGCCTCCGCAGCATGAATAATTTCTGCAGACTCCCGTATTGCAGTACCGGCGGTAATGACATCATCAACGATAAGCACCTTGCCATTGAGCGGAGCACCTACGATGCTGCCACCTTCACCATGGCTTTTGGCTTCTTTGCGGTTAAACGAGAAGGGCATGTCGCGACCATAGTCATCGGCCAATGAAGCTGCTGCTAAGGTTACTAATGGAATGCCTTTGTAGGCAGGGCCAAACAGCATATCGAAATCGATTTCTGCTGCTTCGGCAGCAGCGGCATAATACCGCCCAAGTTTCGCAGCGGCTAAACCCGTATTAAATAAGCCAGAGTTGAAAAAGTAAGGACTAATGCGCCCTGATTTGAGCTCAAACTCGCCCAGTTTGAGTACGCCAACTTCCATGGCGAGTTCAATAAATTCTGCTTTGTAGTTATCCATCGTGATGCGTATTAATCCTGTGTTTAGGGCTCGCCTGTTACATGTCGGGTGCCGTTGCTGCTTCTGTTAGAGTAACGCAGTTATTTTTATTCTGCTTGTATTGGGGGCGTATGCGAATTATTAGTCTTAATGCCAATGGCATTCGTGCAGCAGCACGCAAGGGTTTTTTTGACTGGCTGCCGCGGCAGAAAGCCGATGTTGTTTGTATTCAGGAGACC
>JABIQA010000202.1 GCA_018699155.1 Chromatiales bacterium
CTTCTTTGATGATATCCATATCATGGGTTACTTCCGTTAACACGGTGGGCCCTATCCACAAACCGCCATTATGATTCTCAACTTTTCCACCGATAAGTCGTTTCGCGCCTGCCTCAACAGCAGCATCGACCTGCCCAGCGATAATGGCTGCCTGTGCTTCCATAATGATGGGGCCCAAATGCCCATCACGAATATCGGCAGCATTGAGTTCAACCCGCTCAGCCTCACTGATTAATGCCTGCAGAAACTCGGGATAAATCGACCGGGCCACATACACCCGCTCGAGACTCTGACAAGCCTGCCCCGTAGCCTGAACCGAAGCCCTAAGTATAGAAATAGCCGCTTTCTGCACGTCGGCTGATGCCAGAACAATAACCGGATCTTTACCGCCAAGCTCAAGGTGCGCCGGAATCATATTTTCAGCAGCCGCAGCCGCAACTTTTTTGCCTGTCCTAACACTGCCGGTAAAGCACACCGTATCGACATTATTAATGAGCTCCGCGCCAATGCTGCCATCGCCTATTACAAAGCGGAACACGGGGCTCAATTCAGGGCTGGCATCAATAAGCCTTTGCAATGGGGCGACAAACCGGGGCGTTACTTCACTCGGCTTCACCACAACAGCAGAACCAGCAACCAACGCTGCGAGGCTGTCGAGCAATGACAACAGCAGGGGGAAGTTCCACGGACTAATGACCCCCACCAACGGGTAAGAAAACAAGTGTGTGGTATAGGTGACATCAGGATCAGCAGCCAATCGACGAGAAGGCTGAGCGGCAAAAACCTCAGCAGCAAATCGAGCCCACTGAGACAGCGCAAAAGACACCCCACTAATTTCACCAACTGCTAGGCGATGTCGGCCTGTATCGACACTAAGTGCGGATAAAACATCGGCATCGGCCGAAACAGCAGCAACCCAGGTTTCGAGCACAGCAACCCGTTCTTCCCAGCTGCGGGCAGACCATGCCGATTGTGCCTTTTTAAGTTCGCGACAAAAAACTGCCAACTCACCGGAAGTGGTTGCATCAATCCGGGTATGGCGCTGGCCAGTGCGGGGGTTTCTTACGTCCATTATTGTTTCCGTATCTACAGCACCGCAACGCGATGATACGCCGATAACTAAACTACCAAACGATCGATTTTCGCTGCGCAAATAAAATCATTTTCACTTAAGCCGTCAATCGCATGGGTCATATAATTAACCATGCAATTCCGATAACTCACTTCAAGGTCAGGATGATGCCCTTCCGTGTTAGCAATCCAGGCGACGGCGTTGACAAAGCCCATGGTGCGATTAAAGCCAGTGAACTCAAACTGCCGACGGATCCATTTGCCATCATCGCTAACGCTCCAGCCAGCGTCCAAAGCCTTCAGTAATGCCTGCACTGCCTCTGGCGTTAATGGCGGCACACCCCCCTCACATGGTTTACATTTTTGTTCAACAAGATCAGTCATAATAAATCCTCAAAACCACCTTAACAGGCTGCGACAATCGCCGCATACACTACAGCCGGGTTAAGGCTAAAAAAGCACCGCCATTACGCTCACACAGTGTTCGCATCAAGTTTACTCAGTGCCGATGCAAGCAAAGACATTATATACAGCGCCACAATACGGATACTGTTTTTGAGCTACTGGGCATCGGATAGTTCCAACGCGCAACGCGCGGCCACTTGCCCAGCCAATACTAATTGCAATATGCGGTTACATCAGGCGCCGACCTAAAACTCGGCATCACTATCACAAATAACTGTTCATAAAGGGTTTTTTTAGATCCAGCCACATATTGGCGGCAGCATAATTGTGCCTATAAAAGGAGCAACAATGCTCCGACTATGGGCAGTGAAGCCAACTCTGGTAGCATCGCGGCTTGCTATTCAACGCCACCAAACATTAATTAGCGGAGCATCACCATGGCCCTTAGCCAAACACTTGCCGAACTGCAATCCAAAGTTGGCACAGAGATTCACACCAGTAATTGGGAGCCCATTACTCAGGAGATGATCAATGAGTTCGGCAAGGCTACCCGCGACATGCAGTGGATTCATGTCGATCCGGAACGCGCTGCCTCCGAATCCCCATTCAAAACCACTATTGCCCATGGCTATTTCACGCTCTCGCTATATCCAATGCTTCGCGGCCTGGTTGACGAAAGCAAACCGCTGTTCCCAGGCGTGAAAAATGTCATTAACTACGGTATTAACAAGCTCCGCTTCCCCGGGCCCGTGCCTGCAGGAAGTCGTATTAAAGCGCACTGCGAACTAATGTCTGCCGAAGAAGTAAAAGGCAGTATCGAGTTGATTGAAAAATACACTGTCGAAGTCGAAGGCCAGGATCGTCCGGCATGCATGGCTGAATGCGTCATGCGCCTTTACTTCTAAACACTTTGCTTGACGAATAACACGGCAATCACCATGTCTTCTGAATCACTCCAGGTCCAAATCCGCGATCAGGTGCTACGCCTGACCATTAACCGCCCGGAAAAGCGCAATGCGCTGAATCTGGCGCTGCTGGATGAAATTGGCAACACGCTAAGCAGCCATTCTGCTAACCCGGACATCAAATTGGCTTTACTCACCGCCGCAGGCGACAAGGCCTTCGCTGCCGGCGGCGACTTACATGAACTTGACGCGGTGCGCTCCGAAGCAGAGACACTGGCAATGTCACGGCGCGGTCGGCAGGCCTTAGATCAGATACGATACTTTCCACTGCCAGTGATTGGTGCCATCAATGGGCTTGCTCTGGGTGGCGGCGCTGAGCTTGCGCTAGCCTGCGACCTTAGAATTGCTGCACCCCATGCTGAGATCGGTTTGATTCAATCCCGGCTTAATGTCACCACCGCCTGGGGCGGTGGCATCGACCTGATCGATTTGGTCGGGAACTCCCGGGCACTGCATATGCTCATTACAGGACAGCGGCTTAATGCGGCGGAAGCTCTGCAACTGGGCATTATTAACGCTGTAGCCGATGACAATTTTGAAACGGCAACCGAGAATTTCTTAGCACCGTATCTGGCGCATAAGCAGCAGGTTATCCGCGGCTACAAAACCACCGCGCTTGCAAACCGCAAATGTCTTCATGAAAAACTGGATGCGGCTGAAGAGAGCCAGTTTGTCAAAACCTGGACCCACAAAGATCACTGGACTGCATCGGCAAAAGCACTCGCGCCAAAGAAATAGCCCACCAAAAAATCAGCCGTTATTTTTTGCTGCCGCCAACTCGCTATCACGCAGTTCCCGACGCAACACCTTACCGACATTAGATTTAGGCAGGTCAGTGCAGAACTTAATAATCTTAGGCACCTTATAAGCAGTAAGCTGGTCACGACAGTACTGTAACAAGTCTGCTTTAGTGATCTGGGAACCTGAATTAAGCACAACATAAGCCGCTACAACTTCACCGCCACGCTCATTCGGCAATCCAATACAGGCTGCTTCGGCGATCGCAGGATGCGCAGTCAGTACCTGTTCAATTTCGCTGGGAAAGACATTAAAACCAGAAACCAAAATCATGTCCTTTTTACGGTCCACAATTTTAAAGTCACCATTCAAGGTAACTACTGCAATATCGCCGGTCTTTAAAAAGCCATCCGCGGTAAAGCTCTCAGCGGTGGCATCCGGGCGCTGCCAGTAACCCAGCATTACCTGCGGCCCCCGCACACACAGCTCCCCGGGTTCGCCACGCTCAACCTCAATGCCGGCATCATCAAGCAGCGAGATTTCTGTATTCGGCAGTGGCAAGCCAATACTGCCGGTGTAGCCCCGATTGCGAGCCAAGTTAGTGGTCACCACAGGTGATGCTTCAGTGAGCCCATAACCCTCGAGAATGTTAGTCCCTGTTATCTCGAGCCAGGCGCGGGCCGTGGGCTCCATTACCGCCATACCACCAGCCGATACAATCTTCACTGTCGAAAAATCCACCGACTTAAGCGCGGGATGGTTCACCAGACTTTGATACAACGTATTTACACCAGTAATCGCTGTAAATTGCCAGCGCTTCATTTCAGCAATCAGTGCTTTCGTATCACGAGGATCGGTGATCAGCACATTAAGACCACCGTTTTCGAGATATGCCAGGCAATTGCAGGTAAGCGCATAGACATGATACAGAGGCAACGGAGTAACCATAATCTCCACGCCCTTTATGTTGACGTTGGAAAACCAGGCATTAACCTGTCGCAGATTAGCCACCATATTGCTGTGAGTAAGCATGGCGCCTTTGGAAACACCGGTTGTGCCTCCGGTGTACTGCAAAAAGGCCAGATCGTTGCCATGCATTTCACGCGGATGCTGAA
Source organism: Chromatiales bacterium (assembly GCA_018699155.1). GTDB lineage: Bacteria > Pseudomonadota > Gammaproteobacteria > Steroidobacterales > JABIQA01. The sequence goes on from JABIQA010000202.1 coordinate 4,295, forward strand.
ACACTTTGGCATCGCTCTTCACAGTATCGCGGAATGCAATTGGAAATTTGAGCTTGTAATTAGGCACCATCCGCTTGAGGTAGCGCACAGCAAAATTAATCAGCGGCCGCTTCGGCCAATCCAGCATGTCACCAATCTCGGTCACTATGGTGCTGCGAACCTGAGTATCACCAACGTCCAGCGCCTCCTCCAAAACCTTGCAGCTGTTGGCAACAATAACAACAGCTCTGGCTTCAGAATCTTTCAGCTGATGATGCAACTCCCGATGGGTGTATAAGGGGTTTACGTTCACTACCACCATCCCTGCCCGTAAAATACCGAACAGTGCGATTGGATACTGGAGCGTATTGGGCATCATTATGGCGACCCGATCGCCTTTCTCTAAGCCCAGATTATTCTGCAGATACGCTGCAAACCGAGCGCTAAAGACATTGAGTTCGGCAAAGCTGATGGTTTTACCGAAACTGCTGTAGGCCGGACGGGCGCCATAATCGTGGCAAGACTTCTCAAACACATCACTCAGTGTTTCGGCAGGATCAAGCTCGAGCGTCTCGGGAACCCCTTTGGGATAACGATTTAACCAGAAATTCTCCATGCTGCTCGCCGTTAAGCTCCTAAGCTGTTCGAGTATCTGGGTAGGATTGTCGCACCGGATTAAGCGGAATGCACCCCGATTCAACAGAATAGGTTGCGGGCTTAGCTCTGGAAAGTCATCATTAGACTTCTGCAAACAACGGAGCTAAACGTGGATCGTTCTAGAATTCCAGATTTCTATAAAATGTCGATTGATGAGCGCGTTCGCGCTGTGCGGGAGAAAGGTCTCGTCAGCGAAGAAGACTTTATAGCTCTCAGCAGCGGCGACCACACGTTACAACTCTCTGCTGCCGACAAGATGATCGAAAACGTAATCGGCGTAATGGGCATGCCGATTGGTTTAGGCCTTAACTTTTTGATTAACGAGCGCGATTACGTTATACCGCTGGTGGTCGAAGAGCCCTCTATTGTCGCCGCCCTGAGTGCGGCGGCAAAAACAGCCAGAGGCGCCGATGGCTATAAGACTGAATCCGATGACCCTATATTAATCGGTCAGATTCAGGTGGTGGAAATCCCTAATATCGATGCTGCCAGTGAAGAAGTGATGAGCCGTAAGCAGGACATCATGGATTTGGCTAATAGCTTTCATCCGCGAATGGTTGCCCGTGGTGGTGGTACCGTGGATCTGGAGGTTTTTCGTTATCCGTTATCGTCGAGCAACTCCGAAATGCTGGTCGTGCATTTGCTGGTCGATACCCGCGATGCAATGGGGGCAAACCTGGTTAACGGTATGTGTGAGGGCGTTGCCTCACTCATAGAATCCATTACCGATGGCAAAGTCTTTTTACGAATTCTCTCGAACCTAGCCGACCGATCTATTGCCCGTGCTGAAGTAACGCTGCCTGTGAATGTGCTCGGTGGCAAAGGCTATACTGGCGAGCAGGTGCGTGACGGCATAATTATTGCTTCCGACTTCGCACAGGTTGACCCGTACCGGGCAGCCACGCACAACAAAGGCATCATGAACGGCGTCGATGCGGTCGCACTTGCCACTGGCAATGATTGGCGCGCAATTGAAGCCGGCGCCCATGCTTATGCCGCCCGAGATGGCCGCTATACCGCGCTCTCCCGCTGGTGGAAAGATGAGCATGGCAACCTCCGTGGCAGTCTTGCCATGCCATTAAAGGTGGGGATAGTCGGAGGACCACTCGAATCTAATCCCAGTGTCGCGGTTAATCTCCGCATGATTGGTGCCAAATCGGCCACCGAGCTTGCAGAAGTTATGGCCGCTGTCGGGCTTGCACAAAACTATGCCGCACTTAAGGCGCTGGCGACCGAAGGCATTCAATCCGGGCATATGACTTTACATGCACGGAGTGTCGTTAAGGCCGCAGGAACGCCACCTGAGTTATTCGATACAGTGCTTGAAAAACTATTGCGCAGCGGGGAAATAAAGGTTTGGAAGGCGCGTGAAATTCTGGCTGATATTTCCGCACCAACTGCCTCTAACAAAACACCCGCACGAGAAACCAAACCGGACACAGAGGTCGGCGTTGGTTATGGCAAAGTCATTCTACTTGGTGAGCATGCTGTAGTTTATGGTCGGCATGCTATTGCGTGTCCTCTGCCACTCAACACCCGCGCAGTTATCGAGGACTGTGATAATGGTGTGCATCTGCTTATTCCCAAATGGGGCGTCGAGTACCAACTGAATGCGGTGAAGGTTAACCGGCGCTCATTCGAGTTAGCCGCCAGCGAGATTCTCGAAGAACTTGGGCTTGGTGATAAAGGCATGCGGATAGAGGTGTTTCCCGATGTGCCGCGCGGCATGGGTATGGGCGGATCAGCGGCACTAGCCGTTGCTGTCATCCGGGCTATCAATCAGCATTTCAATGTCGGCTTAAACGAACAGCAAATTAATGACTTTGCCTTTGAGTCGGAGAAGACTGCTCACGGCCAGCCCAGTGGCATCGATAACACTATGGCAACCTTCGGACAACCGCTGGTGTTCCGCAAAGGCACGCCGCCTTTGGTCGAACTGCTAAATATTCCGAAGCCTTTATGGATTGTCGTGGGAATGACCCGGTCAGAAGGCCTCACAGCCAAAACAGTGCAATCTGTGCGGGCGGCGCATGAACGCCAACCCCAAATCTACGATAAAATTTTTGACGACATCGATAACCTCACTCTAAGAGGCGTTGCAGCAATACAAGACAATGATATTGCAACACTCGGTGAGCTAATGAATATCAATCAGGGGCTGCTCAATGCGCTTCTGGTGTCAACCCCCGAGCTGGAACGAGGCATTCAGTTGGCCCGCGATGCGGGTGCGCTTGGTGCAAAACTCACCGGTGGCGGTGGCGGCGGCGCCATGCTCGCGCTGTGTGAGGGCGAAGCTCATGCAGAAGAAATTACCAAGGCATTAAACAGCGGCGGGCTTACTGCGATGGCGTTTTCTTTCGGAGGACAGGCCAAGTGACCTATGTCGAAAACAGCGCCGACCAACTGATTCTCGTTGATAGTCAAGATCAGCAAACGGGGACTCTCAGCAAAGCAAAATGCCATGTTGGTACTGGTACGTTGCACCGGGCATTTTCTGCCTTTCTATTTAATGACAATGGTGAACTTTTGCTGCAACAACGCAGCCACAACAAACCGTTGTGGCCACTGATTTGGGCAAACAGCTGTTGCAGCCATCCGCGGGCTGGCGAAGACACCTTGGATGCTGCTCACCGACGGGTGCGCGAAGAACTCGGCATTGAAACTGAACTCAGCTACCTGTTTAAATTTGAATATCAGGCGCAATACGATGAGACAGGCGCAGAACACGAACTGTGCTGGGTGTTTGTTGGGCGCTTCGCCGGCAAGCCCAAGGTAGACAGCTCAGAGATAGCCGATTGGCGCTTTGTTAAACCTTCAGAACTGAATGCTGCCATCGATGCAGAACCCGGCATTTATTCGCCCTGGCTAAAGCTTGAATGGGCGCGAATTACCCGGGATTTTCTGGATCAGATTCCCTCGTAAGTCAAAACAACCCCTTTAGAAAGAACCAAACGATTGTTTTGAAAAGCTTTTATATTTAAATGA
>JABIQA010000187.1 GCA_018699155.1 Chromatiales bacterium
CAGTTGAGTAGATTTTTGGACGAGGAAAAATCAATAACAAGGTCGGGCAGATGCCGGATCAGTATTGTGCCTGTTTCTGTGTCTGCTGTAATCAGCACCATCGGAGTATCATCGCGTATTTTGAGCTGAGGGCAGACTTGCCCAGGTCTTATGTCAGCTTCGCTTTGCCACTATTTCAGTATAAGTTACTGTATTTGTTGTTGTTGATTGTTGCTTTAGCGCTTTCTATAGCCGCTGTCTAGCATTGCGGCAGCACTTGCATCCATGCTATTACGTTCTTTGTTTTGGTGATTTAGTGCTGTTTTTCTGCTCGCTCTGCGATGGGGAAACTCTGATAAATAATATGCTGCTTCCTGAACCTCATGCACTGGCGGTGATTCTGCTGACGGTCGTGACACTATTTCTATTCACTCGTGACCGCATTCCGCTCGAGACTACGGGTCTTGCTGTGTTGGTTTTTCTGATAGTGGGTTTTTATCTGTTTCCTTACGGAGACATTCGCCTGTCCGACTTCTTTAGCTCCTTTGGGCACGAAGCACTCATTACTATTTGTGCGCTGTTGATTGTGAGTAAGGGGCTGGAGACCACAGGAGCATTGCAGCCCCTGGCCTCGATTATGTCGAGCAGTTGGCAGAGTAAGCCGACGTTGGCGCTGCTGATCACATTGGCACTTGGCGCAGTCGCCAGCGCATTCCTGAATAACACACCAATCGTCGTGATGTTGTTGCCGATTCTTGTGGCGGTTTGCCTGCGCACCGGCACAGCACCATCATCGGTGCTAATGCCTATGGGCATGGCAACGCTTATCGGCGGTATGGCCACGACCATCGGCACATCCACTAATCTGCTGATTGCGGGTGTCGTTGCTGATCAAGGCTTGCCGCAATTCGGGATGTTTGATTTTCTTTTGCCTGTGATTATTGCCGGCATTCCCGGGCTATTGTTTTTGTGGCTGGTTGCACCAAAGCTGCTGCCTGATCGTAAGCCACCCATGTCAGACACTTCTCCGCGTGTCTTTAAAGCATTGCTTTATGTTCCCGAAGGTAGCTTTGCGGAAGGTAAGACACTGACCGAAGTTCGGGCTAAAACCGAAAACCGCATTAAGATTGAACGCATTCAGCGCGGTGAAAACCTGTTTCTGGCCCGCTTGCCTTCGGTAAAATTGCAGGCCGGTGATCGTTTGTATGTGCGCGATACCGCTGAGCGACTCAAGGAGTTTGAGAAACTGCTGGGCGCAGCGCTTTACAACGTCAGTGACACAGAGACAGAAACGCCCATTTCGGATGATGTCCCACTGGCTACCGAAGGCCAGCAATTGGCCGAAGTTGTGATTACCCGCGGCTCGCCGTTGCATCACCGCACCCTCGGCACTTCACAGTTTGGTGTGCGCTATAACCTCACACCACTGGCTTTGCATCGAATACGCCCGGGCAAGGATGTCGTCGGCGACCTGGATTCAACGCGCCTGCGTGCAGGCGACGTGCTGCTGGTGCAGGGCTCAAGTGCTGCAATTGTGGAGCTGCGTGCCGGGGGGACTATGCTGGTGCTGGATGGCACTACTGACTTGCCCCATACTGATAGAGCCAATGTTGCGTTGGGTATCATGCTGGCGGTGGTTGGGCTTGCTGCTACTGGCTTGCTGCCGATTTCTGTTGCCGCTATTGCCGGTGTTGCCGCAATGCTGTCCAGCGGTTGTTTGCGCTGGCGTGATGCCGGTGAGGCAATCAATATTCCGGTTGTCATGATTATTGTTGCCAGCCTGGCCCTAGGTCACGCGCTGCTGGCCACTGGTGCTGCCGGTTATATTGCCCAGTTGTTCGTGCTGGCAACGAAAGGGTTACCAGTGGCGGTTATTTTGAGCGGTTTGATGTTGCTCATGGCGGTGATGACCAATGTGGTGTCGAATAATGCCGCAGCTGTGATTGGTACGCCAATTTCAATCAGCATTGCGCAGCAGATAGGCGCGCCGATTGAGCCCTTCATTCTCGCGGTTATTTTTGGCGCCAACATGAGCTTTGCCACACCGATTGGCTACCAGACCAACCTGCTCATTATGAGCGCCGGCGGTTACAAGTTTACTGATTTCCTACGGGTCGGCATTCCGCTGACGCTCATAATGTGGGCTATTTTCTCCGCCATCATGCCCATCTTGTATGACTTGTAGTTAGGCTTGAGGGGAGGGTATGTATTGGAACCCCTATGGGCATGAGGTAGCCACAGATATTGTCTATGAGGCTCTGAATGGAGAGCTGTACCCCTGATTCTGCTTGACGGGATGTGACGTTATAAGGATACTTAAAACTATGAATGGCGTGCAAAAACAGGATAATTGGTGGTGCCACATCTCCCGGGAGAGTGTTGCTGGCTAATTATTAGCGCCTGAAAGAATCAGCAGCCCGTCTCCGTAATCCGGTGATGGGCTTTTTATTGCCCGGCTGAAATGTTCGGCTCATCGACACAAAGTTCAGCAACTTACAACACAGACTAAGGCAATATAAGACCATGCAAGATCCATTTGATATCGCAGCTGACCTGGATACTCCGGTATCCACCTATCTGAAGCTGCAGCCATTGAAGCCCCGCTTTCTGTTAGAAAGTGTTGAGGGTGGAAAGCACCTTGCCCGTTATTCGTTTCTGGGTTTTGGAGATGCGCTTGAATTCAGGCTCGATCAGGAAGGTATTCGCTATGGCGATGTCAGTCTGCCATTCCCGCAATCGCAGCAGGAATTGCTCGATACACTGCGCTCAGCACTTAAACTCACGCCAAAATTGAAGCCCGAGGTTGAGGGCTTGCCGTTTTCGGGAGGCTTTGTTGGCAATGCCGGTTACGACATCGTGCGTTGTTTTGAGCGGCTCGAGAACTCCCCGCCGGGTGACGAAGACAGCGACACCCCATTGGCCGCATACATGGCGACCGAGTCAATGTTGGTGTTCGATCACCTGACGCATCGCATGGCCTTATTGCACTCTGGTGGTGAGGCTCAACGTGAGGCTCTGCGTGATCAGGTTCGCGAACTGCTTGCCGGCCCACTACCCGCACCACCACCTAAAGCGAGTTATACCGAGGCTGAAGCCAGCTTGAGCAAAGCCGAGTATATGACCGCGGTTGACGACAGTAAGAAATACATCGAACAGGGTGATGTCTACCAGTTGGTATTGTCAGTCAGGTTTTCCGGCGACCATGAGTTGGATCCGTTTCAGGTATACCGGGCTTTACGCCTGTTAAACCCTTCACCCTATATGTACTTTTGTGACCTTGATGACCTGCAAATTGTAGGTTCGTCACCGGAAGCATTGGTCAAGATGCATAAGCACAACGCTTCATTGCGCCCCATTGCCGGAACGCGCCCCCGTGGTGAAGATCAGGCCGAAGATCTTGCGAATGAAATCTCGTTGCTGGCAGATGAGAAAGAGAATGCCGAGCATGTCATGTTGGTTGATCTGGCACGCAATGATTTAGGTAGAGTTGCTGAAGGCGGTTCGGTTTATGTTGAGCCTTACCGGTCTATCGAGCGATACAGCCATGTGATGCATATCGTTAGCGGTGTGCAGGGCAAGGTGTGTAAAGATAAAGACGCGCTCGATTTGTTCGCAGCAACATTTCCTGCGGGAACACTTGTTGGTGCGCCTAAGGTGCGTGCCATGGAGTTGATTGATCAGTTTGAACCGGTGCGGCGTGGTGTTTATGCCGGCACGGTAGGCTACTTTGCAAACAACGGCGATATGGATCAGGCGATTGCGATTCGCACCTTAGTGTTTAAGGGAAGCCGATATAGTTATCAGGCGGGTGCAGGTATCGTTGCTGACAGCGTACCCGAATATGAATACAACGAAGTGCTGGCTAAGAGCGCCATTCTCAGAAAAGCACTGGCGCTGGCGGAGAAAGGTTTATGAGCAAGTCAAAGCTATTGCTGATAGATAACTACGATTCGTTCACCTACAACCTGGTGCAGGCTTTTCTAGTGATGGATGTGGAAGTTCTGGTTTATCGTAATGATGAAATTACAGTTGCAGAAGCGCTGGCCTTGAATCCCACTCATTTGTGTATTTCACCCGGCCCCGGTCGTCCCGATGGTGCGGGCGTTTCATTGGCAATGATTGCTGCATTTGAAGACAAGGTTCCTGTTTTAGGCGTGTGTCTGGGCCATCAGAGCATGGTGCAGCATTTTGGCGGTGAGATTATTTCTGCGGCCCGTTTGATGCATGGCAAAACTTCAACGATCGGGCATGATGGCAAGGGCTTATTTGCGGGACTTTCGCAGCCTCTGGAAGTGGGGCGCTACCATTCATTAGCAGCCGACCGCGATACCATTCCTGATTGTCTGCAAGTGACAGCACGCACCGAAGGTGGCGAAATTATGGGTGTCAGGCATAAGACGTTACCGATGGAGAGTGTGCAGTTTCACCCGGAGAGCGTCTTGACTCCAGAAGGCGATGCACTACTCGCCAATTTATTAAAAAGTTAACCGCGACCCCATAGAGACCGACAGACATGGCCATTAACTCCCGCGATATTCTTGAGCAACTGCTAAACGCTCAAGACCTTACAGAAGATCAGGCATTTGAGCTTATGTGTGCGCTCGCCGAGGATGACATGGCGCCGGCACAGGCAGGCGCTTTATTGGCGGCTTTGCGTGCGAAAGGCGAAACCGCTGATGAAATTCGTGGCTTTGCTTTGGGCATGCGTAAGCTTGCGCGTAAGCCGCGGCTGCCGGCTGGCCTTGATGCAGCGGATTGTGTGGGCACCGGCGGTGATGGTTCGGGGAGTCTGAATATTTCTACGGGCACCTCGATATTGGCAGCTGCGTGTGGAATTCCTATGATCAAGCATGGCAACCGCTCCGTATCGAGTAAGTCGGGCAGTGCCGATGCACTTGAATGTCTGGGTATCAACATAGCTGAAGATGCCGACTCAGCTATTAAAGGTCTGACACGGAATAACTTTACGTTTTTGTTTGCCCCTGGTTTTCATCCTGCCATGAAAAACATCATGCCGGTGCGGGTCGCGATGGGTGTGCGAACAGTATTTAATATTCTTGGGCCCCTGACTAATCCTGCGGAGCCGCCCTATCACTTGATTGGTGCCTTTAGTCTAGAGATAGCTGAGATTATGGCGCAGACCCTGGCGGGCATGAATATTAAACGTGCATTTGTCGTCCATGGTGAGCCGGGTTGGGATGAGGCGAGTCCGGCGGGCGTGTTTGATCTGTTTGACGTCACTCCTGGGAGTGTGAGGCATGAGCGTCGTGATCCGCAGGATTACGGGATTCCCCGCTGTGCTCCGGAAGACCTTGCGGGAGGTAACGCTGAAGAAAATGCCGCTGCACTTGCGGCTGTAATGAATGGCGAAGACCAGGGTGCCCATGCGGATGCCTTGGTTCTTGGTGCGGGCCTGCTGTTGGAAATTACCGGGCGGGCTCCTGATTTGAACGCTGGCATTGCACAGGCACGTGAGGCTATTGCTAGCGGTGCAGCGAAACAACAGTTGGCTAGTTTGAGGCATACAGCAGCATGATGATTCGTGGATCCAATTCCGGCGCACAGTCTGATTTTCTGCAGACCATGGCTGACGGTAGTGCCGCACGTTTGGCGGTGGCGCGGCGGGTCTGCAGCGATGCGAAGATTCTAGAGCGTGCAGGTGCTACTGAGTTGCCCCCACGGCTAAAGCTGGCTGATCAGGGTTTTGACCTGATTGCAGAATTAAAGCGGCACTCACCCGCTGAAGGTAAGTTGGCAACCGCAAGTTTGAGCTTGGAAGATCAGGTAAGAGCTTATGTCGCAGGTGGTGCGGCAGTACTGTCTGTATTGACGGAGCCCGACCAGTTCAAGGGCAGTCTGGCCGATATGGAAGCTGCAATTAAGGTGGCAAACGGCACGCCGGTTATGCGTAAGGACTTTCTTGTTGATCCTTATCAGGTTGCAGAGGCGAGAGCATCCGGGGCTTCCGGTGTGTTGCTGATTGCGGCAGTTCTTGAGCGATCAAAGATGCAGGAAATGATGGACTGCGCAGCTGAGCTAGGTTTGTTTGTGTTGATGGAAGTGTTTGATGAACATGATATTGAGCACTGTTTACCCGTGCTGGAAGCTGCCGGACCGGCGCTTAATAAAGGTACTTGTCAGTGGTTGCTGGGTGTAAATTGTCGCGACCTGCGTAGCTTGCAGGTAAAACCAAGTCGCTTTGAGAGCATAGTTTCAGCACTGCCTGTCGGCGTACCCTGGGTCGCTGAAAGCGGTATCCGTGAAGCAGCGCAAGCAGCAGCTGCAGCACAGCTGGGTTATCGGATGTCACTGGTTGGTACTGCGTTAATGAAAAGTGGCGCGCCTGAGGCGACGTTAAAAAGTTTTATTGCTGCCGGTCGCGAGGCGGGGAGTTAGGCATGTTTGTGAAAATATGTGGCTTGCGCACAGCCGCAGCTGTTGAAGCGGCTGTTGATGCAGGTGTTGATGCTTTAGGCTTTGTTTTTGCTGATTCTCCGCGACGGGTAAGCCCTGAAGAAGCACTGGCGCTATGTGCGGGCTTGCCACGAAAAATTACACGGGTTGCTGTTATGCGCCGGCCGAAGCAGAGTGAGTTGAATGCGGTCATGAAGGGCTTTAATCCGCGCTGGTTGCAAACAGACAGTGGCGACTTTGAGTGGCTGGACACCGCCACCATTGACAAGTGCTTGCCGGTGTATCGCAGCGGTGATGTAGTGCCTCCGCAGGGTGGCATGGTGTTATTTGAGAGCGCTAACTCCGGTCAGGGCGAGCTTGCCGACTGGGAGCAGGCCGCAGAGATTGCTCAACGGCAGAAGTTGGTTCTTGCCGGTGGCTTGAACCCGGACAATGTTGCGCTGGCAATTGAGCAAGTCAGGCCATGGGGCGTCGATGTGAGCAGTGGTATTGAGCTTGAGCGGGGCCTGAAAGATATCGGATTAATCCGGGCGTTTGTGGCGGCAGCCCGCAGTGCGTCGTAATGAAGTTGTAGGGCAAACAGTATGAATGAAACATTAGTAAACATGAGCGATGCAGACCGCGCGGAACATTTGCGTAAGCTAATCGCGGGTGAGTATCCCGATAAACGCGGTCGTTACGGACCGTTCGGCGGAAGCTATGCACCGGAGACTCTGGTTACAGCGTTAAAACGACTCGAACAGGGTATTCACGAGTTTCTTGCTGATGATGAATTGCAGGCCGAGTTGCGGCGCGAACTAAAAGACTGGGTTGGCCGACCAACTGCATTGACTCATGCACGGGGCTTGAGTAAGCGTTGGGGTGCGGATGTTTGGTTGAAACGTGAAGACCTTGCGCACACAGGCGCTCATAAAATTAATAATGCATTGGGCCAGGCCTTTCTGGCCAAAAAATTAGGCGCTAAGCGTGTGGTTGCTGAAACCGGCGCAGGTCAGCATGGTGTGGCAACTGCAGCAGCCTGTGCGCGGGTGGGTATCCCCTGCACCGTGTATATGGGTGCCGTTGATATTGAGCGTCAGGCACCGAACGTTGACCGTATGTATCAGTTGGGGGCCAAGGTGGTGCCGGTGACCAGTGGCGATGCAACCTTGCGCGCTGCCATTGATGAGGCTTTCCGTAACTGGGTAGCTGATCCAGCGGAAACGTTTTACCTGTTGGGCTCAGCGGTGGGCCCTCACCCGTACCCGTGGTTGGTGCAGGTGTTGCAGTCCGTAATTGGCACGGAAGCGCGCGCGCAGATTATTGAAGCAGTGGGTGGCTTGCCTGACATTGCGGTGGCCTGCGTCGGTGGTGGTTCCAATGCGATTGGTTTGTTTCACCCCATGCTTGCCGATAGTGGAGTTGAAATGTTGGGCATTGAGGCGGGTGGCCGTGGCCCAGATCTTGGCGACAACTCGGCAACATTGGCCGCCGGTAAGCCGGGTGTGCTGCATGGGACCTATTCGATGCTGCTCTATGATGCCGATGGACAAATTCAGGAAACCCATTCGGTCTCTGCTGGTCTGGATTACCCCGGTGTTGGCCCCGAACATGCGCTATTAAAAACGATCGGTCGGGTGACCTACCAATCAATAACCGACGATGTGGCATTGGATGCGCTCCGGGAGTGCTGTGCATTTGAAGGTATTCTGCCAGCAATTGAGTCATCGCACGCGCTTGCGGGTGCTCGTGAATGGGCGAAGGAGAATCCGGGTAAACGGATTCTCATCGGCTTGTCGGGCCGTGGTGATAAAGACATGCCAACTCTGAGCAAGCACATGTCATTTCGTGATGCTGCGGAGTGAACCACCGTTAGCCTTACCAGATTAATCGGGCAGTAAATTTATGCAGCTACATCAGAAAATATCCGCAGCACTCAATATGGCGACCACGGCAGGTCGTGTGGGCCTCGTACCATTTATAACAGCAGGTTACCCGGTTAAAGATGAGTTCATTAAGGTGCTCAGCGAAATCTGTAAAGACGGCGACGTGGTTGAAGTTGGTGTGCCGTTTTCTGATCCGATGGCCGATGGCATCACGATTCAGCGCTCAAGTCATTCAGCGATTGAGCAGGGCGTAACGCTGAATTGGATTATCGAGCAGCTTGCCGCGAGTGATATCGATACCCCGATCGTACTGATGAGCTACCTCAACCCCCTACTGGCATACGGTTACGAAGCATTGGCTGCTGATGCTGCAAAAGCGGGTGTCTGCGGGTTTATTGTGCCGGACCTGCCCTGGGAGGAGAGCGAACATCTCCGTGCAGCCTTAGATACACAGGGCTTGGGTTTGGTGCAGTTGGTGACCCCTGCGACCCCGGAAGACCGGCTCGAAATGCTCTGTAAGGTGAGCCAGGGCTTTGTCTATGCAGTCACTGTGACCGGTGTGACCGGTGGCGGTCATTCTATGCCACCTGAGGTAGTTGACTATCTTGATGTGGTTAAACACCATGCATCGATACCGGTATGCGCGGGTTTTGGTGTTCGCGAGCCCTCGCAGGTAGCTATGCTAGGCAAGCATGCCGACGGCGTGATTGTAGGCTCGGCATTGCTCGAGAAGATTGAATCGGGTGAAGATGCCGCCGCATTTCTGCACGGCTTACAGGGCTGAGTTAGTCGGTCTTGTGAACAGATACCTTTACGGTAAATGCATAAATCGATAGCAAGGTAAAGGTGATGGCGGCGACCAATGCCGGGGCTTGTGGGCCATAGAAATCAAATAATGCCGGGCCGATTAATGGCCCGATCACCATGCCAAAAATAGGCGCAGCTGAGAGCAGCCCGCCAATAGCGCCCTGTTCGTGAGGCTCGACGCTAATACTGGCGCCGCCGGCGATGCCAGCGTTTGCCATCGCCATTGAAATACCAAATAGGCTAAACGCCACCCAAATCCCGATCATGCTGGTTGCGAAGTAGAGAATCATCGCACCTATGGCAAATGCGGGAAACCCAATGCGCAGCATCTGCTGAGGGCCCAAAGACTTGCGTTTGATAATAAAAAACTGCATCCCAGTGGCCCAAATAGCCATTGCTACCAGTGCGCTGGCGGCCGCTCTGGCGACGTTAGCATCACCTTCAATACCAATATGTTGCTCGAGGTAAAAGGCCACGATGATCTGATTCATCATGAAGCCCATCCAGAAAAAGAAAAAAAGCAGCAAGAATGGGCGGACTCGTGGATCGAACCATGAGATTTTCGTGGTTTCGGTTGTGGGCGATTCGTGTTTTTCAGGTTCTTTGAGTTTTAGCGCTAGCAAAACCATTGCCATTAGCGACAGTCCGATGACCACATAGAGTGGAAAGATCACGCTAATAAACGCCAGCGCACCACCCATGGCGGGCCCGAGCATCGTGCCAATACCTGAACTCATACCCAACAATGCCATGCCTTGTGCGCGTTGTTCGCGTGTTGTGGTATCGGCCAGGTAGGCGCTCGCAGAAGGGTTTATGGCTGATGCTAGAGATGCGTAGACTAGCCGTGCGAGAACGATGCCCCCGAACAGCAGCAGTGGGGCTGGCGTGCCGCGCACGCCCCATTCGAGTGTTATTGCGAGCAGGCTGGTACCGAATGCATACCCAAAAAGGCCGACCAGCAATAGGGGTTTGCGACCCACCTTGTCGCTGAGTCGTCCCCAATAGACTGCCGCTATGGCAAGTACGATATTTGAAATAGAGAAGATCAGACCAAACTGGGTCTTGGTCAGGCCCATGGTCTCTACTAAAGGGGGGAAGACGACAAACAGTACCGACTGCCCCATCCCGTAGGTGACCAGACAGATGAGCAGCAGGGCTTTATCTGGGGTGAAGAATTTATCAGGGTCGGCTATGGCACCCATTGCGCTATTGGTCATGACGTTTCCATAAATATATTTTGCAAATAACGTAAGACTAGAGCAGACCCTAAGCGAAATGGCTTGGGTTCATTACGATTCACTTGATACGGTTTTCCTGTTGGTTGTCAGTGTAGCAAGTTACTGCGGGCGACCTTGCCACATGAGTGCGATACCGATAATTGCTCCGATGCCACCCAGTAGCGGGACACTGCTTAGGCTAATGATCAAGCTGGATGCAATAAGTACAGCTGAGCCGGTAAACACCAAATAGCGCTGTTGAGCCTGATGTTTTGCGTGTTGCCGAGCTTTGCGAACCACGTTTTGATCTTCATCAGTCACAGCATCGACGAGTTTGTGAGCAACCGCAGGAAGTTTTTCGAGAACGTATTTAATTTCGGGCCAGTCGCGTCTTAATTGCTTCGCTAACGCCTTAGGCCCGCTTTGCTCTTCCATCCATTCGCGAAGTACCGGTTGGCCGGTTTTCCACAGGTCCAGCTCTGGATACAATTGGCGTCCGAGTCCTTCAATATTCAGCAGGGTTTTCTGCAGCAGCACCAGTTGCGGCTGAATTTCCATGTCAAACTGGCGTGCGACCTGAAACAGGCGCAATAACACCTGGCCAAACGAAATATCCTTAAGTGGTTTGTTAAATATGGGTTCGCAAACAGTGCGTACCGCTGACTCGAGTTCGTCCACACGGGTGTCCGCCGGCACCCAGCCGGAGTCGATATGCAGTTTTGCCACACGGTAATAGTCACGGTCAAAAAACGCTAGAAAATTGCCCGCAAGATAGCGTCGGTCGCGCTCATCCAGGGTGCCCATAATGCCGAAGTCCACCGCGCAGTAAATCGGCTTATCAGGGTTGCTCACATCAACAAAAATATTGCCGGGGTGCATGTCGGCATGAAAGAAATTGTGGCGAAACACCTGAGTAAAGAATATTTCCACGCCATTTGCAGCCAGCATCGGAATATTGGCATTAACGGACCGTAGTGTTTTCATATCGCTTATTGGAATGCCATGAATGCGTTCCATCACCATGACATCGCTACGGCAATAGTCGAAGTAGACTTCAGGCACATACAACTGATCCGAGCCTTCAAAATTACGGCGTAACAGGGCAGCGTTGGCGGCCTCACGCATCATGTCCAACTCATTAAACAGTGTTTTCTTAAATTCGGTAACCACCTCAATAGGGCGCAGACGACGCGCATCTTTGGAGTAGCGCTTGGCCAGTGAGGCTAGTGCGTACATCACTTCAATGTCGCGTTCGATTTGTTCACGGACATTCGGGCGCAGTAGTTTGACGACCACTTCTTCGCCGGTATGCAGACGGGCGGCATGCACCTGAGCAATCGAAGCGGCAGCCAGTGCCTGTGGATCAAATTCGGCAAATACATCGTTGGCGGGGCGGCCATAGCTGCTTTCGATATATTCGCTGGCAAGCTCAGGGGTAAACGGCGGTACCTGATCCTGCAATTTGACGAGTTCCGCACCAATATCTGCCGGCAGAATATCCTGACGCGTAGAAACTGATTGCCCGAACTTAACGTAGATAGGACCGAGTTCCTGCAGAGCTTCGCGGATCCGCTCACCACGTGAGCCTTCGGTGCGACCACTGCCCCAGGTCCAGGGGGAGAGCAGAAACACGTAGCGTAATGGCCGCAGTAGATGCGTTTCTGCAATCAGGTCATCGAGACCATGTCGCACCATCACCCGTTGCATACGGATGAGTTGAAATAGAACTTTAAGACGCATCTTGGGTTTCTTGACCTTGTTGTTGTAGCGCGTGTTCTTGCAAACGCGCAGCGGCCCTATCGACCGCTAGGGTGAGTTCATCCACTTCTTTGTAGAATTCTTCGATTTCAGCTGCTGTTGGCAACTGTCGACTTTCTTCACGAAGGTACTCGCTGCTGCTGCGAGCCATGCTGTGGCGAGCACCGCGCAACCACCCGGTGACCCCATTGGTAATGAGCGTAAGCTGACGAGCAGCGGAGTCACCGACCATCCCAGCAAGCTCTTCTTCGAGTTCGGGCTTTACGAGCGCAAATAGCGCCTGAAAAGCCTCGGCGACGTCGGTGTTGCCACTTAAAGATATATGCCCGGCATTAATCAGCGTTCGCGGCTCATCGGTGAGTAGGCGAAGCAGACTTAACGGTGAGCCAGACAGTTCTGCGTCGGCTTCGTGTTCGGTATCGCTGTAAAGCTGTATGTCACGCGATGTGGCGCGACATACGATACGCAGATCCGGCCCGCTAATATTAATAGCAAACGACCTGCCCTGCAGGTCTTTGAGCATGGCGCATGCGGTAGTTGACTGGCTGACGCGATGGTTAATGCGGGTTTCTGCTTTAGCCAGAACTGCATTTAAGGGTTCTTGTTTGGGGCGGCTTCCGTGATCGCTTCCAGTGTTGCTACTCATCATTGTATCCGGTTCCGCAGCAACTAGTACTTGTAGCCGGTATGGAGTGCAACAATACCGCCGCTCAGGTTGTAATACCGGCAGTCTTCGAGTCCGGCTGAGTCCATCATGCCTTTCAGGCCTTCCTGATCAGGATGCATGCGGATGGATTCAGCGAGATACTGATAACTGGCTGCATCGTTGGCAACAAATTCGCCGAGTGCGGGCAGAATCTTGAATGAGTAAAGGTTGTATACCGGTTCCAGTAATTTAATTACAGGCTTGGAAAACTCGAGGATAAGTAATTTGCCGCCAGGCTTAAGGCAGCGTTTCATGCTCTCGAGCGCGGCTTGCTTATCGGTAACATTGCGTAAGCCGAAAGCGATAGTGATGCAATCGAAGCTGCCACTCTTGAACGGTAACTTTTCGGCGTTAGCCTGCGCCACATTCAGCCCGCGGATCAAGCCTTTGTCGAGCAAGCGATCACGACCTACGTTAAGCATGGCCGAATTAATGTCGGTGAGGCAGACAGAGCCATTGGGGCCGACCAGCTTTAGCAATCCAGCGCTTATATCACCGGTGCCACCGGCCACATCCAGCGCGGCCTGCCCCGGACGCAGCCCTGTTTTGCCCAGCATGAAACTCTTCCAGAGCCGGTGGCTGCCCAGAGACATCAAATCGTTCATGATGTCGTACTGACTGGCCACCGAATCGAATACCTCCCGCACGCGGCTTTGTTTCTCGGTCGTGTTTACGGTTTGATAACCGAAGTGCGTGGTTGAGGGTTCATTCTTCATGCGTGCTGTTCTCTATGCCGATATGGCTTGTTGGGCTCTACAGTATATAGCGGCTCAGGTCTTCATCCTGCACCAATTCACCCAGGTGGCCATCTACATAGGCGGCATCAATCGCGATTGTTTCACCACTGCGGTCGGCGGCTTCGTAGGAGACGGTCTCCAGCAGCCGCTCGAGCACTGTATGCAGCCGGCGTGCACCAATATTCTCGGTGTTTTCGTTGACCTTCCAGGCAATTTCGGCAACGCGCGTAACACCGCAGGTGGTGAAACTCAGTTCAACCCCTTCGGTGCCCATTAGAGCGGTATATTGTTCAGTCAGCGAGGCATCTGGTTCAGTAAGGATGCGCTCAAAATCGTTCACGCTGAGAGCATTGAGCTCAACTCTGATAGGGAAGCGGCCCTGTAGCTCCGGCACGAGGTCCGAAGGCTTTACGGAGTGGAATGCGCCGGAGGCAATAAACAGAATGTGGTCGGTTTTTACTATGCCGTGCTTGGTTGTGACCGTGCAGCCTTCAACCAAAGGCAGCAGATCCCGCTGCACACCTTCACGTGATACATCAGCGCCCTGTGCATCCGCACGGCGGGCTACTTTGTCGATTTCATCAATAAATACGATGCCGTTGTTCTCGACGTTCTCAAGCGCGGATAGTTTGATGTCTTCATCATTAATTAAGCGGGCGGCTTCTTCTTCGGTGAGCAGCTTAATGGCTTCTTTAATTTTTAACTTACGGCTGCGTGTTTGTGTGCCCGACATGTTTTGAAACATGCTTTGCAGCTGGCCGCTCATTTCTTCCATGCCCGGCGGGGTCATGATTTCGACACCCATGGGGGCGACGTCAAGATCAATTTCGATCTCTTTTTCATCCAGCTCACCTTCGCGAAGTTTTTTACGGAACTTCTGGCGGGTGTCGGAACCCCGGGTGCTGGCGGGTTGGCCGATTTCGCTGGCTGCCGGGGGCAGGAGCGCATCGAGAACGCGATCTTCTGCCGCATCTTGAGCCCTATGTTGGACTTTATGCATCTCAGTTTCTCGCGTTAGCTTTATGGCAACATCGGTCAGGTCGCGGATGATGCTGTCGACCTCGCGCCCTACATAGCCAACTTCAGTGAACTTGGTGGCCTCAACCTTTATGAAGGGTGCATTAGCCAGTCTTGACAGACGTCGGGCGATCTCGGTTTTACCCACACCGGTGGGGCCGATCATTAGTATGTTTTTCGGGGTGACTTCATTACGCAGGAGCTCTTCGAGCTGCATGCGCCGCCAGCGATTACGCAAGGCTATGGCGACGGAGCGTTTGGCGTTGTCCTGGCCGACGATATGTTTGTCGAGCTCCTGAACAATTTCTCTGGGTGTCATTTTTGACATGATGCTTATCTCTTATTTGTTGCCGCTATCATCCGGGAGGCTTTCGAGGATGATGTTGGTGTTGGTATAGACGCAGATATCGGCTGCAATTTCCAAAGCCTTTCTGGCAATGTCCGGAGCGCTTAAATCTGTGTTTTCAATGAGTGCTTTAGCAGCGGCTTGGGCAAAGCTGCCGCCTGAGCCGATGGCCATGAGATCGTTTTCAGGCTCAATAACATCTCCGTTCCCGGAGATGATGAGCGACGTTTCTGCGTCTGCAACGCAGAGCAAGGCTTCTAAGCGTCGCAGACGACGATCAGTGGGCCAGTCTTTTGCGAGCTCGATTGCAGCGCGGGTTAAGTTGCCATACTGCTCTAGCTTGCCTTCGAACAATTCGAACAGGGTGAAGGCATCTGCGGTGCCGCCCGCAAAGCCAGCCAATACCTGGCCATCGGCTAGGCGTCTTACCTTCCGTGCGTTACCCTTCATGATGGTGTTGCCCAGACTCACCTGGCCGTCGCCGGCGATAGCAACTTGGCCATTGCGCCGAACAGACACAATAGTTGTGCCGCGATACTGTTCCATACTTTATTCCTTAGGTAATTAAGCGATTTACCGGCGTTGCAGCTTAATGCGCAGACAACGGGTGGCACGCCGCAGAGATTTAGTCTGACCCGGATACTTTGAACCCGGTTGAAATATTGATATGTAACCCCGCCCGCTTAGCTTTCGTCGTCGGTTTTCCGACGTTTTTTCGCCACCGCACGCGGGTGGGCTTTATCGTATATCTGGGCTAAGTGCTGAAAATCAAGGTGTGTGTACACCTGAGTTGTACTGATGTCTGCGTGCCCCAGCAGTTCCTGCACGCCACGCAGGTCACGGCTCGACTCGAGCAGATGCGTTGCGAAGCTGTGGCGGAACAGATGCGGGTAGACCCGCTGCGGTAGGCCGGCCGCTTTCGCCCGTTGTTTTACCCGAGCCTGCACGCTGCGCGGGCTGATTCGTGTGCCTTTGGGCCCGGTAAAAACCGCTGGCTCGGTCGGGCCTGCGACGGTTGAGCGCACCTTAAGCCAGGCATCGACTGCTTTACGCGCATAGCGACCTACGGGAACAATGCGGGTTTTGTTGCCCTTGCCGGTGACTCTGACGGTACCATCGGCAGTATCGATTTCGCCAATGTTGAGGCTGACCAGTTCAGCGAGGCGTAAGCCGGACGAATACAGAAGTTCGAGGATGGCCTTATCACACAGGTCGACAGGTTCGCTGCCGGGCACTTCCATTAGGTGTGCCATTTGGTCGGCATCGAGCGTTTCGGGCAGTCGTTTGGGGCTTTTCGGTGCACGGATATCGACGGCTGGGTTGTTCTGCAGCAGGTTTTCCCGGATCAGGTAATTGAAAAAGCTGCGTGCACCCGATAAGCGCCGTTGAATGCTTCTGCCGCCGAGCCCTTTGGCATAGCTGATGGCCGCAAAGCGGCGTATTTGGTGATCGCGCAGATCAGGCCAGTCAGCAATGCTTTCGTCGCTGCAAAAGCCGCTCAAGCACTCGAGGTCGCGGCGATAGCTTTTAATGGTGTGATCGGAGAGTCGCCGCTCCAGACGCAGATGCTCCAGAAAGCGACTGACTTGCTCAACTGCACCGGGATTCATCTGTATTTAGAGCTCATAGCGGGGGTATTCCCCGGACATGCGGCTATCGGCTGCTAAGCGCGGCAGAAACCATTTCACCCATGCGGGCGAGAAATTCCATACCTTGATCAGGACTGAAATAGTCAGCATCACGGCTGCCAATAGCCAAAAATCCGCTGGAACATTTTTCACCCAGCGGTACCAGGGCGGCTGAGCCGATTTCAATGTTGCCAGCACCGAATAGAAAGTCGCGCTGGGTGTCACGAATAAAACCGCAGCGTGGTTCGCCCATGTCGAGAAATGTCTTGAACGGGGTGAGATCTTCGTCGTTTCTGTTAATAACGCGCAGGAAACGGGTTTCCGGCTCGCGTTGATTTGCACTCGGCAAAAACAACACCATGACCGCATGTTCGGCGAGTAATTCGCTGCGCAGGGTGGACTCAAGGGCGCTAACGATCTCATCCCGGTTTTTTGCTGCCAGCAGCTTAATGGATAGTAAATCGATCTTGCTCGATAGGTCATCGTTGCCACGTGCGACGTCAATTAATTCACGTAATTGCAGCTCAAGCGCCTCGTTTTTATCTCGCAATACGGACACCTGACGCTCGATGAGCGAGGTTGCACGAGGTCCGCCGGTGCTGTGTGAGAGCTCAATGGTGTGCAGAAGGTGCGGATGACTGTCGAAAAAGTCGGGGTTATTGCCAAGGTAATCGGCGACCATCTTGGCGTTAATGCCTTGAAGCTGGGCTTCGGCATTGGCTTTGTTTGCCGTGCTCATTCTGTTTGCATCATCCGTTAAAAATTATCGCTTAATTGCCCTTCAAACACTGTAACGGCCTCACCGGTGAGGTAAACCTCACTGCCGGGGCCATTCCAATGAACCTGTACATCGCCGCCGGGCAGGCTGACAGTGACTTTTTTGCCCAGTAAACCAGCGAGTTGCCCGGCCGCTGCTGCGGCACAAGCGCCGGTTCCACAGGCTTGGGTTTCACCTACACCCCGCTCAAATACCCGCAACTTAATGTGCGAATTACTGAGTATCTGCATGAAGCCAATATTAGCACGGTTAGGAAAGCATTCATGTCGCTCAAGCGCTGGCCCTAGGGTGGCGACATTGGCGCTATCAACGTCATCGACCAGCAGCACAGCGTGCGGATTACCCATCGATACCACACTGAATTCCACATTCTGTCCGGCGGCCTGAGCCCGGTAGGGGGGTGCCGCCTGAGTTGTCACAAATGGCAGTGCAGCGGGTTCGATGGCGGGTATGCCCATGCCCACTGATACCAGGTCATCCGCAGTGATATTGGCTTTGACAACCCCATGGCCATATTCCATCAGGTAGGTCCGTTGGTGATCCGACTCATCGCCCGCCAGAAGGCGTGCAATGCAGCGTGCGCCATTGCCGCATTGTTCAACTTCGCCTCCATCGGCATTAAAAATGCGATAGAAAACATCGTTCGCTTCCGAATGGGGTGGTTCCAGCCACAACAGTTGATCAAAACCGATTCCGGTACAGCGATTACTTATTCGGCGAATGAATGCGGCATCGAAATGAGGCGCAGTTTTTCCGCGCATGACGACGAAGTCATTGCCAAACGCGTGCATTTTTACAAAAGGGATACTCATTTTTTAATAAACCAAAAATAATCTCAAAGCAACAAGGTACAACCTATTCAGGGGTATTTTAAACTCACTGTTAACGGTATTGCGAAATTAGCGACAAAACGCAATTGCATTTTGTTAAATGCAAGGATAACTTGCATCGCTGCGAAAAAATAATAATAGCGGAGAAAACTATGCGTTCCATTATGGTTCTGAACGCCAAAGGGGGATGCGGCAAAAGCACCCTCGCAACCAGCCTTGCTAGTTACTATGCCACGGAGAAGGGCAACAAGGTCGCATTGGCAGATTACGATCCTCAGCACTCCAGTCTTGATTGGCTCGAGCGCCGTCCGGAGCGGGTAGCTCCGATAGTCGGTGTTGAGGCTGATAAGAGGGGTTTACGGGGGTTGCCACGTGACACCGAGGTGCTGATTATTGATGCCCCTGCACGGTCTCATGGCAAAGAGCTGGGTACTTTAGTGAAACATGCGCAAACTATCATTGTGCCGGTATTGGCTTCACCTATAGATATGCAGGCTGCGGCACGGTTTCTTGAAGAACTGCGTCCGATAGCCCACAAGCGCGCCAAGGTTGCTGTTGTGGCAAACCGGGTTAAAGAAAATACGCTGATTTTTGAAGAGCTCGATGAGTATCTGAGTGACCTGCGCGTACCTTATGTTGGCGCATTCCGTGATGCCCAGAATTACATTCGTGCTAACAGCCGTGGTTTGGGTATCTATGAGCTTCCTGAATACCTGGCTTGGCCGGATTGGGACCAATGGGATGAGCTGGTTACTTACCTCAACAGTAAACGCAGTCGCATATAGCCTAACAGCAGTATTTACTGCTGTGATGATGCTGACCCACCCGACAGATGTCAGTGGGTCAGGATTCATCTATTGCAGGCCTTAACTATCCTTACAGGAAGATTCTTTTAGGAACTTACTGGGCGTCGACTTTTAGCCGGGGTAGCGAAGATGGCTGCCAACTCAGCTCCAGGCCTTTGCGGAAAGCAGCTGAGGCTTTCTCGGGTTCTTTTAGTTTCAGCATGAGCTGTCCGAGTTCGTTGTAGGCCTCAGGCAAGGGCCGCGGGCCAGTAATACTCGA
>JABIQA010000189.1 GCA_018699155.1 Chromatiales bacterium
ATCCCAATTATTTTGGTGAGTTTTGTGTCTGGTGGGGCTTCTACTTGTTTGCTTTAGCCGCTGGCGGTTGGTGGACTATATTTGGCCCTGCGTTGCTTACCTTCTTCCTGTTGAAGGTCTCGGGCATAGGTATAACCGAAAAAGGGATTACTAACCGGCGTCCGGCTTATCAGGATTACATTGATAAGACCAGCGCGTTTGTGCCGCGTTTCTCCAAATAAGCGAAGTAGGTGTTATTGTCGAGCGCGCAACGGGCTTGTTTTCTTGTTAGTACTGTAGGGTGTGGGGATGCATATATGAAAAAATTATTGCGTACTGGTTTTGTGGCATTTTTGGTTTTGCCGGTAATGGTTCAGGCGGAGGCATTACCGGATGCTGAATCAGTGGCGTTTTGTCAGGTGGCGCAGCAGGTTCTTGCTAATACCATAGTTGTTAGTGACAACACCATTTTTACGGACATGCCTGCGTATCGAAAATCTAAGCCTGCGCCAGAACCGCTTCAAACTTATCAGATTATTAGTTATTCAGGCGCTGTTCCTGTGATGGTCTCATGCAAGGTAAAGGCGGCTGATCATGTTCAGGAAATCTTTGGCGAAGATGCCGCTGGCCCTCAGCTGGGTTGTCCGGTGCTGGCGGAGATGATTCAAGAGCAGGCGGCTATGGAGCTTGAGGCCGAAGGCAATGAGGATGCTGCGGCAACCTTGCGTGGTTTTGTTGTCGAGCAAAATGAAGCATTTATCACTGGCAGTAATTATTTGTCCGACTTCCAGTTGAGTTTTGTCGGTGATGATGGGCTTATTCATTTGAACAGCCCCGGACTGCAGAACGATTTTGACAGTTTATGGGCTTACGTAATGCCTGAGAGGTTTATCGGTCAGACCTACTGCCACCTTGCCACGACCACCTACATGAAGGCATTGGCGACGGGTGAGATGGAGCCTGGTATTGTGATGACTACTGTGGATGATGCTCAGGTAACGCCGGTCGAGTAAAGCGAACTTATTAGTTCCAAAAAAAGCCGGCATTAAGCCGGTTTTTTTTATGATTTTTTAAGTATTTTTACAGCTTATTCTAAAGGTCAAAACTATTTCCTCTTGTTCTAATGCTCGAGAATGATCTGAAGGCCTTCGACGCCTATGATAGCCGCGTAGTCTGTTACTCTTCATTGGTGAGTTTTCCCCTTAGAGCACATCATAGGTATCGGCGGATAGATGTTATTTTTGAAATTATCGCGTTGGTAAGCCATCGGGCTCGGCTGCGTATCCGCTCCGCATTTTGTGTTTAGATCAAGGTTATAAGTATGAAAGTACAGATTTTTTTAGAGGCTGGCTTACCCCCCAAGCAGGTCAATGAGCTGGGCCTGTTGGCCGAGGGCTATGGGATAGATACTGTGTTTGCATCGGCATTTCCGGCCCGACGCGATGCCTTTCAGTGCCTGTCGGCTTTGGCAGTCAACTCTTCGTTGGTTCGCGTTGGTGTAGTGCCGCTGAGTCCGTTTGAAATTCACCCTGTGCGCTTATCTGACATGCTGCAGACATTGAACGATATGAGCGATGGTCGCGCATCTCTGGTGGTCGGTGGCATGGGGCAGTCCATTATGCGTGCGACCGGCCTTAAGCCTGACCGCCGGGTTCGGGCCGTCCGTGAGTGTGTCGAAATTCTGCGTGCTGCATCAGGCGATGAGCCGGTGAACTATGAGGGCGAAGTCTATTCGGCGATCAACTATTTTCCCGATTGGACGCATCCGGTGCCCCCGCATATTCTGGTGGGTGCCAATGGCCCTATGATGTTGAGGGTAGCCGGTGAAGTGGCTGATGGTGTGATGATGAGTGATGTGGCATTAGGTAAAATGCCTGAGGTTTTGGGGAATATTGATCAGGGCTTAGCGAAGCGAGGGCTCAAGCGTTCGGCAGTTTCATTCCCCGTTTCAAATTTCTTTGCTTGGCATATTAAAGGTTCGGCAGTTGCGTCAATGGCTGAAGCACGTCGGGAGCTGGTTTGGCGGGGAGTATTGCAGAAGTGGTACACAGAGCCGTTTCTTGGTGCGGAGCAGGCCGAGTTCGTCGAGGCAAACTTCGGTGCTTTCCTGCAGGCATTTTATCGGCGCAGTTCTGAGATAGAGGGTATTCCGGAAGAGGTTATTCAGGCTTTGGTTGATAACCTGACGTTTTCCGGTGGAATTGATGCGATTCCGGCTGTGGTGAAACATCTCAAAGCATTTTCTGCGGCTGGCCTGGATGCTATAACTCTAAAGATACATGACAACCCGGAGGAGGCCATAGGCATTATCGGAGAACACCTAATTCCGCAACTTGCGGTCTGATCTAAAAGAGCCAGACAATAAAAAAACCGACACACAGCAAATTGCACTATCCAGTAAATGCATAGCGTTTAGATGCCGTAAAATTAAACAACATTGCGGTAATTGCGCCCATTGCCGCAGCTAAAACAGGGTATTCCAGCAACGTGCTGCTTAGATAGACGCCGATGCCATATACGCTAAAATTGATAGCGGCCCCGCAGCAATTGATAACAAGGTAGGTCGATGATTCACGAATTTTGTTATCGCTTGCCCGATCCCTGAATGTCCATTGGCGATTAAGGAACCAGGTTGACAAGATTGCAGCTGTGCCCGAAACCAATCTCGCGGAATAAACACCCCATCCTAAGTAGGAGATCATGGCTGTTAGTAGAATCGCGTCGACCATGAAGCCCAAGATGCCCACGCAGCAAAATGCCACTAAACCTTCGGGTAATCTGTTAAATAGAGCGTTCAATATTGAAAAGCCATTTCGTCCTTGTTGCAGCTAAGGGTGCCGAGCGAATCGATTGATTGGGCTAGTTTAGCTGAGATTTGTCCGTCAAATAGGAACGGGTTAGCAGATTTTGGTGCTTTCTATATTTACGGCAATGGTGCAGAATTCCTGTGATTATATGCAGACGCAGAGAAAACCCTTTGACCATCAAACTTAGTACCGCTCGAATCGGTTTTTTAAGAGCTGATACCGCCTATACAATATTGGCAATGTCGATAGGTGTCTGGCTATGTTGGGACGCTCTCGTTTTCCAGTTGGTGACCTATTCACCATACGCAGACTATTGGGAACACACAGCATTACTCACCGAGTGGCTGCGAAACTTTTCTGATCCGACCAATCCCCATGTGGTTGATGACTCACTAAGCCCTCGATATATGCCATGGTTTTGGCTGCTTACACTTGTTGGCGGTTGGTTTGAGCTCGACTCCGTTCAGTTGATGGGTATCAGTGCAGTGGTGAGTTATGCGTTGATAGTGATCGGTATTAAGCTGTTTTTTTCCGAATACTTCCGGCACTCATGGGCACCGGCTGTAGCGTTTATGGTGCTATTTTTCGGCTGGGGTGTTAGCTGGAACTGGTCGAACTTGTATCAGTTACGTAGCTTTTTCTATGTTGCTGGTTTTCCATCATCGTTTGTTTTTGGCCTGAGCCTGATTAGCTTCTGGTTTACGTTGCGAATTTTACGTCAACAGGTTGGCTTGCTGTTCGGCGCGGCGATGCTCACTGTTCTGGCGGCTTTAATGTTTCTATGTCATCCGCTAACAGGCGTTTTTGGCATATCGGGTTGCGGTTTGCTGGCGATCACTCAAGCAAATGTCGAGTGGCGCCAGAGAATCGTTGTTTGTCTTGGTTTGTTGATTGGCTCTTTTGCGGTTGAGTTGTGGCCCTACTTCTCTACCTGGGAAGTGGTATTGGGCAAATCAGGCAATGTCGAAAGCAGTTGGGCTGTTGGGTCTGAAGCATCAGGTCCTTTTGCATGGTTTAAGTCCGGGCTCTGGATGCATATTTTCTATCAGCCTAAATTACTGTTGGTTATGTTTGGGTTTTGCTGGTTATGTGTATTTGCATGGATCTACCTGCTATTTCGTCGTAAAGACGCGTTTATTTTGCTGGGTGGGTTAGCGATGTTGCTGCCGTACTTCGCTCATTTGTTTATATCGGTGCCCTTGGCTCATCGGTTTTTATTCTTTGCCATTTTCTACTTTCATATGGCCGGCATAAAGCTTGTTTTGGTGCTTTTCGACCGCTGGATAGAAGCCCGGAACTCAGGTTCCGTAGAGCCGCGATTGAAGTTGCTGGCGTATTCAACTGTCGGGGTTTTTGGCCTTGCTATTGTATTTAATGTGCTGCTATTGGCTTCCGACTTTACCGGCAAGCATTTGAACCCTCAGTTGCGAGTTGTCGATAAGTTTGCGGCATTGGCAAACGGTGAAAATGTTGTTGATCTCTATAGGCGGTTGACGCCTGGGGTGGGTCCCACGGATGTCGTGATAGCGCCGGTGGGTCTTGCCTGGCCACTGCCTACAGTGACGGGTAAGGCTGTTGCAGCGTACCACCAGAATCCATTGCTGACCGATCAGTTTGAACGCTTGGATGTGGTCGCCGAGTTCTTTGCTTTGGACGCTGACTCACAGCGACGCCAGGAAATTATTGAGACCTATCAGGTGAACTACATGCTGCTCAAGGTTTCCGATGTGCCTGAATCATTTCTTAATTGGACTGTTGTTGTTGCAGAGCCTATTGCTGTGGTCGGTGATTACACTATGTACCGTTTTTTGCCCTCTAGCTAAAGTCCGGCCTTAATCTTCTTTTTCTGCTGTATCGATATGCAGTTGGTTCGGTACGTTCAGGTATTGAAGTCGCTTTAGTTCCTGACGGCCGCGAGTCACGGTGTCAAGAATAAGGCCGCATGCTACGCTCAGAAAGCTGAGTAAAACCATGCCGGTGACCAATACCGCAGTAGGTAAGCGAGGCACCAATCCGGTTTGCATATAGGTGGTAATAATAGGGATGCTTAATACCACTGACCCCAGTATTAGTAAGATAAAAATAGCACTAAAGAATTGCAGCGGGCGTTCGCCCTTAATCAGTATTGCAATGGTTCGCAGTATACGAAAGCCATCGGCGAAGGTGCTGAGCTTGCTTTCGGAGCCTTCAGCACGGCTGCCATAAACAGTATCGACTTCGGCAATAGGCATACGCAATTCGAGTGCATGTACAGTGAGCTCGGTTTCGATTTCGAAGCCGCTCGATAAGCTGGGAAACGATTTTGTGAAGCGACGCGAAAATATTTTATAGCCTGATAGCATGTCATCAATGCCTGAGCCAAAAAACATTTTTACTAGCGATGTGAGCAGCTTATTACCGAACTTATGCCCAGGCCGATAGGCTGCTTCCGCATCAGAGATGCGCTTGCCATTCACCATGTCCAAGTTTTCGGAGACCATCTTTTCGATGAGCCGGGGAGCTGCGGATGCATCATAGGTGTCATCACCGTCAGCCATGACATAAATGTCGGCTTCGATATCTGCGAACATTCTGCGAACTACGTTGCCTTTACCCTGTTGCCGCTCGCGGCGAACCACGGCGCCGGCAAGCAAGGCAACTTCGATAGTGTCGTCGCTGGAGTTGTTGTCATAGACGTAAACCGATGCGTTTGGTAAGGCTTGCTGGAAGCTATGCACGACATCGCCGATGGCTTTTGCCTCGTTGTAGCAAGGAATTAAGACAGCAACTTTAATGTGGTCTAACGAGTTTTGAGTTTTGCTCACTGTATATCCTGATAGACGAGAAGAAGGGCAAAAACAAGTGTGGTCGAAGGGATCATGTTAGCGCCTGTGTCCGATATTGCGACCAACAATGTCACAGAACGGGCATTTTGTTAAGCAGTGAGGTACGCCTGTCTGCCCGCATAGCTTATTAACGTGGGTCGATCAGCTCCAGCCCTGCCGCAACGGCAGCAGTGAGTTCGCTGAGCTCGTTGCTGGTAATGACATAGGGTGGCATCAGATAAATGAGATGGCCAAATGGCCTAATCCATACGCCCAAGTCAATAAACAGCGTTTGCATTGCGGCCAAATCGACAGGGCGGACGGTTTCGACAACACCGATACCACCGAGCACCCGAACGCTGCTAACGTTGTGGTGCTCGACCAGCGGGTGCAATTCTGCATCAAGTTGCGACTCCATAAGTTGAATCCGTTGCTGCCAGGGGCTGTCCAGTAGCAAGTCGATGCTTGCATTGGCCACAGCGCAGGCCAGCGGATTGGCCATGAATGTCGGGCCGTGCATCAATACACCGCCGTTGGCTGAAATTGTCTCGGCTACCCGGTCGCTGGTTAAGGTTGCCGCAAGGCTCATGTAGCCGCCGGTCAGCGCTTTGCCAACGCAGAGGATGTCGGGAACGACGTTGGCGTGTTCGCAGGCAAACAGAGTTCCGGTTCTGCCGAAGCCGGTCGCAATTTCATCGGCGATGAGTAATACCTTGTGTTGCTTGCAGAGCCGGGCGACCTCGGTAAGGTACTCCGGCGAATAAAACCACATCCCGCCGGCACCCTGAACAATGGGTTCGAGTATGACCGCTGCAATTTCATCATTATGGTTTTCTATGAGTCGAGTGAACTCATCGAGATCGCCTTTTTGTAATATCTGGCCGAACGGTGTGCTTGGTCTGGGTGCAAACAGGTGCTGCGGCAACACATGGTTAAACAGGCTGTGCATTCCGTTAACCGGATCAGTAACTGCCATGGCACCAAAAGTATCGCCGTGATAGCCGCCGCGTATAGTTAGCATGCGGGTTTTTTTGGTTTGCCCCTGAGCCTGCCAATACTGCAGTGCCATTTTTAGCGCGACTTCAACACTGACTGAACCAGAGTCGCTGAAAAAC
Source organism: Chromatiales bacterium (assembly GCA_018699155.1). GTDB lineage: Bacteria > Pseudomonadota > Gammaproteobacteria > Steroidobacterales > JABIQA01. The sequence goes on from JABIQA010000189.1 coordinate 6,706, forward strand.
ACTTTGTTCAGTTCGGGAGGTGTGATTTGCAGAAGTTTGTCGGCCAATGCCATCGCAGGTTCATGGGTGATACCGCCGAACATAACGTGTGACATTTTTGCCAGTTGCTCTGTGGCGGCGGTATTCAGGGCAGGATGATTGTAGCCATGAATCATGCACCACCAGGATGACATGCCATCGATAAGCTCCCGGCCATCTTTCAGTTTTAGGCGCACACCCTCTGCCGACTCTACCTCGTAGGTCGGCAGAGGGTTGGTCATCGAGGTGTACGGATGCCAGATATGATTGCGATCAAATTGATCCATGGTGTGCCAATAATGCCTGTTTCAGAGTAAGGGCTCGATATCGAGTAAGGCCGCGGCCGCTTCCGGGTCTGCCGGATTCAGATACGGAATTGTGCCGAGCAGTGGAGCCTGTAGGCGTTTTTCTATGGCGGCGATGTTGCCATCTTTCACATCCATAGCTGGTTCAATGCTGTTGGCCACCCAGCCGGCAAGTTTAAGTCCTGACTGTTTTATCGCAGCGGCAGACAATAGTGCGTGATTTATACAGCCCAGACGCAGGCCAACAACCAGTATTACGCCAACCTGCAACCCGGTGGCAATGTCGGCCATAGTTTCTTTGTCGTTTAAGGGCACCAGCCAACCCCCTGCGCCTTCGATAAATGTTATTTCGGCATCGGGCAGCGCATTTATCTTGCGACACAGGTCGACCGCATTGATCTTTACGCCTTCGCGTTCGGCAGCAATGTGCGGTGCCATAAATGATTTTAGCGCAATCGGGTTGACTTGTTCATAACTGAGCTCAAGAGAACTTGCAGCGCGCAGGGCTGCAGCATCTTCGTTTTGCCAGATACCATCGATGAGATCGCAGCCCGCCGCTATCGGCTTTGCGCCGATTGCGGAGTGGCCGGCAGACCTGGCGGCATGCAGCAAGGCAACCCCAATCAATGTCTTGCCGATTGCAGTGTCGGTTCCGCTGATGAAATATTTCATGCTCATAGTGGTTTAGAGCATAGCTCGTTTTAATGCGTGGAGCAGCTGGCTGACATCCGCCTCAGTGTGGTTGGCAGTAAACGTAATTCGTAAGCGGGATGTGCCAGCGGGAACCGTCGGTGGCCTGATGGCGGTTACCAGTATTCCCTGATCTTCAAGCTGCTGCGCAACCTGCAACGCATTCGCTTCGGAGTCCATCAACACGGGTTGAATAGGTGTAGTCGACGGCAGGAGGTCCAGGCCTAGCGCCTGCGCGCCCTCACGGAACTGCGCAATTAATGCCTGGAGTTTCTCGCGCCGCCAATGCTCTGTGCGAACGATTCTGAGACTTTCTGTTGTGGCAACAGCCACTGCAGCAGGCAGGGCCGTGGTGTAAATAAAAGTACGGGCGCCCTGAATGAGGGTTTCAATAAGCTCTTCGCTGCCGGCAATAAATGCGCCCTGAGTGCCGAAGGCTTTACCCAGCGTGCCTACCAATACCTGCACATCGTCGCTGCTGTGTATGGCCGGGTTAACAACGCCCCGTCCCTCTTCGCCGAGCACACCGAAGCCATGCGCATCGTCAACCATGAGCCAGGCTTTGTGTTCGGTACCAATCTTGCAAAGCGCATCGATGTCGCAGAGGTCGCCATCCATGCTGAAGACGCCGTCAGTCACTATGAGTTTGCGCCCGTCTGAGGCGCTAATTTGACCGAGTTGATCGTTTAGGTGGTTGCAGTCTTTGTGCCTGAAGCGTTTGAAGTTTGCGCGACTGAGTAAGCCGCCATCGAGCAAAGAGGCATGATTAAGCTTGTCTTCGAAGATCGCGTCCCCTGCGCTGACTAGGGCATTGATAGCACCCAGGTTGGCGGCATAGCCGCTGGAGAACATCAGTGCTCGCGGCCGGGCGGTGAATTCGGCCAGCTGTTCTTCTAAATAGTGATGAGCGCGGGTATGCCCACACACCAAATGTGAGGCGCCACTGCCCACACCCCATGTGTTTACGCCGGAAATAAAAGCTTGTCGGATACGTTCATCGTTTGCCAGCCCGAGGTAATCGTTGCTGCAAAGGTTGAGCAGTTCATTGCCGTTCACCATAATGACGCGAGCTTGCGGGCTCTCTACAACCCGCCGTTGGCGATAGAGTTGCTGTTGTTGGCGCGCCTGCAGCAAAGCAGGTATGTCATCGAATCCGGGCAAGGTGCACTACCTGCTGGCTGCAAACACCTATTATCCGGCGCTAACGCCAGCAACTGCAAGGTTTTCTCATGACCATCAGGCAGCACATCCGGCTGTTGAGCCTGTTACTCGTCCGCCCCTTCCGACAAACTGCCACAAATAATCAACAGGGCTGCTTGGCCCGATTTCAAGGATATTCATGTCACAAGAATTCGAGAAAATTGCCCCGTTTACCGGCGGCGCACTCCATATTGCCTGTAAGGCTGTCAATCAATGCAGGGATGCTCAGAGTGCGGCAAAAGTCCGTATGGAGTCCATTGAGCGTATTTCCACCTATGTGAACACGATGGTTAACTTCGTGAAATTCCACAATGGCAGCAATGTGCGGTTGCTTGTGTTGCCGGAGTATTTTCTGAGTGGTTTCCCCCTGGGTGAAAGCCATCATGAGTGGCAGGAGAAAGCCTGCCTTAGTTACGATTGCGTGGAATATGAAAAGCTTGGTGCGTTAGCCCAGAAAAATAATATTTTTCTGGCGGGTAATGTTTATGAGATAGATCCCAATTTTCCAGATCTGTATTTCCAGACCTGTTTTATTATTGGTCCGAACGGTGATGTTATTTTGCGTTATCGCCGTTTGTCGTCCAGCTTTGAGGCGACTCCCCATGACGTATGGTCGAAGTACCTTGATCTATATGGCCTTGAGGGCGTATTTCCCGTGGCCAAAACCGAGATTGGCAATTTAGGCTGTATCGCATCGGAAGAAATCATGTGGCCGGAGTTGGTGAGGGCGAGCGTGTTGCAGGGTGCTGAGATTCTCATTCACCCGACCAGTGAACCGGGCAGCACCATGGATACCGATCGTGAAATTTGCCGTAAAGCGCGTGCGATTGAGAACGCGATCTACATTATCTCTGCCAATACGTCTTCTATTGACGATATACCGATTCCTGCTTACACCTGCAGCGCCATGTCGAAGGTTGTTGATTATCGAGCTAATACGCTCGCTACCGTCAGTCAGGCTGGTGAATCGATGCTGGCGCATGCGGTAATTCATGTTGATGCGTTGCGTGAACAGCGCCGGCGTGTCGGTATGGCTAATCTGTTAGCCCGTCAGCCTTGTGATATTTATACGCAGGTCTATGCCGCAGCCGAGCGACGCGTTGGCGATGGTTTGATTAAAGACGGTGAGGTCCAGCCACCGGCCGATCGAGATTGGTTCCGTGAGCGCCAGGAACAACAGTTGGAGCGTTTAACTAAGCTCGGTATTATCTGATTTTTCAACCTTTTTTCTGGCATCGTCAGGGTAAGAACTGGCATTAAATGACAACTGCGCGCCGAAACTCCGAGAGAGAAACTCCGGTATAATAGTTCACAACACTTAATTATAGAAAAAGCTCTTTCAGAGATAACTTTATGCAAGGCTTAACTACCGATCGGCGTAAGTTTTTGTTTGGTACCGGTGCTACTGCACTGGGGCTGAAGTACGGCGCAGTATCTGCAGTATTGGCGGATGATGGCAACACGGCCTATCGACGTTGGGAAGACGTACAAAGAAATAAGTGGACCTGGGATCGGGTTGTCCGCGGTAGCCGCGGGGTTAACTGTACAGGCCATTGCGCATTCAATATTTATGTCCGTAATGGCATCGTCTGGCGTGAAGAGCAGCAGGGCGAATATGGCCGTTCAGGTGAAGACACCCCAGACTACGGACCGCGTGGTTGTCAGAAGGGCCTCCGCCAGCACAAACATATGTACGGCAAGCAGCGTGTGCTGTATCCCATGAAGCGCACCGGCGAGCGTGGTGAAGGCAAATGGGAGCGCATTGATTGGGATCAGGCCATTGACGAAATCTGCAACAAGTTTGTTGATTACGCGGTAAATGAAGGTCCGGAATCCATCACTATGGCGATGGGTACCGCAATGATTCTGAAGCGTACGGCGTTTACGGGATTATTTCGCTTTGCCAATCTCACTGGTCTGGTTATTCCCGAAACATTTGCCGGCGTTGGCGATTTGCCCTTAGGTGCACAGATGACTCTGGGTTATCCGCTGCCGGGCGACAATATGGCGGCTGTGTATAAATCCAAAACCTGTCTGGTTTGGGCATGCAATCCGGCGGCCACCCGCATACCCGATGCGCATTTCTTCTGGGAAGCCAAATACAACGGCACCGAAGTTATTGTTATCTCGCCTGACTTTAGTGCTTCCGCAATTCATGCGTCTAAGTGGCTCAATGTCAAACCCGGCACAGACTCTGCGCTAGCTATGGCGATGGTTAATGTGATTTTCGATAACGATGCCAGCATTGATCGGGATTACATTCGTGAACAGACCGACCTGCCATTTCTGGTGCGTACCGATAACCAGCGCTTTTTGCGTGCCGAAGATTTTGAAGGTGCGGGCGAGCACGGTTTCTATGTGTGGGATGAGAACACAGATGCGATAGTTCAAGCACCTGCGACCTCGGCCGAGTTTAATGAGCTTTATGACTCGCAGTTTGTACCTACCGAGGAGACCCTCGTGCTTGGTGACTTAAAGCCAGCATTGGAAGGCACCTGGATCATTGATACCAAAGAAGGTCCGGTCGAAGTGACCACTGTATTTGAGTTAGCACGTAAAACTGCTGCTCAGTATTCACCAGAAAAAGTTGCAGAAACCGTTGGTATTAATCCCGAAGTCATTCGTGATGTAGCTACTGCTTTTGCACAGAATGGCCCCGGCATGATTTTTGCGGGTTACCGTGCTAACAAATGGTTGCACGGTGATCTGGTGAATCGAGCCTGGTTGTTAATGTGCGCGCTCACCGGCAACACCGGCAAAGTAGGCGGCGGCTTACAGACCACTAATCTGCCGAAAGCTGATGGCATGTTTAAGCTCGTGTTTGAGGGTGTGGGCCCGCGCATTAGAATTGCTTCGCTGGCGGTGTGGGATTACGCGCACGGTAACGGCAAAGAGTTAAATACCAATTCTTATGGCGCCGAAATGGCCCAGCATATCGATGATCAGTATCAGGAAGCGGTAAGCAACTACTGGGTGCCGAAATACAATGCCCAGCCATGGAAGATGGCCATTATGGCCGGTCACAATCCGGTGAGTTGGCGAGCATCTGGCAAGCGCTTTTTAGAGACCACCTTAGCCAAAGTGGAAACCATGGTTGCGATGACGCCGGACATGAGCTCCACCGCCATCTATTCCGATTACGTATTGCCTGTTGCGCACATGTATGAACGCCGGGATATGACGGCCGAAGGTCGTACCCCCTACATTCAGGTGCTTGATAAAGCTGTTGAACCGGTGGGCGAATCGCTGGATGACTGGACCATCATGGGGATGATGGCCAAGCGCATCAGCGAGATTGTTGTTGAGCGTGGCATCCCCGTGATTAATGACACTTATTACGGCCAGCCGATGACGCGCGATTACTCGAAGCTTTACGAGCAGTACACGCTGGGCGGCACGCTGGAAGAAGATAAAGACGTGGTGGAGTTTTTACTGCAAAACTCTTATGGCATGCCGGATATGACCTGGGAAGAGTTTTCAGCCCGGGGCTTTATCCGTCCGAACGACTCGGAGGGTATTCAGTTTGGTGCGGGTTCGCCGTTTGACTACCACACCTTAGCCAGTACCCGCGATAAGAAACCTTACAAAACGCTTACCGGTCGTCAGCAGTACTACCTTGATCAGCCGACGTTTATTGCCGAAGGAGAGCAGCTCCCTGTGGCTAAATTGCCGCTGAGTAACAAAGGCTTTGAAATGCGCCTGACTATGGGCCATGCGCGTCATGGCATCCACAGTTTGTGGCGTGACGACTCATTGCTGGTGAGCTTGCAGCGTGGCCAACCGGATGCTTACGTGAACCCTGATGATGCTAAAGCGCGTGGTGTTGAAGATGGTGACATGATGCGTGTCTTTAATGACTTCGGCTCATTCATTTGTATGGCTCATGTGAGTTCAAGTATGCAGCCGAAGCAGCTGTTTATGTATCATGGCTGGGACCCGATGATGTTTAAAAATCGGGCTAACTTTAATGCAGTAATGCCCACAGGCGGTTTGTTAAAACCGGTGCAGATGGTTGGCGACTATGGGCAGTTGAGTTTTGCGGCACCCGATGTGGTACCGAATCAGACCTACCACGATTACACCTGTGAATTTGAAAAGTACGTGGAAGCGGCATAGCTCTTCCCGGGAAGTTAAAAAAGTTAACGCGACAAAAAATAAAGAAGGATATTTATCATGACCGAACGACAAGTGGCGATGGTCATCGACCTGAACAAATGTATTGGCTGTCAGGCATGTACAGCGGCATGTAAGAGCCTCTGGACGGACGAGCCCGGCCAGGAATATATGCTGTGGAACAACGTTGAAACTAAGCCTGGTCCGGGTTATCCGCGTTACTGGGAAGAGGGTGGTGGCGGCTGGAACGAAGACGGTACAGCTCTAAAGCCTGGTGTACTGCCGCCCAAAGAAGATCATGGCGAAGAAATTCCGCTGAACTTTGATGAAGTGTACTTCAAAGGAACGCAAGAAATTCTGAAGCAGGAACGTGAGATGGGTAAGGGTTCGAACTACGACGAAGACACGTCGA
>JABIQA010000179.1 GCA_018699155.1 Chromatiales bacterium
CCGGGTGCATCCGGGCTCGGGCAGTCGATCAGCCAGTTAGCCAAGCCATTACTGGCTTTTAGTTGATGTAAAACCAGTAGGTCATCAATATGCATTGCGTGTGTCATCGTTCTTTATATCTTAGTGGTTATAGGTAAATGTTACTGGTTATTGTCGGCATTGAATGCGACATCGGACCAGCGGGCTTCGGTTTGAGTATTGCCGGTAAACCAGTTCAGCTCATCGGCAAGTTGTGTGACTTCACCGACGATAATAACGGCAGGCGCGGTAATAGCCTGTTGCGCAATAAGTTCAGCCAGTTGGCCGAGTTCGCCACGGACAGTTCTTTGTGCGCGGGTTGTGCCATTCTGAACTATAGCAATGGGCGTGTCTGCGGCTTTGCCTGCATTGGTTAGACCCGCTACGATTTCTGCCGCTTTTGCAACACCCATATACAGCACAATCGTTTGTTCGCCAGCCGCCAGCGCCTTCCAATTTGGCGGGGGCTGATCATGCCGGTCGCGCGCGGTAACAAACACGACGGAACGGGCCAAGCCGCGATGGGTCAGCGGAATTCCGGCATAACTGCTGGCACCACTGGCCGCAGTAATGCCGGGCACTACCTGCCAGCGTAAACCGGCCTTTGCCAGTGCCTGGATTTCTTCACTACCGCGCCCAAAGATAAATGGATCACCACCTTTCAGGCGACAGACACGCAAACCTGCGCCTACTTTTTTTACCAGCAGTGCATTGATCTCATCCTGACTGCTTATTGCAGCACCGGCTTCTTTGCCGACTGAAATCTTCTCAGCATCGCGCCGAGCAATGTCTAAAATTGCCGGAGCAACTAAGCGATCGTATAAAACAATATCAGCCTGTTGCAGCAGTTGAGCACCGCGCAGCGTTAGCAGATCAGGGTCGCCGCAGCCGGCACCGACAATATAGGCTTCTCCTTCAGCAACATCGGCTGAGTTGGCTAACGCGTCGCTCATATCGCGGTTGGCACCGGCGATATCATTGGTGAGTACTTTATCTGCCGTGGGGCTCGCGAATAGGTCACGCCAGAAATGACGGACGTTATTGCTGTCGTCAAAATGACTGCGTACATCATCGCGCCACTCATCAGCCCAGTTTGCGAGCTGGCCCAATTGTTTGGACAAACTCACTTCGAGTTGTTGACGAATACGGGTGGCGAGCACCGGGCTTTTACCTCCGCTGGAAATAGCAATTTGAATGGGCGAGCGATCGACAATGGCCGGCATGATGAAGCCGGAAGCATTGCGGTCGTCGACAACGTTGCAGAGTTTGAGTCGGGTTTTACACAGGCGCGCTACTTCAGCATTGACCGCGACATCGTTGGTGGCTGCAATCACCAGCAGAGCTGCATCGAGTAAGTCCGGCTTAAATGTATCGGCTATCCAGATCAATTGTTTGCGCTCGACCAATACGGCCAGTTCGTTGTCGAGCTCTGGTGCATTGACGGTGACTCTGGCCCCGGCGCGGAGCAGCAGGTCTATTTTCCGACGAGCCACAGCACCGCCCCCTACGACGAGGCAGGGTTGTTGATGGAGTTCGGCAAATAGAGGGAAGTAGTCCAACGCAGTTCCGGGGTGCGGTGGAGGCCGCAAGGCCTCCGGTTAATTGAGTCAGGGCGAATACCTTAATGCCTGCGCAAGTATCTGAATAATAATATTATTGAAGGGGCTTATTGCCCATTGCTATATGCCTGCTTAAATCTGCGCTGGTTGTTTGACAGTTTGATGTAACTAATGGTTATATAGGGGCATCGTTTGGCTGTTTTGCTGGGTTTGCAGCGTAGGCCATGACATATAACCGGACATGATAACGGCGTCCGGAGACCCTCCAATAGGGCGTGAAATCAGGTTAACAGGTGCTATGACACTTCAACAGCTTCGTTACTTACTCGGAATTGCGGACAGTAATTTAAATATTACTGCGGCAGCTGAGCGCTTGCACACCAGTCAACCTGGCATCAGCAAGCAATTGAAGCTGCTGGAGCAAGAACTTGGTATTCAGTTATTTACCCGCAAAGGGAAGAGTCTTGCTGCCATTACTCCAGCCGGTCACGAAGTA
>JABIQA010000093.1 GCA_018699155.1 Chromatiales bacterium
CCATACCGGTAACCATCGTGCCCTTCATAAGACTCTTATAACGCGCCTTAATCCGTTTCTCCAGCGGCCGCACCAGATCAGGATCACAACCGGGGAAAAATCCATCGGTGAGTTCAACGACGGAAATCTCAACACCCAGAGCCGCATAGATTGTGGCCATTTCCAGACCAATGATACCGCCACCGATAACCAGCATGTTCTTAGGCAATTCGCTCAATTCGAGCGCGCCCGTGGAATCGACAATACGGGGGTCTTCAGGCCACGATGCAAGCTTGGCAGGTTCTGAACCTGCCGCAATAATGCACTGCTCAAATGCAATGACTTTATCGCCATCTTCACCGGAAACTTTAATGTGGTGCGGTGACAAAAACTCCCCGAGTCCATTCACCACTTTCACTTTGCGTTGTTTAGCCAGAGTGCCGAGCCCGCCGACCAAACGCTGCACGACGCTGTTCTTCCAATCGCGCAGTTCGTCAATGTTGATTTCGGGTTTGCCGAATTTTACGCCATGAGTCGCCATAGCATCCGCTTCCTCAATAACTGCGGCAGCGTGTAACAATGCTTTTGATGGAATACAGCCAACGTTAAGGCAAACACCGCCCAACATCGGCCAGCGTTCCACCAGAGTGACATCAAGACCGAGATCGGCAGCACGGAATGCCGATGTATACCCACCCGGGCCGGCACCCAATACCAACAGTTTGGTTTCGGCATCAACGGTACCGTCATACTCACTGGCAACCGCAGCAGCAAAAGATGCAGCCGGTTTATCAGCTGGAGCCGATGGGGTTGCAGCCGGCTTATCTGCCGCGGTAACAGCCGAGACTTTAAGCGTCACAATCAAATCGCCCTGACTGACCTTACCGCCTTCAGCAACATGCACAGCAATAATCTCGCCATCAGCCGGCGATGGCACATCCATTGCAGCCTTCTCAGTCTCAATGGTAATTAACGAATCTTCTTTGCTAATGGCATCGCCAACCGCAACGGCGATTTCAATAATTTCGACATCGGTAAAATCGCCAATATCGGGAACAGTAACTTTTAACTCTTGTGTCATGTGTCCGCCTATACCAACTTATCGACATCAGCCAGAGTCTGGCTTAGGAAGCTTGTGAAGCGTACGCCGCTTGCACCATCAATAACTCGATGATCGTAAGATAAAGACAAAGGCAACATTAGGCGCGGAACAAAGGTATCGCCCTGCCATACAGGTGCAATCTTCGAACGACCCGCACCCAGAATAGCCACCTCAGGTGGATTAATAATTGGCGTAAAGTGGGTTCCGCCAATTCCGCCAAGACTGGAAACGGTAAAAGTACCGCCCTGCATTTTATCGAGACCTAGTTTGCCTTCACGCGCCTGGGCACTGAGCTCAATGAGGTCAGTAGCAATTTCAAATAACGACTTCTGATCAGCGTTGTGAATTACAGGCACCATCAAACCATTAGGAGTATCTGCGGCAAAACCGATATTGATGTATTTTTTGTAAATCAGGCTCTTCTGATCTTCGGCCATCGAAGAATTAAAAACTGGAAACTCCTGTAACGCCAGCACACAGGCTTTAACAATAAATGCTAATGGAGTGAGTTTTACACCCTGCGCTTCGGCTTCAGCCTTCATCGCTTTACGACGGGCTTCAAGCTCAGTGGTATCGGCCTCATCGTTCTGTGTGACATGCGGAATATTTACCCAACTCGCGTGCAAACGCGAACCCGATATTTTCTGAATACGGCCCAGCGGCTTGATTTCTATTTCACCAAACTTCGCGTGGTCAACCTTCGGCAACTCAGGTAATGCAGAACCTGCCGACAGACTAAGCTGCCCCTGCATGACCGCCTTAACGAAGGCTTTAACATCGTCTTTAGTGATGCGGGCTTTAGCTCCGCTGCCGTTTACCTGAACCAGGTTTACGCCAAGTTCGCGGGCAAACTTACGAACAGAAGGACTGGCGTGCGCACTTGCAAAGCCGGCTTCATTAATGGGTGGCAGCACACCAGAGGCTGAGGCAATCGGCTGTGGTGTCTGAACGACCTGCTGCACGACCTGTTGTGCCGCAGGTGCCGCAGCCGGTGCGGCCGCCTTAGCTGATGCGGGCTCTGGAGCTGGAGGAGCATCAGCGGCAGATTCATCCACTTCCAGAATCAACACCAGATCGCCCTGCGACACTTTGCTACCAAGAGCAACCTTCATTTCCTTAATGACGCCGACCGCAGGTGACGGCAAATCCATCGCCGCTTTATCGGTTTCAATCGTAATTAAAGACTCCTCTATGGCAACGGTATCGCCTACAGCAACCAGGACATCGACAATCTCGACACCTTTAAAATCACCGATATCAGGAACCGTAACTTCCAAAACCTTACTCATTAGCATGTCACCGGATTAGGTTTGTTAGGATCAATATTTAACTTAGTCACCGCGTCACTCACCACGCTGGTCGCAAGCTTGCCTTCATCAGCCAATACTTTCAATGCAGCCAGCACGACGTTATCGCGATTCACTTCAAAGTGCTGGCGCAAAGCCCGGCGACTATCACTGCGACCATAACCATCAGTACCCAGAACACTGTACTTGCCAGGCACCCACTCACGAATCTGGTCAGGGATAATACGCATGTAATCGGTAGCCGCAACGCACGGGCCTTCAGCATTACTCAGACACTGGCTCACATAGCTCTGGCGTGGTGTTGATTCCGGATGGCGGGTATTCCACCGCTCGCAATCAATACCGTCACGGCGTAGCTCACTGAAACTGGTAACGCTCCAGACGTCGGCGGCAACACCATAGTCTGCTTCGAGCATCGCAGCAGCCGCTTCGACTTCGCGCAAAATAGTGCCCGAACCGAACAACTGCATCTTGATATCACCTTTACGGCTGCTTGGTAATCGATACATGCCTTTCAGAATGCCCTCTTCAGCGCCTTCGGGCATCGGTGGATGCACGTAGTTCTCATTCATCGTGGTGATGTAATAGAACACATTCTCCTGCTCGGCATACATGCGGCGCATACCATCATGAACAATGACTGCCAGCTCATACGCATAGGTTGGGTCGTAGGAAACACAGTTAGGCACAGCAGATGACAACAGGTGACTATGACCATCCTGATGCTGCAAACCCTCGCCTGCCAAGGTCGTCCGACCGGCAGTACCACCAATAAGAAAACCGCGAGCCTGCATATCACCACCGGCCCAGATGAAGTCGCCAACCCGCTGGAAGCCGAACATTGAATAGTAGATATAAAATGGAATCATCGGCACGCCGTGATTCGCATAGGACGTCCCGGCAGCAATCCACGAGCACATGGCACCGCCTTCGTTAATGCCTTCTTCGAGAATCTGGCCTTTCTTATCCTCACGGTAGTACATCAATTGCTCGGAATCCTGAGGCGTATATAACTGCCCCGCAGACGAATAAATTGCGACCTGACGAAACATGCCTTCCATACCGAAGGTGCGCGCCTCATCAGGCACGATAGGCACAATATACTTGCCAACATTCTTATCTTTAACCAGCTTGGTCAGCATGCGGACCAATGCCATTGTCGTCGAAATTTTGCGCTCGCCGGAGCCATCAAGCTGTTGTTGAAAATCTTTCAGAGGTGGCACCGGCAACACATCGGCTGTGGAAATACGCGAGGGTAAATATCCACCCAGCGCATCACGGCGGTCATGCAGATACTTATGCTCTTCGCTGCCTTCTTCGGGTTTGCAGTAAGGAACCTTTTCCAGATCAGCATCGGTAACCGGAATATTAAATCGATCGCGGAAACCTCTCAGAGCCTCAAGGTCAAGCGTCTTAGTCTGGTGAGCCGTCATCTTGCCTTCACCGGACGGCCCCATACCGAAGCCTTTAATAGTTTTGGCTAGTATTACCGTCGGACGACCGTTAGTGCGCGATGCCCGATCGTAGGCGGCAAACACCTTCATTGAATCCAGTCCACCGCGGTTTAAATGCCAGATCTCATCGTCGGACATGTTGGAAACCATTTCTTTCAGTTCGGGGTACTTACCAAAGAAATTCTCACGGACGTAATCACCGCCCATGGCCTTGAAGTTTTGGTACTCACCATCGACGCACTCTTCCATCACCCTGCGCAGAAGTCCCTGTTGGTCGCGCTCAAGCAGCGGATCCCAACGCGAACCCCAAAGCACTTTAACAACGTTCCAACCGGCGCCAAGGAAGGCGGCTTCAAGCTCCTGGACTATCTTTCCATTACCGCGCACCGGCCCGTCGAGACGCTGCAGGTTACAGTTGATAACAAACACGAGATTATCCAGCTTCTCACGCACGGGCATAGTCAATGCGCCCATAGATTCAGGCTCGTCCATCTCACCGTCACCGAGAAATGCCCAAACCTTCCGATCTTTGGCTTCCGATATACCACGACTGTCGAGATAACGCATGAAGCGCGCCTGATAGATGGCCATCATCGGACCGAGCCCCATCGACACGGTTGGGAACTGCCAAAAATCGGGCATCAGCCACGGATGCGGATACGAAGACAAACCTTTGCCACCGACTTCCTGCCGGAAATGATTCAGATCGTCCTCGGTTAAACGACCTTCCAGATACGCGCGAGCATAAATACCGGGCGATGAATGACCCTGAATAAACACGAGATCTCCGCGGTCCTTTTCGTTACCAGCACGCCAGAAGTGGTTAAAGCCGACCTCATATAAGGTGGCTGACGATGCATAACTGGCAATGTGCCCACCGTACTCAGAGCTCACACTATTGGCATGAACTACCATCGCCATGGCATTCCAGCGAATATAAGCTTCGATACGGCGCTCAATTGCGCGATCGCCGGGATAATCAGGCTGCTGAGATACAGGGATTGTATTTAAATAGGCGGTATTCGGACTGTAAGGCAAATACGCGCCGGAACGACGAGCGTGATCGATCATCGTCTCAAGCAAAAAATGCGCGCGCTCGGTGCCATTTGCTTGCAGCACAGAATCGATGGATTCGAGCCAATCCTGCGTTTCCTGAGGGTCGATATCGTCGTAGCGGTTAAAATCAGTCACAAACAACCTGCATTAATAGTTGGGTCAGGCAAGAAGCTCGCCCGAGGTGTTGTATTGCGGAATTATAGCCAAATTAAGGGCAATATCGGACTTAATCGACAGCCATCCAGCTAATGAAGACAGGCAATGACAGCCTTCTTTGCGTGCATACTCGGGTATCATCCTGTTTTCCAGTTTTTCGGTCAAGCTAGCAGACTATGTCGACACTATTACCCCCCGCACAAAAACTCTGTGTAACTCAAACGCTTGCGAAGCTTTCGCTGGCTAAACTCGATAACCATGATGCGCTGATCATCTTAGTACCGGAATCTCTGAGCAATACCCAATGGGACACACTGCCCGACGGGCCAAAGCTGCAAAATTTACTGCAGCGCGCAAAAAAACACGGAACTAAAAAAAGAATCCGCAGCCATCTTGGGAATGACTCAGCAACCTCTATCACCCTCGCCGAACTGTCGAATACGACCGATTGGCCCGAAAGTTTTGAACTGCTGTCTATAGCGCGTCAGATCGTAAGTGAAGCATTGCAAGATAAGCCTGTCTCACTGGCCTTGGCTGTATCTGGATTTTCAAGCGCACAGACCGTTGAACTGCACAAAGCGCTGCTGTTAGCGGCCTTTGCAATTGACTTCAAGATGCCCGTGTTCCGCAGCAGCAAGAATAAACAGGCCCGCTTGAAGAAAATAACCATCTTCGGCAAAACCCCTGCAAAACTGATCGAACGGGCAAGCATCGAGGCCGAAAGTCTGAACCTCAGCCGCTGGCTAACCGCACTGCCGGCAAACGTGCTGGATGCCGGCAACTATCGGAAAGCCATTCGGAGCCTGGCCAAAGACAACCACTGGCAAATGAAATTTCACAATGAAGCCGCATTGAAGAAACTGGGTGCCGGTGCATTTCTGGCCGTAAGCCAGGGCAACGCCCGCTCAGATGCCGGCATTGTGCACCTGAAATATCGGCCAAAAAAGGTCAGCGATGCGCCGCAACTGGCGTTGGTCGGCAAAGGGATTGTCTTCGATACTGGTGGCACCAATTTGAAACCCTTCAAATCGATGCTGGACATGCATGAAGATATGGCAGGTAGCGCCGTAGCATTGGCAACAATGCTGGCTCTGAGTAAACTAAAAGTGCCGTTTGCCATTGATTGCTGGCTCGCCATTACCGAAAACCGCAGCAGTGCAAAAGCGTATAAATCGCGAGATATCGTTACCGCCGCCAATGGCACCACCATTGAGGTCATCCATACCGATGCCGAGGGGCGCATGGCACTGGCCGATACACTGGCGCTGGCCGGCAAGAAAAAACCCAAGCTCATCATGGATTTCGCGACTCTCACTGGCACCTGCGTATCGGCGCTTACCGATCGTTATAGCGGTGGTTTCAGCAATCGCGACACGCTCCACAGCAGCATCATTGCCGCAGGACGTGCCAGTGGCGAACGCGTTTGGACCTTCCCTATGGACAAAGACTTCGATGAAGAGCTTCGCTCACGCAATGCAGATGTTCTGCAATGCGCTGTCAGTGGTGGCGGCGACCATATCCAAGCAGCCCGATTCCTGCAACGCTTTGTACCGAAAGATTCGGCCTGGATCCATATAGACCTGAGTTCAGCCAGCCGCAGCGGTGGACTTGCGCAAGTGCCCGGCGGCCCGACCGGGTTTGGCGTACGCTTTAATCTCGAACTGTTACTGGATCAGAAAATACTCGCAGGCCTAAAAAACTAATGTCATTAAAGATGAAAAACAGATTCAGGGGTTTTATGCCCGTTGTGGTCGACATTGAAACGGGCGGCTTCGATTGCGCTACCGATGCACTGCTGGAGATCGCTGCCGTACTGCTCGACTTCGATGACGAGGGCAACCTCCGGAAAGTGGATCGCCAGCGCTGTCACGTTAAGCCGTTTCCGGGGGCCAACCTCGAACCGGCATCGCTGGAAGTCAATGGCATAGATCCCGACCATCCCTTGCGCCCCGCAATCTCCGAAAGCGATGCCCTACAGCGAATTTTTCGAGACGTCCGCACACAGCTCAAAGCCGTTGACTGCAACCGCGCTATTTTGGTCGGTCACAACGCACACTTTGATCTGGGGTTTCTAAATGCCGCTGTCACACGAACCGGAATTAAACGCAATCCGTTTCATCCCTTCAGCGTATTTGATACTGCAACACTGGGCGGACTGGCATACGGGCAAACTGTACTCGCCCGCGCGACTGCAGCTGCGGGCATTGAGTTTGATGCAAAAGAAGCTCACTCTGCCCTTTACGATGCTGAGAAAACGGCAGAACTGTTCTGCGGAATCGTCAACAACTTCAGGCCACTTTATGAAGCGTCTGTTAAAAAGCCTACTTAACTTTTAAAGAAACTGTTTGATGTCTCACAGCCTTGATTAACTCGAAACCTAAATCGCCTAAAAGCCTTTGAAAAGCGAGTTATTCATTACTCGCGGCCGCCCCTGGATCGGCCCATATATAAGAGCCATCGTGAATCCGGCGAAAGAGTTATACACCCTGGCTTTGCTGACGGCACACAATGTAATCGGCAGAATATAGCGGTGCTTCATAAACGACAGACATAAAAAAACCGGCCAATGCCGGTTTTTTTATGTCTGTCATTTCTGGTGAATCAGGCTTCTGCATCACGCGCCTGACCGGCCGCTTGCAATTCTTTCTGCAACTCGCCGGATTCAAACATCTGAACTACAATATCTGAACCGCCAATCAACTCGCCATTTACATACAGCTGGGGGAAAGTCGGCCAGTTAGAATATTCTTTTAGCCCGTTACGCAAATCAGGGTCTTCAAGAATATTCACATAAGCAAACCGTTGCGCGCACTGCTTCAGCGCGTTAACCACCTGAGATGAAAAACCACACTCGGGGAAATCGGGGTTGCCCTTCATATAAAGCAGCACAGGAAACTCTTTAAGCTGCGCTTCGATTCGTTCGTTAATTGACACTGTGTCTTCCTAAATAATGATGAATAGTCGCGGTATAGCGCTGATGGCAAACCAAAGTTATTGGCTTAAACCCTATTCTAAAGCAAAAAACTTCAAAAAAAACGAGTGATGACATCCGTTCGCAAACCCCGGACAACCGGCAAGCTAACTACTTATACAACGAATATGGCTCCCGCTTGCGCAATTCAGCCACCAAAGCCCATTGTTCCTCAGGCGACAGTTTTGCCCAAGACTTAATCTCCGGAACGGTTCTGCGGCATCCCATACAGCTACCATTATCGGCAATGGTGCAAATATTGACGCAGGGCGACATTGGTCGAACATGTGTGTTTGCCGAAGACATCGGGCGCACCTTAACCTTAAGAACAACTCAAATACTATTCGCCGCGCGCCGCAAATCGGTTTCGCTGCATTGTATTATGTTCGCCTCTACCCTATTCTTCCACGTGAATTAAGGGTTATTGTGTTCGATTACAATGTTTGTTGTCGGCTTTTTTTAAGAATGGGGATACGAAATGAATCCACTTAATACTATTACCGGCACTCTTGTTGCGGGCGTGGTTATGGCCGTAGCGATTGCATTTGGCACTTCGCTTGCAGGCGCAAGCATGGCCGGCTCAATCATTATTTTGTCACATGTTGCAGCAGGAGTCGTCTGGATTGGCTTGCTGTACTACTTTAACTTCGTTCAGGTTCCTGGCCTTGCAGCTGCTGCTGCTGATGAAGGTGGACCAGGGCCGGCCGCTATATCTAAATACATTGTGCCGACTGCTTTACTCTGGTTCCGTTGGGCTGCGTTGGCAACTTGGCTAACGGGTGCAACCTACCTAATGATCACTGGCGAACTTATCAATGCCTTCACACTGACCGGCGTCTATGGCATTACAATTGGTGTTGGTGCCTGGTGTGGCACAGTCATGTTGTTCAACGTCTGGATTCTTATCTGGCCAAACCAGAAGAAAGCACTGGGCATGGTTGAAGCAACACCTGAAGCCATTGCAAAAGCTAAGCGCACCGCATTTCTGGCATCACGCACCAACACCCTGCTCTCCATTCCTATGCTGATGAGCATGGTTGGCGCGCATCACGGTTACTTCATGTAAACCTGACGCAAGCAGTAAAAATAGAGAACCCGGCCATTGGCCGGGTTTTTTATTGCTGCGTATTTTTCAGGCGCCTATATACTAAGGAACTATGAATACTGAAAATCATCAATTCC
>JABIQA010000079.1 GCA_018699155.1 Chromatiales bacterium
AACAAAAAATAGTCATTGATTCCGGCCAAGACATTTGCTGTTGCTACTGAAGCCAGTATTAAACCCATTACTCGGCTAACGATGCTTGCCCCGCTGCTGCCAATGAGTCGATGGATCCAGTTCGCGCTAAGCAATAGCACAAAGACTATAACCAATACGGTCAGAATCGTCCCGCCAGTTTGAGCCTGCTCAATAAGACTATAACGACCGTTTTCTGTCATCAAAACCGCCCCAAGCATGGCACCGGGTGAGGCTATCGAGGGGATAGCAAGGGGAAAGACGGCCGTTTCACTGCCGCTGGTGGCCAGTTTAATCTCCTCATCCGGCTTGCTCTCTCCAAAAATCATTGAAAGCGCGAATAAAAAAAGCACAATGCCGCCTGCAATCTGAAAGGCCGACAGCGGAATCGCCATCGCGGTAAGAATGACTTCACCGGCCACGACAAAGAACAACAAGACCAATGCCGCTACCAATGTTGCTTTGAGAGCGATTCGTCGCCTAGCCTTCTCATTGAATTGGCCGGTAACGGCAAGAAATACTGGCACTGAGCCAATAGGATCGATGACTGCAAAGAAGAAGATAAATGTTGAAACATAATCGATCATAAGTTTTTCCTGTTGTTGCCTAATACTCAGTGGAGGCGTGAATTCAAAAGTCGAAAGCGCTAGCAGTTATTTGCCTTTAACTGTGATCGATACTGACGCCCCGTCGACTTCGGGCAGATACCCCCCTTCCTCGGACGGCTTCAGGGTGGGTAGAGCATAGATGGACATAGTGCTTTCATCATCCTTATTGAACAGGCCATCCAGATCAAATTGCCTTGGCTGTGCATTCACCATTTCCCCATCCTGATCCCAGTTGAGGTCTTCCGGCAGAGACAAGTCCAGAGGTTTGGAGGCCGAAGAGGCGCCCGACTCGAGGGCCTCTGTCGACGCATCAGCATTGCTTGAGGGCGCAGATAGCTCAGGCACAGCTTCTTCCACTGCATCTTGTTTCGGGCTGCAGGCGACCAGCAACCCGGTAACGCAGAGTGCGCCCCATTTGGACAAAGTTAGCAAAAGCAATTCCTCAAGAAAAGCGCACTGACCGGCATCCGGATTGTCGTCAACCGATGCATTGGATTTCTGTTGTTTATATAGGGTAACGCCATGTCATCACTTTTAAGCCATCATTGAATTTGAGAGTTTAGTCAGGCGCACGAGCAATAACAATAAACTTGTCTGCAGGCGCATTGGGGCTTGCTTGTCCTGAGAGATCATCCGCTCACAGTGAAACGGATCGGTACCCAGAGATGGGTGAGCCAAAGCAGACTCAGAAGTACGGTGAACGAACCAATCACCCAGGCGGCGCTTTCGCCCATCGGTAAGCTCTTCATAGCCATGTCATGCTGACCAGAATCGGAATCCATGCCTGGATCCTTACCCTTCATATCTTCCATGCCTTCCATGCCTTCCATGCCTTTCATGTTCATGGCCTCCGCAGAGCTGTGCCCCAGGCCAGGTGCTGGCCCGTCCGCACCGGGCAGCGTCATACAACCGTGCTTAAGCCGGTTCTTCACCAGCCAGTAGTTGATCGGGAACGCCAGCACTCCACCCACGATGGATGCCAGACTCATGCGAAACCAGAAAGTTGGATGAAGCGGATCCTCCGAGCCTTCCCAGGCAGCGCCAAGTAAGACCATGGTCGGTATCATGCCGGCCATCACGAAGTTCATCGACACGGTTTCAGCAAATGCGGTCTTGCGCACGGCCTTAAAATAGTTCCCGTCGTACATACCGACCATCATCAGGGCCTGGAAGATGAACAGACCAAAGGCAAAGCCCGCCAGATACTCGATGGTGATGTCCCAACCGTTGGAGACCGCTAACGCCGGCACAATGGAGGCAGCCACTATGATGCCGGTGGCGTCGCCCGCGAGGCAATGCATTTCACTGTTGAGCCCCTGTTTCCAGGTGGCGGCGGTGAACCGGTCGTGGCCGCCGGGAAATGGCCTGCGGCAGGCCAGCAGATAGAAGAATGCGCCCACCGGTCCAGCGTAGACGGTCACCAGGATCCAGGCCGCTCGCTGAACCCAGCTAGTAACACCATTGATTACCGAATCCCCGATCACGAACACCAGGGATATTCCGGTCAGGACGAACCAAACCAGCATTGCGCCGTCAAGCATCTCCGCGTCTCCTCACTGAAGGTGCTGCCATGCCGATTATAATAGGCTTGGAATGGCCGCAAGCCTAATCACGGTAATCCCCCAGACATCAGCGGAATTAAAAAAACAAAAAATACTTTTACTTTCATTATTTTACGGCTTTTTATTAGAAAACTTTAGAGCCAGTAATGGAGGCTAGAACCACAAGCGCATTGGCTTCCGGTGCAATACTTTCAGAGCATCGGGGCCTAATTTGGCCCCAGCGTTGCCCCAAAGTGCAGAAGCTATTGCCACCCATCATTAATCCTGTTCCAGCGATATACACCATTTCTCTCGACATCATTAGGCCAAGGCTTATGCGGCGGCGGCCCACGCTTGGCCTCAGGCGTATGATTATGTTGAATCAGCACCAGCACTCGCTGCGGTTGCTGTAAAGTTATGTCATTCGCTGTATTGCAACAGTGTTCGAAAGCCCTCAAATAACAAAAACTAATAGAGACCTATTTCCCACCAGGACTCTATGTAAAGGGAACTTGGAGAATACGGAATGAAGATCTATCTATTACGCTCAGTTGCGTGTCTGTTATTTGCAGTGGCCTTAAATGTAAATGCTACTGTTATTGGTAATGACAGGATTAATACAGACTACAGCAATGATCGTTTTAACCCTACAGATCTAGGTCAGATTGGTCTTGGCTCATATGAAGTATTGGGTAATTTATCGTCCTCCGATTATGATTTTTTTGTTGTTGACTATTCAGGGTTTTCAATTGAGTCCATCGAATTAACGGAATGGAGTTCAAATTACAATGCTGATTGGTGGGTATACATAAATGAATATAATTCTATGGATCTAAACCAATCCGTTCTTAATCAAAACTTATTAAACCTTTTAAATATTGATGTTTCTGGGTCCCAATTAACCGTCGGAACACAAACGGGTTCGCTTACCTTGGATTATGCTTTCAGGATAACAACAGCTTCTGAGATCCCTCTGCCAGCAGCAGCATGGCTGTTCGGTTCAGGCTTAGGTCTGCTCGGTTGGATGAGACGTAAGCCAGCTTAAATCAGCCTGACAATGATTCAGAAAGCCCAGCCCAGTGCTGGGTTTTTTTATTGCAGCGATAAAGGGTATCTGGTCAAGCTGACTCAGTAACAGCCGAAAAAATAGGTGCAATCCCCTGCTGTATATGGGCTTTGTATTTTTTTGTAGAAGTTTTTAGAAATAATGGAGGCTAGGACCGGAATCGAACCGGTGTCCACGGCTTTGCAGGCCGTTGCATAACCACTCTGCCACCTAGCCTTAGGTGTCCTTGTGAGAGTCACAAGGTTAGCGGGCTGCGAACCTTAGCATTCTGCCGTTGGTTTTTCATCAACCAAAGCCCGCAAATCTTCATTCATGCATAAAAAAACCGCCTCACGCGAAACACATGAGGCGGTATTTTTAAAGCTGGAGCGGGTGAACGGGTTCGAACCGTCGACCTCGACCTTGGCAAGGTCGCGCTCTACCAGCTGAGCTACACCCGCTTGAGAGGCGTATATAGTACGGTCGGAATAGTTATAGTCAAGACAAAAGCGAAGGGATTGGCGAAGTTTTTCCTTAAATAAGCAAAGCTCGGCCCGAATTTAACATTTGAAAAGCAGCAGCGATGTTGTACAACTATGACGCTCGGCGCATAACACGCGAAATGATTGCCCCTAAGCGCAGTCATCTTCCTGTGGGCCTTAAGCCTGCTAACTAGTCGACTTTGTTAAGTGCGGGGCCTGCGGCTTTTAGATACTGCGCCATAGTTAACAGCGTGAGGCCCGCAGCAATAACGAGCAAGGTGTAGCCGATTTCAAACGCGGGCAAACCAAAAACCGGCTCGGTGAACAACATGGCGCCAATACCCACCATCTGAAAGATGGTTTTGGTTTTGCCGAATGAAGAGACTGCCACGTTATGGCGCTCACCCATTTCGGCCATCCACTCGCGCAATGCTGAAATAGCAATTTCGCGACCGATAATGACCGTTGCCACGGCCATCAAAAGCAACTGCCCCTGGTTCACGTAAACGAGCAAGACCAATGCGGTGCTCACCATGAGCTTGTCGGCCACAGGATCAAGAAACGCGCCGAACTTGGTTATTTGATTCCACCTTCGGGCTAGGTAGCCATCGAAGGCATCAGTAATGCCTGCCACGGTAAAAATTAATGCCGATGCAGGGTGCGCCCAGCTGAATGGCAGCAGGTAAACAGCCACCACCAAAGGAATGGCGGCGATACGGAACCAGGTAAGTAGAATAGGTATGTTAAACGTCATGTCGGCCTTCTTGTCGGACTCGATTGTTTAAAAGGGGTAATACCGTGTCTTGCAAAAATTTGATTTGTAAGGCCTGAAGCGGGTTTGATTGTAGCGCGAGCCGCGACCAATTGCTTAGCATACGCACCTCTTTACTCGGCAAGGCGGGCTCTTTATTGACTTTATTTGGAGTCTAATATCGTTCAGCGTCAATTACGCCATGAAAGTGCCCGTAGATTTTCTCGGCCAGTGTCGGGCTGATTCCGTTGACGGCAGCTAAATCTTCCTTGCCGGCACTCTTGACCCCCTGCAAGCCACCAAAATGCTGCAGCAAAGCCTTCTTGCGCTTCGGACCCAGTCCTTCGATGGCCTCCAGAGCCGAGATCTTGCGGGCCTTGCTGCGCGATGCTCTGTGCCCGGCTACCGCAAAACGGTGTGCCTCATCCCTAACCTGCTGAATTAAATGCATGGCTCCGGAGTTGCCGGCAAGCTCCACTGGCTTAGTGCTCCCCGGTTGCCATATCTGCTCATCGCCAGGATGGCGGTCAGGGCCCTTAGACACACCGGCAATATTTAAGCCTTCCATGCCTATCGCTTCCAAAGCCTCAACAGCGCTTGCGAGCTGGCCTTTACCGCCATCGATAAGCACCAGGTCAGGCACTTGAGCATCTTCAGCCTTCACCCTTTTATAGCGCCGGCTAACCGCCTGATTAATTGCGGCGTAGTCATCGCCCGCGGTAACGCCTTTAATATTGAAGCGCCGATAGGATTGCTTCATCGCGCCATCCACACCAAACACTACGCAGGAGGCAACAGTGGCCTCCCCAGATGTGTGGCTGATGTCAAAGCATTCGATTCGTGCTGGCGGTTCATCAAGCCCCAGTGCAACAGCAAGCTCAGCACGTTGTGTTCTCAAACTTGAATTGCTGGCGAGCTTCATCATCAGCCCTTCTTC
>JABIQA010000036.1 GCA_018699155.1 Chromatiales bacterium
CTCATGCTGTTCACAAAGGTTAGCTTGCCGCTAGCTGTTAGGGCGAAGCTTCCCCAATAAGGCCGCAGCAGCCAACAGCAATGCGAATATGGTCAGCATTAGAGCCGCTCCCGACACTTCGGGCGTTGCCGCCTGCTTCACTGCAATGCCGAATGCGGCCCAAGCCACAACCAACACATAAATCAGGTCATCACGGCGCAGAAGCACTGTGGCTGAAATTGCACCGGCTAGTGCCAGCTTTATTTGCGTCCAGAGCACCGCACCAAACAACACATCATCAAAACCCCAACCAATCTGAACGGCACTGAAATTAGCGATAGTCGCCACACTGATCCAGCCAAGATACAAACTAAAGGGCCACTGCACCAATACTCTTTCTGCAACAGGAACCGTTTTGTCAACGCTTCCCAACTCGCGATATACCATAATTAGTGAGCCCAGAATCACCAGCATAAGCAGCAGCGAAAAGCCCAAAAGATCAAGGTGCCAAACGAATATCCATACGGCATTCGCCAAACAACTGAGCTTGAAATAACGACTGATCGCTGCAATGCGTTTGTTACTGCGCTGCGCTGGCAAAGCCTGATAAACAATGAATGCGGTAAGGGCGAGATAAATTAGGCCCCAGATCGAGAAGGTAAACCCACTGGGGGTAAACAAGGCCGGGTACTTTGCCGAAATATCACCGGTGGTCTGACCACCAAGAGGAATGCCATTGGCCATGCCATTAACCACAAGCACACCAATAAATGCCAAAATATTGCCGCCCCAATCACTGAATGTTCGTTGCATAAGATGTACCCTAATATAGTGTTAAATCATAAACTAACACATTCACCGAGGGCGCTTCTTGTTAAGAAGAGCACCGCGCGAGCAAACCCTGCAGTTGCTGGCGACCCATTTTATTCATGAGCTTAATGTTTTTTTCCGGAATTGCGGCGGCATCAGGATACGAATCAAGCCGATCCTCGATGCTAGCCTCACGAATAATATGCAGCACAGGGTAAGGCGCCCGATTGGTGTAGTTCTCCGCATCATCCGGCGCAGTGCCGGCAAACTGATAGTCAGGGTGAAAACTGGCCACCTGCATTTCACCATCAAGATGCATACCGTGCAGCAAGACATCAACCTCATCCAAAAACTGGTTATAGGCGGAAAAATCTTTTAACACCTGAGGGTGAACCAACAGGGTTGTTTCAATGGAAGGAGTCTCTGCGAGCAGGGTTAATTCAGCGGCCAGATCTTCAAGCAGCTGCACTTCAGATTGTGCTTCTGTCTCAACAAAATGAACCCGCTTATTCACCACTTCGGTTCTGGCGAACGGACATAGATTCAAACCGACGACCATAAGGTCAACCCAGCGCCTGACGGCAAGCACGGCTGTACTTTCAGTTGTACTCATGAGAGCTTAAAAATAGCATCACCGGTTTTGACGATACCCGGCTCAATAACACGTGCGTTAATGCCGCGGAGATTAAGCGCTTTGCCAACCATTGAATTAACAAACTTCATAGCATCACGACCAAACCGCTTAGAAAACTTCCTGCAACCCAAATGCGGCTCGGCTGTGACTTCGATCACGGCTGTGCCTATTGCCAAGCGAGTACCCGCTGATAGGTTTGCAGCGCTCAAGTCAATATCAACATAGAACTGGTCTCCCGCCAGCGGCCAGCGGTCTTTAGCTTGAGCGAGTAAATCAATAACCCGAGAGCTCATCAGATTTAGCTGCATATCAGGATGTGCAGAACCATCACCCATGGAAGCTAAGCCTCGTTGCAACCAATTATCGCCAACCAGCCCCTGTGCTAAATCGAGCATCGCTGTTTCAAGCACTTCGCGATGATCGGTCGCGGGTCGCCTAACGATAAGCTCTACACGCCCGGTATCTTTTGGAGCCGCAAGAATATGCTTTAGACCTGCCTCAAGTTCCGCTGCGGTGAGATGCTTTAACATACATATATATGAGCGCTAGTCCGGCAACCCATCGTAGGCTTTCGCCTCACCATATATAAACAAGGCATCTGCGTATGTTAAGAACCCATCTACCCATGCCGTGTACATGCTCCACCAGAATAGAGCCAGGAAGGTAGGCTTATTAAAATAACGCTCTTGCAACTCCTCCGGAGTATAAGCATCAAAGCCACCATAAATGCCATTGCAATAAATGCCGTCTAAGGAAACTGGGCCTGGGGGATAATAGTTAGAACCATAATATATGCCTAAGGGGGCCCCGATCTCTACCGGGCGAATACCACCGATCGCATTACCATCGCCAACGCCATCATCACCATCGGTGTAGTCGTCATCACCATCATCACGAACCCAATCAATCGGCGCATTAAAATAGCTGTCCACAGGCCCATACCAATCGCCCTGCAACTCCATATACACGCTATCAGGTGGTGTTTCATCCAATTGAATCCACCGGGCTAGCCGGGACTGAACCGCTGACAAAGGAATGCCCGTTCGCAGAGGATTAAATGGAAATGTACAGGGGCTATTGACATCACCCGCCGCCGGTATGCCGAACTGATACTCAGCTATAACCTGCCCTTGCAAACTCATCCAGTAAGTAACATGAGATGTGCCAGCTGCTTCGTAAGTTCGCAACAAAGGTTGATCGCTCATGGTTTGCCGCACACGGGCAGCCTTAATATCGGACTCCGTTGTGAATCGAATGATTTTCGGCAACTTGTGCTCAGA
Source organism: Chromatiales bacterium (assembly GCA_018699155.1). GTDB lineage: Bacteria > Pseudomonadota > Gammaproteobacteria > Steroidobacterales > JABIQA01. The sequence goes on from JABIQA010000036.1 coordinate 2,704, forward strand.
AGGGCCGCTTGCAAGCGGTTCCACAAACGTTTCCAGGCAGCCCGCTTCGCGGTTGAGTGCGTTTTCGCAATTACGCCTATCGCCTAAGGGATAAGACCCGGCGCCATTTAATAACCGCGCAACCGGTCCTCCGGCCGCATTAATATAGCCATCAACAATAGGCTTACA
>JABIQA010000192.1 GCA_018699155.1 Chromatiales bacterium
AATTTTACGATCTGGCACGCCCGTGGGTACATCTTCGGTTACTGCGAGATGGTCAAGGCGATGGAAACACCACCGACCGAAGAGGAAAAGCAGGCGGTCATCGACTGGGAGACCCGTCAGCTCGAAATAATGGACTGGGTAACCGATGACACCGATTGGATTTTCGGAACGGTCCATCCAGCCATAGAGTTTATCTGGAAATGAGTGGAGTGATTTGAATCAAAAGGAGAACCAACCATTCCGAACGAGATGATTGGTGCATGATCGTCACTGACGGTTGGAAGTTGGGCGATAAAGTGCCCGGCAAGATCTTGCATGGGCGTTACAGTCGTTATATGCAGCGCCTGGCAGAGGTGGCGCCGGCACTGGTCGAGGATCTGATCAATGAGGGCGCGCGCTTCACGCACCATAGTTCGATAGCGCCTACCGGTACTATTTCATTGTCATTGGCGAATAATGCGAGTAACGGTATTGAACCGAGCTTTGCGCATCATTATTTCCGTAACGTGATCCGAGAAGGCAAGAAGAGTAAAGAGAAGGTCGATGTCTTCTCGTATGAGCTTCTGGCTTATCGTCACTTAATTAATGCCAGTGCAATGCCGAGCACAGAAACAGAAAGTGAGCAGCTGCCGGAGTATTTCACTACTGCGGAAGATATTAGTCCGAAGGAGCATGTTGATATTCAGGCTGCGGCGCAGTTATGGGTCGATTCATCAATTTCTAAGACAGCTAATGTGCCGACTGATTTTCCGTATGAAGAGTTCAAGGATATTTATCTATATGCCTATGAGCAGGGGCTGAAAGGTTGTACGACCTTCCGCTTTAACCCTGAAGCATTCCAGGGTGTTTTGGTTAAGGAAAAAGATCTTAAGAATACAGAATACACATTCGTACTTGAGGACGGCAGCGAGGTCACTTTGAAGGGTGATGAAGAGGTTGAGTATGACGGTGAAATGCACACCGCCGCCAATCTATTCGACGCACTTAAAGAAGGCTACTACGGCAAGTTTTAATTATTGCCAACGCCCGTTGATTAAAGTTTTAAGGACTAAAAATGGCTATTAAGATTAATAAACCCATTGTTGAGTATCGTTTAGGCGGTAGCGCAGCAGTTGAGGAAAAGAAAGCAAAGGATGCGGCAGCTACTGCATCAGCACGTGAGAAAAGTGCCGATGGAAAAGTGGTGCGTATGCACGAGAAGCTCGAGCGGCCGAATATGCTGCGTGGGTCGACTTATAAGGTAAAGACTCCGGTGTCTGATCATGCGATGTACGTCACTATTAATGATGTTGTATTAAACCCCGGTACGGAATATGAAACACAGCGCCCGTTCGAAATCTTTATCAACTCGAAAAACCTTGATCACTATCAGTGGATTGTGGCGCTCACCCGCATCATGTCTGCAGTTTTCCGTAAGGGCGGTGATGTAACCTTCCTGGTTGATGAACTGAAGGCGGTATTTGATCCCCGCGGCGGCTATTGGCAGCCAGGCGGCAAATTTATGCCTTCGATCATTGCTGAACTTGGCCACATTGTTGAAATTCATCTGCGCTATATAGGCATGCTGCCGGGTGAACAGCTGGATGAGCATCAGCGTAAGTTGGTTGAAGCAAAACGACGCGCCTTTGAAGAGTCGCAGAAGCAAACCGATGCGTTTGCGGATGATGTTCACAGTGCTGCATCTGTTGGTGATGAACCTTCATTTCCTGCGGGTTCGCAGATGTGCAGCAAGTGTTCGACTATGGCTTTGGTGATGATGGATGGGTGTATGACGTGCCTATCTTGCGGCGACTCTAAATGCGGTTAGCGGTATCGAATCACTGAGCTGAAATACCCATCTAAAGACTTACGCTCCGGTTTCATCTCAGTACTTTGTGCGATTAGCCGGTGTAATCGGGAACAGTTTTATAGCGATACTGACGTAATGTTGTGGCAAAAAGGGGCAGTGCGGAGGACGGCTTCTGCCTTTTTTGCTGCTTCAACATGCAGAATCGCCGGGGCATTTGTGCGCAAACAGGCCCTTATTCGAACCCCGCCACTGGCGGGGTTTTTTTATTTGCAGTTCTTTAGGCGCGCATGGGAATATATGCAGCTGTGATAACATCATTTGCAACCGGCAGGGGTTTGTTTTGTCGGGGTTTTCTATTATTTAAGCGCTACGCCATTGCTAAAAATTAAAGTAGAAGAATTCTATGAGCCTTAACGTTCCCGATTTTTCCAAAGTGCGGATTCTAGTGGCCGGTGATCTGATGCTCGACCAGTATTGGTTCGGTCCGACTTCACGTATTTCACCGGAAGCGCCAGTGCCTGTGGTCAAGGTGACAAGGACAACTGCCCGCGCAGGCGGTGCCGCTAACGTGGCGACCAACCTTGCCGGGCTGGGAGCACTAACCACAGTGGCCGGTGTCGTGGGCGATGACCCCAATGGCAGTCATCTTAAGGAGCTATTGAATGAATTGGGTATCGAATCCGATTTATATAACTCGATTCACCCGACTATTACTAAGCTTCGTGTGTTGAGCCGTAACCAGCAACTCATTCGACTGGATACTGAAGATAATTATTCATCAGCCGATGCCGAAGAATTAGCCGTTATTGTAGGCAGGCATCTTGCTCAGCAGGATGTGTGTGTATTGTCGGACTATGCCAAGGGCAGTCTGGCTGATACGCCGGCGCTGGTTCAGTTGTGCCGACAGAACAATGTTCCCGTGCTTGCTGACCCTAAGGGTGTCGACTTTAGTGTTTACAAAGGTGTGACTGTTTTAACGCCTAACCTTGCCGAATTTGAAGCGGTAGTTGGCGAGAGTGCCAACGACGAAGAGCTCATTGCTAAAGCACAGACCTTGCGGGATAAACTGGATATTCAGTATCTCGTCATCACGCTGAGCGAGCGGGGCATGATGATTGTGAGCGATGAGGAAGAGCCTGAGATGCTGCCCGCTAAAGCACGTGAAGTGTTTGATGTTACTGGTGCGGGCGATACAGTGATTGCAACTCTGGCAGCCGGCCTGGGTGCCGGGCTCAGTATTTCGCAAAGCGCCGCATTGGCAAACCTCGCCGCAAGTCTGGTTGTGGCTAAAATTGGTGTTGCATCTGTCACTCCCGCCGAGTTACGACTTGCCTTGCATGAGCAGGGGCAGGGCGGCCGCGGTTTGGTGACTGAAGAACAGGCCATTAAGGTGGTGCGTGAAGCTCAGGCTCGCGGTGAGAATGTGGTCATGACCAATGGTTGTTTTGATCTTCTGCACCCAGGGCACGTGAGCTATTTGCAGGAGGCGAAAGGCCGTGGCGACAGGTTGATTGTTGCGGTTAATGCCGATGAGTCGGTAAAGGTGCTGAAGGGTGAGGATCGCCCGATTAACTCATTAGAAGATAGAATGGCCGTGCTTGCCGGCCTGGCGTCTGTTGACTGGGTGGTTGGCTTTGAAGAAGAAACGCCGGAGCGGTTGATTTCTGAGGTGTTGCCGAATGTGCTGGTGAAAGGTGGTGATTATCATCCCGATCAGATTGCCGGCGGCCTTGCGGTACTCGAGAACGGAGGCTCTGTCGAAGTGCTCGGGTTCTTAGAGGGGCGGTCTACATCCTCGATTCTGGATGCGATCCGCAAGTAAACGGATTGTATTTTTTCTATTCCATACTGAGTTACTTATTACTGCCATTGGTATTGATCTACCTGTGGCTGAAGAGTTTTAAGCAGCCCGACTATCGGAAAAATTTTTCCCAGCGTTTGGGTCTTGCCGGGCCGGTAGCAACTAAGCCGGTAATCTGGGTGCATGGCGCATCGGTTGGTGAGATAACTGCTGCAACACCGCTTATCCGTCAATTACTGCAGAGCTATCCGAATAAAACCTTGTTGATCACTACGGTCACTCCTACGGGTGCGGCATGGGCCAGAGAAACGTTTGGTGATGACGTGCTGCATTGCTATTTGCCTCTTGATGCAGGCTTTGCAGTTCGTGGTTTTATCAAACGTTTCCGACCAGAGTTTGCGGTGATCATGGAGACGGAAATTTGGCCAACTTTGTATGGCGAATTAAATCAGCAAAGTATCCCCATCATTATCGCCAGCGCACGGTTATCGCAAAAGTCTGTCGATGGTTACGCGCGCTTTCTATCGCTGATAAAAACTGCGCTAAGCGGAAATGTTTCGATAGCTGCTCAGACACCCGACGATCGCGAGCGTTTTTTAGCCGTGGGAGCCTCATCAGAAAAGGTTTTAGTAGCCGGCAATATTAAATTTGATTTTGATCCGCCTAAGGGCATAGACATCATCGGTCGCGTGTTTCGTGAGAACCATGGTTGTGCCGAGCGTCCGGTATGGGTGGCAGCAAGCACACATGAGGGTGAAGAAGAGCAGGTGCTCGCTGCTCATGCCGCCTTGCGCTTAACTTATCCTGATGCGTTATTGATGCTGGTTCCGAGACATCCAGAGCGTTTTGATGATGTGGCGAAGTTATTGCAGCAGTCGGGCGTGAGGGCTGTCAGACACAGCAGCAATCAGCTTTGTGAGACAGATACCCAGGTTCTGCTTTGTGACAGCATGGGGGAAATGATGACGTTCTATGCCGCTGCGGATCTGGCCTTTTTGGGTGGCAGTCTGGTCGATATTGGCGGTCACAATTTGCTGGAGCCAGCGGCATTGGGTAAGGCGATAATTTGTGGCCCTTCCGTATCGAACGCAAAGGATGTGGCAGAGATGCTGATTGCTGCGGGTGCTTTGCAGCTTGTTGAGAACAGTGATCAGTTAAGCCATGGCCTTCATGAACTGTTTGCCAAGCCTTCCAGCCGGGAGGGCCTGGGCAAGAATGCACTAAAGGCGATCGAGAATAATCGCGGCGCGCTGGAGCGCTTGATGGCTTTTATCAAACAGGCCACCAGCAAGATATAAAAAAACCCCGTTATACGGGGCTTTTTTATATCTTGCTGGTTAAGCGCTTATTCGGTATCGCTGTCACTTGAGGCCGGGTTGATATCCAGCACTTCAGATTCGCGTTGCAGCCAGCTATTGACCATTGCTAGGTCATCAGGGTTGAGCGTGCCTGCGGCCTGCTTTAGTTTGATGACGTTTACAATGTAGTCGTAACGACTGCGGGCATAGTTTGTTTGCGCCAAAAACAGAGACCGCCGGGCATCAAGCACATCAACTGTTGTGCGGGTCCCCACCTCGTAACCGGCTTCGGTTGCCTCAAGTGCAACCTCGCTTGATTTGCG
>JABIQA010000194.1 GCA_018699155.1 Chromatiales bacterium
TGAAAGATCTCCTTTCCAAGTAACGCAAAAGCGGCGATTACTGCAAATGTAATAATCAGTGCTTTCGCTGCTATTTTTATTTCTTCTGCCTTGCTTCTGTCTCCTGCCAGAGCAGCAAAAGCCGCGGTGTTGGCAATAGGGTTCATTATCGCAAAAAAACCTAAAAAGACAGTGACTATTTGTGTGTAGAGTTGACTCATTTTATTACCATTCCTCTGTATAGAGTTAACACACAAAACTAGCCCGGCCAAAGGCCGGTAGTATTTTTGTGCTAGTTATGCTGACCGCATGGCACCTTAATTAATTAAGAAGCTCATGCGTTTATTTTATTAGGCTCCCTTAGGATTAGGCCCATATTGGTTGTCGCCAGCACTGCTGTCTGTTGCTAAAAATACGATAAGCACAATTGCGCCGATTAATGGCACTAAAAGCAAGAGCAACAACCAACCTGTGCGATCCGTGTCATGAAGCCGCCTCACGAGAACAGCGATGCTTGGAATAAACACAGCCAAAGAATAAAGTCCACTGATTAACCCCGGCCCGGTTGCTGGGTCATTAAGACTCGCGGCCACTTCTATCACACTCAGAACTAGGGTGATAATAGTGCTGATAAGAATAAACATCCAATATTCTTTTCGTCTTGCGCGTCCCGAAAATACCGCATACTTTTTTAGTACATCAATATACCAGTTCATAACTATTCCCCATCAATAATAAAACCAGTTTATAACAACATGATTTCTTAAATCAGTAGGCCCATGCTGGTTAGCCGCAAGTGCCAAGACTGACATTAACGTACTCATCATAATTGCTTGTACACTTAGCAATATACTTAGTTTTGGTGCGATATGAAAATACTGATCATTGGTGGCTCTGGGGGTATTGGCTTTGCTGTTTTGCGTCGCTGTCTTCACACCTACCCTGACGCTCAGATAATAGCCACTTACAACAACCAAAGCCCCCGTTTCGAGCACACGCAACTTGAATGGCTCAAGCTGGATGTGGTGGAAGAGCAACAAATAGAACAACTGTCTAATCAACTAGGTCCAATAGACATACTGGTTAATGCCGTAGGCTTTCTTCATTCATCAGATAAAAAGCCGGAGAAGACGATTGACGATTTTGATCCGGCTTTTTTTCAAGAAAATATACGCCTTAACACTGTACCGAGCATACTACTGGCAAAGCATTTTATGCGATCCCTAAACGCTGACGATAAAACCTTTTTTATTGTGCTCTCGGCAAAGATAGGCAGCATAAGCGACAACAGATCGGGTGGATGGTTAAGTTATAGGGCGTCAAAATCCGCGCTCAATATGGCTGTAAAAACAATAAGCATCGAATGGAAACGAAAGCTGCCAAACTGCAGCGTGCTGTTGTTTCACCCTGGAACAACAGACACCAACTTATCAAAACCTTTTCAGAGAGGTCTGCCCAGCGGGCAGCTTCATTCTTCCGAGGTGACCGCAAAAGCGTTATTGAACCTAATACAAACGGCTCACCCCAGCGACTCGGGCACGTTTATAAGCTTCGATGGCACAGAAATTGATTGGTAATCGGCAAACGCACAAGGCTTTGCACGCCCTAGCTTGGTTACTTAAAGATTAAAAACCCAACTATCCAAAGAGCCGAAGGATGTAAAAGTTTCTCCATCGCAGGTCAGCGGATCCGCATCACGTGCTGATTCCGTAATAATAAAATCACTGCGATTTAAACCAAAACTGCTGTAGTTAGAGAAAACACCGGCATCGAGCAATTCAAAATATGAGGCGTAACGCACGCCCTCTGCGGTATAAATTTGCGCACCAATGTCGAAGTCATGATGGACAGAGCCACCACTTATCATGCGGGCATACCCTAACTGCTGACCCGCGGTGACTTCGGCGCCGACAACCAGCTCGTCTGTGAGCAGGTCGACGTGAAATAACACAACGAGTGTTGTAGAACTCCCATTCGATACCCGCCATTAACAGCACAACAAAAAATATTTTCATGCTCAACCTGGGTGCACAACCTATTTATTGCAGCGAGCACCAGTGCACTTTGCTATGGCCCCTTAAGAAACTCTACGGCGTCTGCTTGCTCCTCAAGAGAGAAACATTTCATTTCCACGCTTTTAAAGATCTTGTCTTCAATGCTAACGATGCGTTCTATCCATGTCTTATCCGTCAATATTGCCACTTTTGATATATTGGACATTCCAACTTCAAAGAGGTATTTGAACTCTTCGGCTATTGCAGCGATTTCAATACCTTCGAAAGAATCAAATTTTTCGAGGATAACAATACTGCCGTAACGCTCTATTTTTGCCTTTGCGGCACTAAGAACCATGCTCATATCACTTTCAGTAATTTTTCCTGAGAGTTGTATGGCGAGGGCATTGTCAATTCCGATATCAATCAGTTTCAGCATCTTATTTTCCTTATTAGTTTCGGCACATGTCACCCGAGTAGCGACTAAAATGAGGCTGGCTGATTGCTTGCATAGCCAAATCCGGCCTCAGACCTTGACTCATCATACCTTCAAAGCACGGCGCCAGGAATAATTGATAGCTTGAGGTCTGTCCTGTATTGTGATCTTTGCATTATTACTGCGAGTGCTTGCTCGTCAGTAAATTGAGGCGGCCGTATAAGGTTCGTCTAAACAGGGGTGAGTCGATAGCTCATCGACAAGGGAGATGATGATGATAAATAAAAAAATAGCCTTGGCTTGTGTTCTGCTTGGAACAAGCTTTAATAGCTTTGCTGACGATGATTGGAGCGGCTTTTATGCAGGGGGCAGCTTAGGCGTTGCGTCATACTCTGCAACATTTAATGATTTAGATGATGATTGGGACAACCAAGGACTTAATGGCGATAATAATATAGATGGCAACATTGGCGTACACGCCGGGGTCAACTTTCAAGAAGATTCTTTTGTCTATGGCATAGAAATCGGCTACACCTATTTTGATAACACCAGCACTGGCTTGCCAAATTATGATGACACCCCAGACGACCGTTTATCGTCAAGGCTCAAAGGCGCTGTTTCTCTGCGAGCTCGTGCAGGCTTGGCGGCCGGCAAAACTTTGTTCTATTTGGCTGCAGGGCCACAGTGGGCGGAAACCAAGTACGACTCTTTTTATGACGGCGCACCGTACGGATACACTACCGACACTACCATAGGACTTTCCGGCGCTGTGGGCCTAGAGCGGCAGATTACGCCTAACCTTTCTGCTCGACTTCAAGCAGAGATCACCAGCTTTGAAACTACCGAGCAGGCAGAAACGCAAAATGGCAACAGGATGTCGCATGATGATGATCTGAGCAATTTATCATTGGGCATATCGTATCTGTTTTAACAAATAATCAACCCTCTTAAACCTCCCGCTTCATCTGTAGCGGGAGGTTTTTTGCATTTAGCCGAGCCATCAGTAACAGTGCGGTTTAACACGTCACTATCGCAACTTAAAACCTATCGAGGTTCATTACTTTGGTCCACGCGGCAATGAAATCTGCCACGAAGCGATCTTTTGAATCGCTCGAGGCGTAAATCTCGCCAATAGCCCGTAAGATTGAATTAGATCCAAACACCAAATCAGCGCGCGTGCCGGTAAACTTCACCGTGCCGCTTGAACGATCTTTGCCCTCGAAGCTTTCATCGGATGAATCGCAGGATGACCAGACAATGCTCATGTCGAGCAGATGGGTAAAAAAGTCGTTGCTCAGTGTTCCAACATTGCTGGTGAAAACGCCATCAGTCGAACCACCTGCGTTTGCGCCAAGGACGCGCAGGCCGCCCACAAGCACCGTCATCTCGGGCGCCGTTAACGTCAGTAAGGATGCCTTATCCACTAACAATGCTTCGGTTGAGCGCGTGTCGTTGGTTTTTTTGTAATTACGAAACCCATCGAACGTAGGCTCCAGAACTGCGAAAGACTCTATATCTGTGAGTTCCTGAGTTGTATCACCACGGCCGGGCGTAAAAGGAACACGTGCTCCACTTGCCTTTTCAATTGCCGCCACGCCACCAAGAACAATGAGATCAGCGAGGGACACTTGTGCACCACTTGCATTAAATACAGCCTGAATACCTTCAAGAACGGCGATCACCTCACCCACACCGGATGAGACGTTAATGTCCCAGTCTTTTTGAGGTGCGAGGCGAATACGCGCGCCGTTGGCTCCACCGCGCTTGTCCGAGCCACGGAAAGTTGAGGCTGAAGCCCATGCCGTGTTCACAAGTTGCGAGACCGTAAGACCAGAAGAGAGAATCGTTACTTTTAGTTCGGCAATATCGGCCTCACTAATTACGGGGCCAGAATGTGCAGGGATAGGGTCTTGCCAAATCAGCTCTTCACGTGGCACCTCATCGCCAAGATAACGTGCAATTGGCCCCATATCACGGTGTGTGAGCTTGTACCACGCGCGCCCAAAGGCATCTGCAAACTCGTCCGGGTGCTCATGGTAACGCTTCGAAATTTTTGCGTATTCAGGGTCCATTTTCAGGGCCATATCAGCCGTCGTCATCATCAGCGGTTCCGTGCGCGATGGGTCATGCGCTGCCGGTGGCTGGTCTGTGTTGGACGCTTTTGTTGGCGTCCACTGCACATGGCCGGCACCGCTTGTTGTTTGCTCCCATTCATAGCCCAGCAAAACATCAAAATAGCCCATATCCCATTGGGTTGGACGGATCGTCCAAGCACCTTCAAAACCAGCCGTGGTTGTATCGCCGCCCTTACCCTCGCCATAGCTGTTCACCCACCCCAAGCCCATATTTTGCATCCGTGCGCCTTCAGGCTCAGCGCCTACTTTTTCTTCGGGACCTGCCCCATGGCCTTTACCGAATGTGTGGCCTCCGGCAACAAGCGCAACAGTCTCATGATCGTCCATCGCCATGCGATCAAATGTATCGCGGATGTCATAAGCTGATTTCAACGGGTCCGGGTTTCCGTTTGGTCCTTCCGGGTTCACGTAGATGAGCCCCATCTGGACTGCACCAAGCGGCGTCGCTAGATCGCGCTCGCCGGTGTAACGCTCATCATCAAGCCAGACGGTTTCGGGCCCCCAGTAAATGTCTTCTTCAGGCTCGAAAACATCTTCGCGGCCTCCACCAAAACCAAAGGTTTTGAACCCCATGGACTCCATCGCTACATTGCCCGTTATTATCATGAGATCAGCCCAAGAAATACTGTTGCCGTACTTCTGCTTAATGGGCCAAAGAAGGCGACGCGCTTTATCGAGGTTGCCATTGTCGGGCCAGCTGTTGAGCGGCGCAAAACGCTGCGAACCCGTGGATGCTCCACCACGACCATCATAGGTTCGGTAGGTGCCAGCGCTGTGCCAGGCCATCCGCACAAAAAGACCTCCATAATGACCAAAATCAGCTGGCCACCAATCCTGACTATTTGTCATCAGGTCACTGAGGTCTTTTTTCAACGCAGTCAAGTCGAGACCTTTAAAGGCTTCTGCATAGTCGAAAGACTCCTCAAGCGGTCGTACTTGGGGCAAATTCTGGCTCAGAATTTTCAAATTTAGTTGATTCGGCCACCAATGCTGGTTCGCCGTGCTGCCGGTTGAAGCTGCTTTATTGGGGCCATGCAAAACAGGGCATTTGCTTTCGTTGCTCATAACTTTATCCTGGCTTGATTGTCTTAAGATATCGTGTATTAGTGCGCCAAAAGGGCTGCGTCTTACACACCAATGCTTCAGCAAGGGGCCGCACTCAATATGTGCGTAAGCTGTTGTAAGTATACGGTGGTTTTCATTAAACGAGCAATCCAAAGCCTACAAATGCTTCTGGGCTTAGGGCGCTGTCGAAAGGACCGCTTGGCTTGTACTGCCTAAGTGTCTACGTCTGAACGCTTTAACACCAAGTCAGACAGCTTTCTGACGATAGGTGTGACAACAATTATTATTGGAAATGCCACAGAGAATGCTACCGCCCATGCTTTTACCCAGATAAGAACCAAATTACTCACTAGCCCCATGTTGAAAGTTGTTACTACAAAAGACATTAGGCCGGACATGAGCAGCGCCATAAAAAACGCAAATACTATTGGCTGGTATTTCCTGGGCAATAATCTGGATTGATTCATAATATGGAATTGACACTTGGCGCCCTGTGCACGCGTGAACTATTACCCAAACCGGGTAGGCTTAACGATGGCAGCAAAGAACTCGAGCAAATTGTCATCGGGGTGGATGAAGCAGGTAAAGCATACAGCACGAGCCTGCTGCCCGGAAACGGCTTCTCTCGCTGTGTTTAATTTTAAGCCCATTGTCTTCTTATTTATGTGCAATAGATTTATCGGTAAACAGATAGTCTTTCAGCTCTTTATCAAAACGAGGGTCTTTTCGTCGAATCCATTCAAGCACCATTGCGGCGTGTTCTTTTTCCTCATCTCGATTGTGCGCAAGGATCGCTTTTAATTCCTCGTCTTTACAGGCATCCACTCGCTGATTGTACCAATCGACTGCTTCAAGCTCTTCCATCAGTGATGTAATAGCTCTGTGCATATCTCTTGTTTCGTTTGTGAGCTCGTCTATGGGCTCGTGATAACCTTCATTTGACATATTTCTTCCTCGGTAATCGGATGATTTAATCTTAACCTAACGGCGAATGCAGTTGGCATATTACCCGAAGCCTCGCCTTCAAGTTCTTCACCCCCCGATGTAACCGGGTCTTTCTCCGCAAGGGCCTGTGCGAGATTGCATAAGCTTGAAGGATAGCTTGTGCCCCATTGGCCGCCCTAGTGTGTAGATTGCACCAACTGGCTTATGGATAAACAGCATCAATTTGATGCCTAAAGCCAATAATACGGCAAGGCTGCGACCGTCAAGCAGTCTAATAATCATAAAAACTTTGCGGCTTGAAGAGAAACAAGCGAACGTGTCTACCAACTTATTTTCAAATAGATTAGATAACGTTTCCCGCCTCTATTGATAGGCTGGAACGACAACGGAGACACAAAATGAAGACGCTATTCTTTGGCTCAACAGTTACGTCAATAATTTTTCTGTTCGTAAGCTCAGCCGCATTAGCCGGCGGTCATAACGCAGCAATCAAAGAAGCCATGAAAGACCCAAAAAAAATGGAGGTTTTCATGGAGGATCGTCTGGATCATAAGACGGGCCTTGAAGGCAAAGAGGCGGAACTGGGTAAAAGCTTTGTTGCGATGGTTCAGGAAATGGGCGGCACGCTTGATATGTCCAAATTCAACGATGAAGACCTGGGCCGCTACCTGCAGATAGTGGTCGAAACGACCAACCATAACGCTTCATACCAGCATCAATATAACGATGCGCTGGTGAAGCTTCATCTGACAGCCGTATCGTTTGCGAAAGAAATTGGTATGTATGAAGAGCTGGTCGAAAACGATGTCCAGACCACGGAATACATGATGAAACGAATTGGCGACGCTATAAAAATGACCGGCCGCAAAGATTTCGCGCTCATGGCAATTTTTGAGCAAACGACTTGTTTCTTTCAACTGGTTGATACGCTGCAATGGAACAGCCCAACCAGCATCACATACACGTCGCCATTTGGCCGAGTCATGGAGGCCAGTCAAAAGGTCGGAATCTTCGACAACCTCACTGAAGAAGAAGTGCACAACAATTACATTGTGCCGCGTTATATGGCCTATGCTGAAATTATGGGTGTAGAGCTAGACGTGTCGCCACTGGGTGCCAATGGTGAAGTTACGGTTTCGCTGCGCAACTAAGGGCGTGGGTGGCTGCAGTCCCAAACCGCAGTGCGGTAGCTCACCGCAGGAGTTGCTGAAGAATACGAGGTGGCTCAACATGCCGAGCACTCAAAAAATGAGTGCCGGCATTAATAAAAATACCAAACAACGATGAAAAACGGGCTATAAAGCGCTGCCTGTGCCTTCCGTCAAAACATGGCGCTGCTGTGCATCAAGACCGATAAATTCTTCTGCTTCACCGCCCGGCCAATAGACGATGACATCGACTGATTCATCTGGGCCAAGCCCAAACGAAGGCCATTGTGATTCTGAAGACACAAAGCTGCTACCCGCCAAAATTTCGCGAGCTTGGAACTTGCCTGAGTTAGAAACAATTTCAATCCGGGCGCCAATCGCCATTGCGTTTGAGCTTATACCAACCAAAGTAATTGAAACCCAGTTATTGCCGTTGCCTTCGTTTTGAAATAGCAGCGGCTGCTGACCGGTGCCTGTCATAATCGCGAGATCGACAAACCCATCGCCATTGAAGTCGGCTTTAGAAATACCGGTGATACCCTTGCCATCCAAATCTGGAATGCCCGAAGCAAGATCCCGGGTAAATCGGCTGTTCCCATCGTTCATGAACAGATACCCGGTGCCACCCCGAGCAAAGGGAGCCTGACCCTCACCACCGTAGTAGAGGTCCTGAAACCCATCGTTATCAAAATCGGCAAAGGTTGCGCCCCACGACCAAAAGTTATCCGCCATCTCATCAGATGCAATATCCACATAGGTGCCATCACCATTGTTGCGCCAAAGATGATGCCTGTTCCCACCGCCGAGATTTGTCGAAAAAATATCAAAGTCGCCGTCGTTATCAATATCGCCAAATGCGCTGGACATCCAAAAGCCACCTTTATCAAGTTGCGTCGTAGGTGCAACATCCGTGAAGGTGTTGTCGCCATTATTCCGGTAGACATGCCATGGGGTGGGTTGAAAATTGACTTCGTTACAGACCGCAACAAATAGGTCAATGTATTCATCATCATCAAAGTGGCTAAAGCTGGCGGCACAGGATCCCAGTGCACCGGTGCTCATCGGGGAATTTACAATGTAAGAATCGGATATATCGGTGAACGTAAGGTCGCGGTTATTTAAATACAACTTATCCGAATGCTGCGCTGCTGTTCCTGGGCCACTAAAAAAATCGAGATGGCCTTCGGCTGTACAAAATAAATCCACGTACCCATCGTTATTAATATCCCCAAATGCTGCAGACAGGGCCGTTTCCCCGCACGGCACGCCAGCGGCGCCGGCAATATCCACAAAGGACACAACGCCATTAATATCGGGCCCTTGATTGTGAAGCAACGTGGTGGGTGATTGACTCGGTCCTATAAAGTACCCTTGGCCGGATAAGAAAATATCTGGATAGCCATCGTTGTCGATATCACCAACTGCCACACCGGAACTGCCGGCCATTACCACGGCATTTGCCTCTATCGTGACATCGGTAAAGGTACCATCACCATCATTACTTAATAATGCATTCGAGGCATTGCCATCGTTGGTGAGCAGCATGTCCAAATCACCATCACGATCGTAATCCAACCAAGCGATCCCACCATAACCATCGCCAAAAGAACGCGTAAAAGATGAGTCCGTGGCCGAGGCAAACACTTCCGTAAACGTGGTTCCCTGCTCCGGGGGCTGACTGGTTGACGAGTCATCAGTAGAAGACTGACTGGATGAAGAATCATTACCGATGTTGCAGCCGGCCAGTAAGAAAGGCACTAAAATGAACACTGGAAGTGCATGACGATGCATATCAAAACCCTATATATGTAATTATTTGCACTGGGCAGAATATCATAATGTTTGATATTACAGCCATTTACCCACTGAGGGCGTTCTTTCTAAACTGCAACCATTTGCTGGCGGAAGTCACAGTATAGCTGGACAGGACGGCCTGCTAGGCTGAAGATAACGTTTGATTCTTAAAAAAACAGTTACTATTCGGGAGTTCTCCATGCTAGGCAGACGGCTTAGAGTAGGTGCACTAAAGTGCGGAATGATATTCGGCGCGTGTGCAGTTCTGGCTGGATGTGGCGGCGATTCAAGTAGTGGCAGTGACGAGAGGTCCACTTCGGTTGCCCGCGAATGGAACGAGGTCTTACTGCAAGGCATTCGCAATGACTTTGCTCGTCCTACGGTGCACGCGCGCAACTTATTTCACACCTCCTCGGCCATGTATGACGCATGGGCAGTTTATGATTCAACAGCCAGCACCTATTTGCTGGGCAAAACCATAGGCGATGACTTCAGCTGCGCACTCGATGAATTAGCCGAGCCTCGTGCTTTATTGTTATCGACACAAGAGGCGCGCGAAGAAGCCATCAGTTATGCAGCATACCGGCTAATTTTATACCGCTTCCGTTTATCTCCTAAGGTACTGGACACCGAGGACCTGGCAAACGAACTGATGGCGGAGCTGGGTTACGATGCCAGCAATAAATCCACCGATTACAGTGATGGCTCACCTGCCGCTCTGGGCAATCACATTGCTGAATGTTATATCGATTTTGGTTTACAAGATGGCTCCAATGAAGGTGGCTTCTTTGGCAATAACTATTACATTGAGCGTAATCCGCCGATTAAGCCTCAGATTCCCGGCAATCCAGATATCGTTGATAGGGACGTTTGGCAGCGGATTCAACTTAACCAATTCATCGATCAATCGGGCAACCCGATCGGTTCAAATATTCCATTCCTGGGTCCCGAATGGGGTCAGGTTGAGTCCTTTGCCTTAGGGGGTGCGCCTAAAACCACGTATCAACGAGATGGCTTTAACTATCAGGTGTATTACCCACAGACTGCTGTGCCGCCACCAACCGCCACTAGCGATGCGTATAAACAAGGCTTTTCATTAGTCACCACCTGGTCTTCGCATCTTGATCCGAGCGATGGCGTTATGGTGGATATTTCACCCGCAACTCTTGGTAGCGCTGATAACATTGACGCAAGCTACTATCCGGATCCTGAGGATTTCGATGGTTACAGCGCGTTTTATGACAGGCTGGCCGGCGGCGACCCCAGCACCGGGTATGCTAAAAACCCTTTCACGGGCGAGGCTTACGAACCCCAAATGGTGCCACGTGGCGACTACGCTCGGGTACTTGCCGAATTCTGGGCAGACGGCCCCGACTCAGAAACCCCCCCCGGCCACTGGAACACCATTGTCAATGAAATCAGCGATCACCCGGAACTTAAAAAACGTTTCGAAGGCACTGGCAACGAATTAGGTCCGCTGGAATGGGATATTAAAACCTACTTTGCTTTGAATGGCGCTATGCACGATTCGGCCATTGCTGCTTGGGGTATCAAAGGCTGGTATGACTACATAAGACCGTTATCAGCTATCCGTGCGATGGCCGACTTAGGGCAGAGCAGCGACCCAAACCTCACCGCCTCGTATCACCCCGATGGCATTCCGCTCGAACCAGGTTTCATTGAAGTGGTCACGGAGGACGACCCCCCTTCTCTGAGAGGCGGAGATGGCCGGCATGTCGATAAGATTAAAGTGCTGGCTTGGAAAGGGCCAAACTTTATTAGCAACCCTGATACCGATACAGCAGGGGTCGGATGGATACGAGCGGAAAGATGGTGGCCCTACCAAAGGCCAACCTTCGTTTCTCCACCATTTGCAGGCTACATTTCGGGTCATTCAACCTTCTCGCGTGCTGCTGCCGAGTTACTAACAGCCTTAACGGGCAGTGCTTATTTCCCGGGGGGCAAAAGTGGATTTGTTGCCAAACAAAATGAGTTCTTGGTGTTTGAAGAAGGCCCCAGCCAAGATGTGACTCTTGAATGGGCCACCTATCGAGATGCATCAGACCAGTGCAGCTTGTCGCGGATCTGGGGTGGTATTCACCCGCCAGCGGATGATATTCCGGGCCGCCTTATCGGTCGCGAAATTGGGCCGCGTGCATTCGAGTTAGCGAAAAAGTATTACAACGGTGAGATGTAAGCAAACTGCATCGAAATGCTGCTGATCTGAACGGGCACGCATTGCTGCATTAACTGGTTAGGCCTTGCCTACCTGCTAAAACGCTCATGCCACCTGCCCCCGTTTTCTTCGCTACACGCTTCCTCAGTATCGAATGTTATGTGCGGCCTTATGGCTTTAATGTGAACATCTACTGCGCTTAACTTTTCTTTTATCAAGCTGCATAAATAGTCGTCTTTGCGCGCTTTTAGGGCGCTTGATAAATCATAATTCGTATCAAATACACAAACCACGGACAACGAACTGGGGAAATCATTGTGATCCGCCAAGTGCGTGATCCACTTAAACCCTTGCACTTCATCAAGTGCTGTCTTACATACTTCTGTTAGTGCTGCGCGTAGAACCTTTTCTATTTTCTTCTCGTGTTTTTTCATCTTTTACGTCACTGACTCTATATATGACCAAATTACGTGTACTGCCAGCATGAGCCACAGCTCTGTTAATAACGCACCCTAAAAATACCAGAAGGATATCTCTATAGTTGCAGTTCGCATGGTTTACGTCGATTATCGGGATAGGGTATTGATAATAGACTCCCTTCGGAAAATGTACTATGGCAGCTACCGAGCAACCAAAACCCGAGCTAAAACGCAGTGTCGGGCTCGTATCCCTTACGCTGATTGCTGCTGGCGGAATATTAGGCTCTGGCTGGTTATTTTCGCCTTTACTGACAGCACAACTCGCGGGGCCGGCCTCCATAGTCGCTTGGGTTATCGGAGCTGTAGCAATGCTGTTGCTGGCCTTTAGCTTTGCTGAAGTCGCCAGTGTCCTACCCGTTGCCGGCGGCATTGCGCGCATCCCACGTTATACCCATGGCGACATCACAGCTGTGGTTATTGGCTGGACCGCATGGGTAGGTTATTGCACCCAGGCACCTATAGAAGTGGCCGTGGTTATCCGCTATGCGTCAGAGACTTGGCCAGCACTCGTAACTAATACTGCTTCGGGAACGCTCAGCGATCTAGGTTATACAATGGCGGCGGTAATGCTGATTGTTTTTGTGCTGATTAATGCCGTGAGTGCGGCTGCTTTTGCTCGCGTTAACTCGACAATCACGTGGCTTAAGTTTGCTTTACCTCTGATTATTGCCATTACATTTATTGCCAGTCGTTTTGATACAGAGAACTTTTCATCCGCAGGAGGCTTTGCACCATTTGGCTGGCAAGGTATTTTCTCAGCTGTATCTACCGGTGGCATTATTTTTGCGCTTATTGGATTCCGACACGCGATCGATATGGCCGGTGAAACGCGTAATCCATCACGCAATGTACCTCTCGCACTTATTTTTGGTTTGCTGATTCCGCTCTTCATATATATCGCATTGCAAGTGGCCTTTATTGGCGCGCTACCGGCCTCTGAACTTAACAACGGCTGGACCGGTATTGAAGCTGCCCATGGGCTGGGGCCGCTGGCAGCGGTTTCCATGACCCTCGGCGTTAGCTGGCTTACCGCAGCGGTTTATGGCGGTGCGCTGATCGGCCCTACAGGTGGGGCGCTTGTTGCGACCGGGTCCAATGCGCGGCTTGCTTACGCGCTGGCACGTAACCGCTTCCTGCCCAACTTTGTTGCGCATATAACTATGCGCGGCGTTCCCATCTACGCACTGCTGTTAAACCTTGTCCTTGGTTTTATAATGCTGTTGGCTTTGACATTCGATAATATCGTGGCGATTAATTCGGCTGCGATTGTTCTCTCGTTTTCTATTGGTCCAATGGCTGTACTTGCCCTGCGCAAGCAGATGCCAAATGTCGCCCAACGCTTTAATATTCCATTCCCGCGATTTGTTGCTACTCTGGGCTTTATTGTTGCCGCACTCATTATTTACTGGAGTGGCTGGACCAGCATCTTAGTATTACTGGGAATTATCACCATTGCGATTCTTGTTCTATTTTTTAAACGCTTAGTCATCGAGAAAAAGCCGCTTTCAAGCTTTGATGCTCGTGAGGGATTATGGCTATTGCCCTTTGTTGGTTCACTCACACTGGTCTCATGGCTAGGAAACTTTGGCGGCACGGGTACAATACCCTTTGGCTGGGACATTCTGCTGCTTGTAGTATTAATGCTTTTCAACTTTAAGATCGCTAACTGGTGCGCGCTCGATAATGACAAGGCGCGCATCTATCGAGAAGCGCATAAACCCCCTCCTGGTGCAGAATTTGATGAGCCGCCCTGAGTTCAATAAAAAATCTGGCACCTATAGACCGACGATAGAAATTAGCCCTTGATTCATGAACCGCAAATAGTCCTGGCCCTGGAGCACAGGCTAATAATGAAGCTATTGATTGCTTCATTATTTTCATCCCTGTTATGTTGGCAACCATTATGCAAATAATTCAACGCTGGGCCCGGCCAATACTGGGATTAACACTGTTTGCTCTGGCGTTATTCGTACTTGATCGACAAGTGCAACAGTTTTCGCTAACAGATATCATTTCGCAGACACGCGCGATCCCAGTCAGCACGATTTTCCTCGCAGCCATGTTTACCGCCGGGAGTTATCTCTCGATGACTGCCTATGACCTTATTGCTATGCGTCATTTAGGTAATTCCCTGCGCTACAGTCGCATCGCCCTGACTTCTTTTATTGCCTATGTCTTCAGCCTGGATCTCGGGCTTTCGATTGTGGGCTCGAGTGCCATCCGCTATCGCATGCTGTCTAGTTTTGGCATCAGCACGAGCGATGTAGCTCGTGTAATCGCTTTTACATCTGTTGGTTTCTGGGTTGGCGTTTTTGGCTTAGGCGGGCCTGTAATGGCTCTTTACAGCATGGATATTTCCACGCTGACGTCACTGCCGCTGGGCTCCACCAGACCGATCGGTTTTCTGTTTATTGCGGTATTTCTAATCTACCTGTTGTGGAGTTCGACACGCAGCAAACCCGTTTTTATACGCGGCTTTAAGTTAACGTTATTGCCACTTAAATGCACATTAGCTCAACTTGGCACGGCTGTCTTTGACTGGGGGCTCGGGGCTGCAGTGTTGTATCTGCTGCTGCCTGAATCGTCACAGTTAAGCTACGGACATTTACTGGGCGTGTTTATTGCCGCCGAAGTATTGGGAGTGCTCAGTACGGTTCCCGCAGGGCTGGGGGTTTTTGAAGGCATTTGTGTGGTGCTGCTTGCCCCCATCTTCCCAGCCCCGGTCGTACTGGGCGCACTGGTGGCCTATCGTTGCATTTATACAATCTTACCGGTGTTTTTAGCAGTGACATTGCTGGGTGGTTTTGAGGCTAGTAAACGCAGCGCCGGGCTGAGGCGATTGCAGGAAAGTACACGCGCCAGTTTCAATGCGCTGATACCCAAAGTGTTTGCACTCGTAACCTTCCTCGCGGGTTTGCTGATGATGATTAGCAGCGTTTTGCCGCCGCTAGCAGCTAAGCTGCATTTGACTGATATAAAATTCATCATTGATCTGTCCCATGGAAGTGAAATGCTGGCCGGCATTTCGCTGGCGCTCATAGCTCGTGGTCTGGCCTCACGCACACGTGCCTGTTTTCGCGCAACATTCGTATTGCTTCTGGTGGGTTTGCTGAGCGCTACTGTTTTCAGCTCACACTATGTATTGGGGTCATTTCTTGCGTTATTACTGATCGCGTTATGGCTTTGTCGGGGTGAGTTTTCAAACCCATCTGCACTTAGGCTGCCGGCGCTACCCCGCAACTGGTTAATAGCTCTGACGCTCACCTTGGCAAGCATGGTGATGCTGGTGAGCTGGTTCTACAATGCCGAACCACAGCCCGCTGACATGGACGGTTTATTTAATGTCGCGGATTACGCAGGCCGAGCGCAGCGCTCCTTAGTTATTGCCGGCGTGGCTTTGGTTGTTTTTATGCTGTGGCGCATTTCACGTCCGGCTTTGCCTGCTACAACACCCGCAAGTGAAGCTGACATGAGGGCCGCGGCGGCAATCGTGGCCACCAGCCCGGAAGCAGATTCGAGTCTGGCACTGATGGGTGACAAACAGTTTCTGTTTAATAATGATGACAGTGCCCTAATCATGTATGGCGTTTCCGGTAACAGCCTGATCTCAATGGGCGATCCGGTGGGGCCGTCAAACCAGCACGAAGCACTGATATGGAACTATCGCGAGCTGTGCGATTGACACAAAGCA
>JABIQA010000041.1 GCA_018699155.1 Chromatiales bacterium
ATACGACAACATTATGGTTTTTGAAGATCGTTTCAAGGATCATATCCTGCCTGATCAAATTCACATTCTGAACGTCTCGTTTCTGGTGCCGACCATGCGTAAAGAGTTCGGTGGTTGCGCGGGTAACGTGGCTTACAATCTGAGGTTGCTGGGTGGAGACGGTTATGCGATGGCAACTGTTGGCGGCGATTTTGGTAACTACAAGAATTGGCTTGCTGAGCAGGAAATTGATACCCGGTATATTACCGAAATTGATAGTGAATTTACCGCTCAGGCCTATATTACGACTGACCTCGACGATAATCAGATCACCGCGTTTCACCCCGGCGCGATGAATGAGTCGCACATTAATAAAGTTGCAGCGGATAGCGGTATCACCATTGGTATGGTTTCTCCGGATGGTCGCCAAGGCATGATTGAACATGCAGGGCAGTTTGCCGCTGCGAAGATACCGTTTATCTTTGATCCTGGCCAGGGTATGCCGATGTTTGATGGCAATGATCTGCGTGCATTCATTGATCAGGCTACCTGGGTTGCAGTGAACGATTATGAAAGTCAGATGCTGCAGGAACGCACCGGTTGGAGCGCTGAAGAAATTGCCGATCATCTCGAGGCATTGATTGTTACCCGTGGCGCCGAAGGTTCTTATATTTACACGGGCGGCGAGCGTCTCGACATTCCGGCTGCAACTCCCGAAGCTATCAAAGACCCTACTGGCTGCGGCGATGCTTATCGTGCGGGCTTGTTGTTCGGCTTGATGAATGACCTCGATTGGGCCTCGACCGGGCGGCTGGCTGCTTTGTTAGGCGCAATTAAGGTGGCCAGTTTGGGTACGCAGAACCATCACTTTACGCGCTCAGAAATTGTTGCTGAATACGCTAAGCAGTTCGATGGAACTCTCGATATATAAATCGCGAGTTCCATTTCAGGTATAAAAGTCTGTTTTTTTAGCAGTATGGGGATGTTGATGGTGGCCATGGCTCATGGCCGATTATGCTTTTGCTTCTCCTGAATCCCGTCTTGAACTAATCGCTAGAAATCGTATCTTTGAGGTCGATGGCGCGGCTGTTTCGGCTTTAACGCTGAGACCGGATAAAGCCTGCTCGCCCGGTTATGAGGTGGTCCGCGAGCAATGCTAGCGGATTCGGCATCAGCCGCCCAGAACGGGGGCTTATATTTTAACTGTTCGGGTTTTACAGGCAGAATAGACCCTCATTTCAGTTCCTTCGCCACCGCCATCCAAAGAACTGTTTACTTCAGGAATACAACAACATCGCATGCGCTCGATTTTTGCCACCCTACTTGATCGTTTGATCCTGACCAAGCCGTTATGGGTTCTTGCGGTCGTGGCTGTTCTTGGTGCGTACATTATATCTTTTGCACCGGATATCGATCTTGACGCTTCGGCCGATTCGTTGTTGTTAGAAGATGATGCTGAGTTGCGCTATTACCGCGGCATAGCCGCGCGTTATGGCTCTATGAGCTATCTGGTCATTACCTATACGGCCCCTGATTTGTTTGCGCCTGAGGCCTTGCGTGATCTGCAAAGCCTCCGCGATGAGTTAGTGGCCGTGTCTAGCATCGATAGCATTGTAACAATGCTGGATGTCCCGCTAATTAATAGTCCGAACGTTACCTTGGCACAGCTCCAATATGACGTGCCAACGTTACTTAGCGACTCCACAGATCTGACGCTGGCCCGCACGGAGCTAACCGAAAGTAGTTTGTACCGCGAACTGATTATGAGCAGGGATGGCAAAACTACCGCATTGCTGGTGAGCTTTGTGCAGAACCCCGAGCGGGCGGCGCTGTTGCTCGAGCGTGATGCCCTGCGTGAAAAGCGCATGACTACAGGTCTCGATGCAGCTGAATCCAAGACAATTTCAGTGCTTTCAGAGCAAATTCAGCAAATCAATATTATCGCTAAGGCTAATGAGGCTGAATCAATCGAGCTGATTCGTGACATCCTCCGCCAGTATAGTGACCGGGCCGAGCTGCGGCTGGGCGGGGTGCCCATTATTGTGGCGGACATGATCGCGTTAATTAAAACCGATGTGGTGGTTTTCGGTGCGGGCATCCTTGTTTTTCTCATAGTTCTGCTGACCTATATTTTCCGTCAGGCCCGCTGGGTTTTTGTTTCGATGACTTGCTGTCTCCTGTCTGCGCTGGTGGTTGCCGGCGTGCTCGGGCTGATGCAGTGGCGGGTTACGGTCGTCTCATCCAATTTTATAGCGCTGGTGG
Organism: Chromatiales bacterium; assembly: GCA_018699155.1. Taxonomy (GTDB): domain Bacteria; phylum Pseudomonadota; class Gammaproteobacteria; order Steroidobacterales; genus JABIQA01. The sequence goes on from JABIQA010000041.1 coordinate 2,242, forward strand.
TTATTTTTAGCCTCTCACTCACCGTACATTTGATTGTGCGCTATAGAGAACTGCAACGCCGTAACCCTCAAGCCAGCCAGCAATGGTTGCTGCGCAATACCCTTATCGACAAACTTGAGCCATGTTTTTACACCGTGCTTACTACGATGGTTGGTTTTGCGTCATTGTTAGTAAGCGGTATTCGTCCGGTAATTGATTTTGGCTGGATGATGGTCATCGGCATGGCGACAGTGTTTGTGGTGTCGTTTTTGTTGTTTCCTGTGATGCTCATATTTATGCGCCCTGTTATGCCCGCACATGGTGATCACATTACAACTGCTGTTACTGCGCAACTGGCCCGTTGGGTGAGAGTAGCGCCGGGCATTATTCTCGGTCTGTTCTTACTTGCGGCAGTGCTGAGCATCATCGGCATCAGCAGGTTGCAAGTTGAAAATCGTTTTCTCGATTACTTTGCTAAATCAACCGAGATTTATCAGGGGCTGGCTAAGATAGACAGTGAGCTTGGAGGCACGATGCCATTTGATGTAATCCTCGACGCCGATCCTGCATTCTATGAGGCCCCTGTCGTAACAGCGACTGCCGATGAAGGGGGGGGCAGTGATGATGAGTTTGGCGATCAGGCATTTGGCGATGACCCGTTTGGTGACGATGGTTTTGGTTCAGATGACTCAGTAAGCACCACAGTCGACCTGGGTGCTACCAGCTATTGGTATAACAGTTATCAGTTGCAGATCGTCCGTGATGTTCATAACTACCTGGATTCACTGCCCGAGACAGGGAAGGTCTTGTCGATGGCGACAGCACTTGACGCATTGGAGACGCTGAATAGCGGCAACATGCCGGGAACTTTCTCTCTGTCGATACTGTACAAGCAGTTGCCTGCGTCGATCAAGGAAGCTCTGATTCATCCATATATGTCAGATGATGGCAATCAGATGCGGTTTTCTGTTCGGGTTTATGAAGCTAACCCAGATTTACGGCGCGGAGAATTACTCGATGGTATCCGTACTCATCTGATTGACGATATGGGGTTTGAACCTGAGCAGGTTCATGTCACCGGTATGTTGGTTTTGTATAACAACGTATTACAGAGTCTTTTTAAGTCACAGATAATGACAATTGGTGTGGTTTTTCTGGCCATCCTATTTATGTACCTTGTGCTATTCCGCTCGCTCACTGTTGCCTTTGTAGCGACAGTTCCAAGTATTGTAGCTGCAACTTCTGTGCTGGGGTTGATGGGCTGGCTGGGCTTGTCTTTAGATATTATGACGATCACTATCGCCGCAATTACTATTGGCATCGGAGTTGATGATTCAATTCATTACGTTCATCGTTTCAGAGAAGAAATTGCTATTGATGGTGACCCCATCGAGGCTATGGAGCGCAGCCACTTAAGTATTGGACGTGCGATCTACTACACGTCCTTGGTTATTACTTCCGGATTTTCGATTCTGGCTATTTCAGATTTTATTCCGACAATCTATTTCGGCTTATTCACCGGCGTAGCGATGATTCTGGCGCTTCTTGCAAACTTAACTCTGTTGCCAGTTTTGTTGATTAAGGCTCGGGTAAGCTAACGCAGGCCTTGTCCACAACCCTTGTACAGCATGCCATTGAATTCGATCTCGACTGCTGTTTCAAAGCGTTTACCGTTTACGCCATTGCTGCAGGTTTTGCCTAGAATACGTGCGCTGATAGTGTCATTTGGGGTGCTGCTGGTATAAGTGACGGTGCGTGTTTCCCGGTTTAGATCGTGGCCAGAGATGGCAAAGCTGTAGGCGCTTTGCCCGTAACCGGTTATGAACACCATGTTGCTGCCTGATATTTCCAGCGACCATCCGGGCTCGTTACCACTGGCCCTATAATCAACGCCACGCAACTTGGCATCCTCTAGTACTGATGCCTGCCGGTCTTCGACACAGTGATCTTTGCTGTCTTTAGCTTCAATGAAGGCTTCATTGCCTTTGCTGAAGAAAGTTACATTGCCATTGCTGTATCTCACGCCTGATGCCGAGACCTGTTTTGGGAGCTGGAGGGATTCTTTGGGCAGAAGCAGCACGATGCTTTCAGCTGATTGGCTGAAATCAGCCACAACATAGCCATTGATCAGGCATTTGTAAGCAAATATCTCCAGCCGGTTGTTGGGTAGTGTTGTCTCTGCTTCCAGTTGCGGTGGTGGCGGAGCTTCGGGCGGGGGCTGCGTATCACAGGCCACCAGAGAGGCCGTTGCCACAAGAATGGCCAGCCGCAAAAGCCCCGCATTTAAAATGGTTTGCATCATATAGCCCTGAACCCGAAGAAAGCCTGAACGCCTTCCATTATGCCTCGCATTAGCTGGCGGTGGGGATGCTTGTGTGGGGGGCTTAGTTTACGTCGTTGTTCTTGTGCCGCGGCCAAAAAGAAGCACCTTTTAGGCGCTCTTAAAAGAGACTAAATTATCTGTATCTTTGTTAAGTTCCAGCTCGGACCACTGTTAATCTCCGTATTTGTCAGCCGAGGAGAAGCATGGGGGAGGCGGCTGTAGGGGGAAGACCTAAGCCTGATAAGGCTTAACGGAATGTTTAACAGCGACCCAAGCTGGAGGGTAAAACTTAAACTGTTCACTCAGTAAGCTTGAGTGCCTCGATTAATATCCGGCTTCCAACCTTACTGGTTTTTTTTGCTGAGTTACTTGGGCTTATTGCTGGTTGGCAGAAAACCTTTGTTCACAGCAGAAATCAAAATACCATTGAGCTCAGTGTGGTTAGCGGAATCAGACTGACAATCAAAAGCAGAATGATTTCGTCGCGGAGTTCAAGGTTGCGTGTTGAATATGTCTTTGATGGTGTCATGTCGTCAGTTCCTTTCTGCTTATTGGCATCGAAAAACTTTTTAGATGCCGTGAAAATCAAATGTTCTTTGTTTTCGATGTTGGAACTTTACGTGGTGTATGAGCAGAAGACCTTTCACAAGGGTTACGCTTTGTAGCCAAATGTAACAGTCAGTATTATTATTTAAAATCAATAGGATGCCGTTTTCTTTGCTAGGGGGTCAGCAAAGTGTGCTATGAAATTATCAGGGTTTTCGCAGCAAATATGCACGCAGCCCCGCCGCATGCAGCGGCGTTCTGTCAGATGAGCGGGTGCATGCTTACCAGGGCAGGGGAGTGCCGTCGGCATTGAGAAAAACGCCGGACTGTTCGGGAGCCAGTTCATCGATGAGTGCAATCATGTCCGTAACAGCGGCTTCAGGGGTGCTCAGCTGAATGACACCGGCTTTTAGTAGGTTAACAATCTGCTGGAACTCAGGGGGTATGGGTTTTGTTCCGGCCAGCATCTCAGCAAAGCCGCGGGTATCTACTAATCCAGGATTAATAATACCTACAACAATACCGTCATCGGCGAGTTCAAATGATAGGTTGCGCATGAGGAGATGCAATGCCGCTTTGCTGGCCCGGTAGGCGTAAAGGTCCGGATTGCCATTGATCGATGCAATAGAGCCAGCGGAACTGCCGAGCGTAATGATTTTCTTTTGGGTGCCCAGCCTGATATTGGGAGTGAGTGACTCCGATAACTTCATGGTGCCAATAGCGTTCACCGCCAGAATTTGCGTGAACTGCTCGTAATCAATCTGACCAAACAACTGAGTTTTTAAGTCACCGAGTAGAGCCGCATTGTTGATTAATACATCAATGGGTTTGCCGTTAAGCGATTGAGCAAACTGATCGATACCAGCGCTGTCGACGAGATCAATTTGTACAAGCTGCAGGTTTGGATGATTGCGTTGCAGAGCTTGCAGGTCCTTAGCCGAATCAGGATTGCGGCAAGATGCAATAACAATCCAGCCGCGTTCAGCGTATTGCTTTGCAAATTCAATTCCGATGCCGCGGTTGGCGCCCGTAATGAGTACAGTAGGCATTGCTGCGGATTCAGCAGCAATAACGGGGGCAAGGTGTGCCCAGGAAAGCGTCCCAAGCATTGTCAGTAGGGCAAACAGTCGGCGTGTGATGGGCATTGGAGGCTCCCGCGTTGCTTTTGAAGTCGATTGCCCGACTATAACCGGCAGATATGTTTGACCGCTACCGGAGCTTATCTCACTGATGTTCGTTTATATAAGCTTAAGCTTATGCGTATGTCTCTTCCGGATGCGTGAACTGCAGTTCAGCCAGTCGGGCGTATAGAGGATTGCGCTTTACTAGCTCGGTATGGGTGCCAGCATCAACCATTTTGCCTTGGTCCATTACTACAATGCGGTCCGCTTTTAGCACGGTAGCAAGTCTGTGGGCAATAATAATCGTGGTGCGATTTTGCATCAGGCGTTCTAAGGCAACCTGAACCAACTGTTCGCTTTCGGCATCTAGTGCACTGGTGGCTTCGTCCAGTAGCAGTATCGGCGGGTTCTTTAGCATCGCTCGCGCAATGGCAATACGTTGCCGCTGACCACCAGAGATCCGCGTGCCACGCTCACCTAAGAACGTGGCATAGCCTTCCGGCATCTGTTCGATAAACTCATGCGCAGCAGCAGCTTTGGCAGCAGCAAAGACCTCTTCATCGGTGGCGTCAGGCCGGCCATAGCGAATGTTCTGCATGGCGCTGGTGCCGAATATTATGGTTTCCTGAGGTACCACACCGATGCGGCCACGCACCGCCACCGGGTCGGCCCCAGCAATATCAACACCATCGATCTTTAGGCGACCTGTAAGTGGATCATAAAAGCGCAACAACAGATGGAAGGTGGTCGACTTGCCAGCGCCTGAGGGCCCCACAAAGGCAACGGTTTCGCCCGGCTTAATGCTGATATTGAAGTCACTAATGGCCATCTGATCGAGTCGCGATGGATAGCTGAAGTTTACATCCTCGAAGTCGACGCTACCGATGCCTTGTTCGGGTAGCGCAACCGGATGACTCGGGATTTTGATGGTGGGCTGCGCGCCGAGTAATTCCAGGAGTCGTTCCATGGCGCCCGCGGCTCGCTGAACTTCACCCCACATTTCACTCAGCGATGCACCGGAGGTGGCAACAAACATGGTGTAGAGGATAAATTGTCCGAGTTCGCCTGCGCTAATTTCACCGGTGAGTACTGATCGAGTGCCAATCCACAGCACCAGAATAATGGAGCCGAACAAAGCCACAATAGTTAGTCCGGTCATCGCTGAGCGCACCCGGATACGCCTGGCCGCAGTAGCAAAGGCTTCTTCGATATAACCGCTAAAGCGATCGCTCTGGATTTTTTCCAGCGTGAAGGCCTGGATGGTTTGCACGGCGTTTAGTGTTTCGCCGGCCATGCCGCTGGAGTCAGCAACTCTGTCCTGAGAGTCGCGTGATAGACGTCGTACCTTTCGACCGATAACAATAATGGGCACTACGACGAGTGGCACCAGAACCAGGATATAACCCATCAGTTTAGGGCTGGTGATGCCCAGCATTATCAGCGCACCGATCAGGGTGATCGCGCCGCGCAGCGCGATGGAAATACCAACACCTGCTATCGACTGAACCAAAGTGGTATCGGTAGTGAGTCGTGACAGTACTTCGCCCGTTTGAGTGACTTCAAAAAATGCAGGGTCAAGCCGAATAACCTGCCGGTAAACTTTATCTCGCAGATCAGCAACCACTCTTTCACCAAGCCAGGTGACCCAGTAGAGGCGCAAAGCGGCAAATACACCGAACAGGCAGGTCATCAAAAAAAGCACAATAAAGTACTGATTGATGGTGCTTGCATCTTGATTGACTAAGCCCTGGTCGATGACATCCCGCACAGCTATTGGTAATGCCAATAGAGCGCCAGCCGCAACCAATAGCGCCACTAACGCGAGCGCCAGTGTGCCTTTGTAGGGGCGAATAAACGGCCAGAGGGCCTTCAGTGGTTTTAATGAAGAACCAGCGGCGCGCTCAGTATTGTCGGTTTCGGGGGGAGCCATAGAGATATTCCTGAAATTAGCGCGGCAACCCTAACAGATGCAGCCACGTATTCGCCCGCTTTAATGGGGTAGATTCAGATAGTGGACAATGCTGATGTCAGCGGCAGTAGTATTTTGGCTCAATATAGTCTGCTCGCAAGCCGCAGATGATTGTTATGAAACGCTATCTGCAAGTACTTAGCATTGCTCAAAAGTACCCTTTTATCGCCCAATACTGTCGCATTAGTCGGGCCATGATGGGTCTGTCAGTAAGTTGCAGCACTTCTGGCTTTTCTAGGGCAGTATTTTCTGCATTGCTCCTGGCTTTTCATGTCTGTGGATGCCGTGATATTTCAAACGACTTCAGTAGCATCGTCTGGGGCTTAAGTGATTTTTGCCTCTTTCCCCGGGCCTCGCCAAAAAATAATTCCGACGAAACCAAAAGCTGCCCCGAGCATGAACCAGAATTCATAGATACCTGCGCCGACGCCGATGCGGGCGATGTATTCGAAACCGATAAAAGCGATTGTGAATACAATGGCACAGAGTGTGGCTGTAATCTTCCAGAGAACTCCCCGTTGCTGGTGCTTAACCGCGACAAAGTACCAGGCAAGAAAAAAGCATAAGGAATAGGCATTGAGCAGCACCATATAAAAATCAGCGCCCTGAAAGTAGTGATTTACCCAGAACGCGAAGCAGCCCAGAAATGTAAGGAGTATGTATTTCCATTCCTGCAGGGGGGCACGCAGTACTTTTTCAAACAGCAACACCAAAAAAATATAGGTGAGCCAGCTGCCGAAAATCAGCTCATAAAACTCGACATCGCCTTGCCAGGCCGGATCAATGTAAATCATGGGCGTTTCCTTGGGTTGTTTTAAGTGTCCGCATCCGTGTATCAGACTCAGATGATATGAGTACCGCACGGTTTCGTGGAGTATGCCGACGGAGCGTATCCAAAGCAGGGTCGCAATTGTGCCGCACCGTGGTCTATTTTATAATGTCACTAACAAGTCCTAAGTCAGTCTCCGAAGATTAAGACCGCCGCTTGCTAAAGCGTGAAAACGGTGAATGACTTGCCAGCAACGACTCCGAATCATACTTAAGCAGTTGATTTTAAAGTCTATATTTTTGATAGTCGGCTATATATGCAGTATATTCTGAGAGCGTTCTGCTGAGAATATATCAATATATCGCTGGCTCAAATACAAAGCTATTAACAAAGGTCTGGTATAGCCCGGCCTTTTTATGGAACTTAAAAATGAGCGTATCTGACCGCCATAAAGAAACCATTACTCTGCAAAGCCATATTCTTGGCAGCGAAGCGCGACAGGCAAATGCGACCGGCACCTTATCCTGGATTCTGTCAGCCTTATCTATCTCGGCCAAGATGATTGCAGCGAGTGTGCGGCGTGCTCGACTTGATGATGTGCTTGGCGAAGTGGGTAATGAGAATGTGCAGGGCGAGTCTCAGCAAAAGCTGGATGTAATTGCCAATGATATTCTTTTGCGTATTCTGGCAGCACGTGAAGGTGTGGCGATTGTCGCTTCAGAAGAAAACGAAGAGCCTGTGATCATCGGCGAAGAGGATGATGATCAAAAATACTGCATTTTGTTTGATCCGTTGGACGGTTCCTCAAATCTGGATGTTTGCGGCGGTGTCGGTACTATTTTTAGTGTTATGCGAAACCGGTCTGGGCTGTCAGCCAAAGACTCTTTATTGCAGCCGGGTTTCGAGCAGGTTGCTGCAGGCTATATTCTATACGGCTCATCAACTATTTTTACGCTGACGGTTGGCGATGGCGTCGATATGTTTGTGTTGGATCCGGCCATTGGTGCATTTATGCGCGTTGAGACCAACCTGAAGATTCCACAGAGCAATAAGAGTTATTCATTGAACGAAGGCAATCGGCTGAGCTTTCCAGAGGGCTATAAAAATTACTTACATTGGGCGCAGAGCAATGGCTATTCAGCTCGCTATGCGGGCGCTATGGTGGCCGATGTGCATCGTATTCTATTGAAGGGTGGTGTCTTTATGTATCCGCCTACAGTGAAAGCGCCTGTCGGCAAGTTGCGCCTGATGTATGAGGCTAACCCGATGGCCATGCTGGTTGAGCAAGCAGGCGGTAAGGCGATGTGTGATTCGAAAATGCCGATTCAGAAGGTGCAGCCCACCGATATCCATCAGCGCGTGCCTGTCATTATGGGCAGCACAGAGGAGGTCGATAAGGTGCTTAAGTTTTTGCAGTAAGCGACTTAGCGCTTGCAGTGATAACACCTCAGGGCAAGCACAGACTTTCTTTTACCGGACTATTTGCACTTGGATTATTGAAAGATCCACGTCCGACTTTCGTCAGCAGCATGGTAGGTTTTACCGATACTTTCATCATCATCCAACGCGCCGACAATGAGTCGTGCTAAATCAGTGCGGTCGATAAAGCCAAACGCGTCCCTGTTTTCAGAAAGGTAGCCGTAGCCGCTGGCTGTGCCACTTTTAAGGCCGCCCGGGCGAATAATGGTGTAATCCAATTCGCTGGCAACCAGATATTCCTCGGCTTGAGTTTTAAGGGGCAATACTTTTGCAAGTGCGTTGCGTGAAAGCCATGGTGCTGTATTAAAGCTATCCCCCGCACCGATGCTGCTTACCTGAATTATTCGTTTAACCCCGGCAAGTTTTGTCGCATCGGTAATTATTTTATTGCCCAGATAATCTGTCGGTGGCTCACAACTGAAGCAGCCAATGGTGCTGACAACGGCGAGATAATTGCCGTTGTTAAAGACTAGCGCCATATCATCCGGATTAGTGGCATCACCCGCGACCAATTCCACGCCAAGGTCTTTCAGGTGATCTGTTTTCTCAGGTGTTAGCGAGGAGGGGCGGATCACCGCGGTAACCCGCTCACCGCGTGCCCGCAGCACTTTGATCACTTCAAGTCCGGCGCCTTTGCGACCTCCGATTACGAGATAAGAGCTGTCGTTATCGGCGGTGCGCACCATTGCGGAAGGGCTAGGCTGATAAAGGGCATCAGGGACATGTGCGCCCATTGAGATGATGGCTCCCGCGATAACAACAACCAGCAACAGAATTATTCCGGCAATGACTTTTGCGATGAGTTTTAGCATGGTGGATATCCTTAGCGCTTAAGTGCGATAGCTGGCGCTACCTTATCAACTGCATCGCCCGATTTGAATAGAGGGGCTTGTGAAATCCAAGTTTATCTTCGAGTATCATCAGGTAATGTGTTACCGATGAACACCATACTAAGAAGTCTCATAGATTATGAGTAAGCAGCCTGTCCGTTTTCCGCTGATGGCCCACCGGGGCTATGCCAGCATGTACCCTGAAAATACACTGGAGGCGCTATGCGCCGCAGGTAACGCCGGCATTACCCTGCTGGAGTTTGATATCCAGCTCACCCGCGATCATATCCCTGTACTGTTGCATGATGCGGGCTTAAAACGCACAGCTGGCATCGATCGTTTAGTTTGCCAAAGTACATTGGCTGAGCTTCAGACTGTCGGAGTGGGGTTTCCCGCGCAGTTCGGCGACAGCTATCAGAATATTCGTTTGCCGACCCTCGAGCAGGCGCTGGAGCTGTTGCCCGCGCATCCCGATTGGGTCTACTTTATTGAATTGAAGCACGAAAGCATTGAGGCGTTTGGTGTTGATCTTGTGGTGGATCAGCTTTTACCGCTGATCTATGAGCATTTAGATCAATGCGTGATTATTTCTTTCGATTACAAATGCTTGCTTGAGGTGTGCCGGCGCTCCGATGTCCATGTTGGCTGGGTACTTAAGCAATACGATGAGGTTTCGCAGCAGCAGGCAGAGGCGCTTGATCCTGATTACTTATTCGTCAATTGTCTGCGCTTGCCTGAGCTTGGAACGCCATTATGGCCGGGAGCCTGGCGATGGGTCTCTTATGAGGCCGTTGATGCGGGTCATGCCCGGGCTCTATATGCACGCGGAGTCGACATTGTATCGAGTATGGCTGCTCCTGAACTGAAGCGGGAGTTGGCCCACTCTTATAAGGCAGACGCACGGGATACACCGCTTGGCTGATTACGATGTCATTGTTATAGGTGGCGGCATCAACGGGGTTGGCGTTGCGCAGGCTGCTGCTGCCGCCAACCACACGGTTTTGTTGCTTGAGAAGCAGGCATTGGCATCTGGCACTTCAAGCAAATCCAGCAAGCTAATCCATGGTGGTCTGCGTTATCTCGAGTCATGGGAAATGGGCTTGGTGCGTGAGGCTTTGTTGGAGCGAGCTTTGCTGCTTCGTCTTGCGCCTGATCTGGTAAAGCTCAGAGACTTTAATTTGCCTGTTTATGCCGATATGCGTCGTGGCCCGGCGCTGTTGTATGCGGGGTTGAGCCTTTACTATGGGTTAAGTGGTTTCGATAAGTCGGCGCGCTTTTCGACAGTGGCGCGCGAGAATTGGGGCAGTCTCGACGGATTGCGAACCGATGGGCTTAAAAAGGTATTCCGCTATCACGATGCGCAGACAGATGATGTTGCCTTGACTAAGGCGGTTATGCAGTTGGCAATTGATTTGGGTGCGGAGCTGATTTGTCCTGCAAGAGTGACCCGTATCGAGCTTGCAGCAACAGGCTCTGAGATCGTTTTTCATGACGGTAGGGCTGAAAAAACCGTAACCGCAAAAGTCTGTGTGAATGCCGCAGGTCCATGGGCAAATTCGGTGCTAGATCATGTCAGTCCAGCGGTACCTCAACAGCAGATAGAGTTGATTCAGGGTACGCATATTGTTGTGCCCGGTAAGATAAAGCAGGGTTGTTATTACCTAGAAAGTCGCCGTGATGGCCGCGCCGTGTTTGTGCTGCCATGGCAAGGTCAGCTGATGGTCGGCACCACCGAAACCCGCTATAAAGGTCGCGCCGATGATGTGCAGGCACTGCGCAGCGAGCGTCAGTATTTGTGTTCGGTGCTGCAATACTACTTTCCGGAGTATGCCGGTTTGAGTGCAGCCGATTCCTCAGTGTCGGACTTTGCGGGTTTGCGCGTATTGCCTGGTGGCGATAGCCATGTGTTTCATCGTTCCCGAGAAACGGTGTTACACCCCGACCGGCCTATTGCGGCGGGCGCACCGAGGTTGCTGAGTATTTATGGCGGCAAGCTCACCGCTTATCGCATAACCGCAGCAAAGGTGATGCAGCATTTGCAGTCGGCTCTCCCGGAGCGGCGTGCCTGTGCACGCACCGATGAGTTGCCTTTGTCGCCGGTTGATGATTCGCCAATCGGGTGTGAGTTGCTGCCATGAAGACGACAGCTCAGAGTCGCTGTGTATTGGCGCTGGATCAGGGCAGTCAATCGTCGCGCGCCATTGTTTATTCGGCTTCCGGTCATGCCATGGCAAAAACACAGATACCTGTTACCAGTAGACGTTATGGCACAGCCTGTGTTGAGCAGAACCCTGATGAATTATTGGCATCGCTATTTGCTGCAATCGCTGGCGTAGCTGGACAGATTGATCCGGAATTGATAGTTGTCGCCGGTCTGGCAACCCAGCGTTCCAGTATCGTTTGCTGGAACAGGGTTTCGGGCAGGGCGTTAAGCCCTGTGCTGTCATGGCAGGACCGTCGGGCAGAGGCTTGGCTGGAAGCCTTTTCAGATTCCGGTCAGCGGGTTCAGGAAATCACCGGCTTATTGCTATCACCCCATTATGGGGTGAGTAAAATGCGCTGGTGTCTGGACAACAACAAAGCGGTGCAAACCTGCGCTGCTAATGGTGAGTTGGTGATGGGCCCTTTATCCAGTTACCTGACCTATCAGTTACTGGACGAGCATCCACTGTTGGTTGATCCGGCAAATGCTTCACGCACCTTGCTGTTTGATTATCAGACAGGTCGTTGGTCAAAAGAGCTTGTTGGCCTATTCGGTATTCCTCAAAGTTTTTTGCCTGAGCCTGTCACCTCGAGTTATAGCTATGGCATGCTCAATGCATCCGGTGTGTCTGCGCCGCTGCAGATAGTCACCGGTGATCAGTCTGCAGCCTTATTTGCTTTTGGTGAGTTGCGCAGCAACACTGTCTACGCCAACTTAGGTACCGGCGCATTCTTGCAGCGTCCATTAGGATCAGATCCCATTAGTGTTCCGGGGCTGCTTAACAGTGTCGTGTACAGCGACAAAAAACGGACTGATTACGTGCTTGAAGGCACAGTAAATGGTGCTGGAAGTGCTGTGAACTATATGGCGCATGAGTTGCAGTTGGAGCCGAAGTGGGTCGAGGCGCATTTGGCTCAATCACTCAATGAAGTCAACGAGCCGCCGCTGTTTTTAAATGGTGTTTCTGGTCTCGGGGCACCCTGGTGGGTTGCCGATTTCCGTTCGCATTTTTTGTACGCAGCAGAGGGTTCTGCGAACCCATCTCATGATGCGGCAGAGAAGATGACCGCGGTAATCGAAAGCATTGTGTTTATGCTGCAAACCAATTTTGAGTTGTGCGCTACTGCTGCGGGTATGCCGGAGCGTTGGGTTCTGAGCGGTGGGTTATCGGCGCTAGATGGCCTGTGTCAAAGGTTGGCCGATATTAGTGGTGTACCGGCCATGCGACCTGATGTTGATGAGGCTACGGCATGCGGGGTGAGCTATTTACTCGGCATCGGCTCGTCGCTGCCAGCATCATCTGAGAATGAATCGGTTTTTGTTCCGCAGACGAACCTTAACCTAGAGCATCGTTACCTGCGATGGCGATCCGCCATGGCAAAATGTATAACTGTAGAATCCAGTTAGCCCGATTATTTGACCAGGAGTTACCGTATGTCCCTTAAAACCAACGAAACAGAAGAACATCCTGTTGCGATACACCTTAGCCGTCGGCGGTTTATTGCCGGCAGTGGTGCGGTTGTTGCCGCGTCGAGTTTGTCGGGCTGTATTGATACTGATGGTAATGATTTCGGCGTGCCTCCTGAGGTGCCGGTCAGTCCATTTGGCAAGACGTCAACTGCGCTCGAAGTAACTGAGGGTCTCGACCTGTCGGGGAAGGTGGCGTTGGTTACCGGCTGTAACTCCGGGTTGGGTTACGAAACGATGCGGGTGCTGGCACTTCGAGGCGCGACAGTGATTGGTGCTGCCCGCACTGCGGAGAAGGCGCAGCTGGCCTGCGACAGCATCGAGGGCAATGCGATACCGGTAGTCTGCGAGCTCGCCGATCTGCAATCTGTGGCCGACTGCGGCGCGGCTGTTAGAGAGCTGGGCTTGCCTATTGATATGCTCATATTGAATGCAGGCATCATGGCCTTGCAGGAGTTGGAGCAGGTTAATGGCATTGAAAAACACTTTTTCGTCAATCATCTGGGCCATTTTGTTCTGGCAAACCAGGTCATGCCTCAGGTGTTGCTGTCCGAACAGGGCCGGGTTGTTGTTTTAAGTAGCAGCGGCCATAGTTTTGCTCCTGAGAGTGGTATTGAGTTCGACAACCTTTCAGGTGAAACGGACTATGAGCCCTGGAAGATGTACGGTCAGTCCAAACTCGCAAACGGCTTGTTTTCTTTGGAACTGAATAAGCGATTACAGGGCACCGGCGCTACCTCCAATTGTGTCCACCCCGGCGTGATTAATACTAATCTCGGCCGGCATTTTCCCTGGTGGCAGAAAATTGCAGCAGACCTCATTGGTTGGTCATTTATGAAGACAACTGAAGCCGGTGCAGCAACAGAAACTTATGTGGCTACTGCACCCGCATTAGAGGGTTATGGCGGGTACTACTTTTCGGATTGCAATGCAGTGAATCCGGGCCCGCAGATGCAGGATGAGGCCTTGGCTGCGCAGTTGTGGGATGTTTCCCTTGAGTTAACTCAGGGTTATCTCATCTAAAGGCGCCTGAACTAATTCTTGGCACGTAAATAAAAAATAGGAACAGGCTGAGTTAGAAATAAAAAAGGCGGATCAATTTGATCCGCCTTTTTTGGGCCAGCCCCTAATAGAGTCTCCAAGGTGTATCTAAAGATAATTGTTGCTTCAGCTCTGCAGCAGGTCGTTGGGTGCAACCTGAGTTTCAGTATTCTTGGAAATAACACAGCGAGAGCCATTCGTTTAAAAAGGTGTAAAAGAAACCGTCACTAGGAAATCAAAGCCATAAGCATAGAGGCTTTAAGTCAAAAAAATGAATTTAACTCAGGCCTCTAAACGGTTGTGGCGGGCGAGTCCTGGGGACAACTGACCGATTGGGTAGATAGATACGGCGGGGGCGCTGCTGGTCGCATCAGTAATCTCGTCGCGAAACTACTCAAATTGCTGATGGAAACTTGCTATTGTGCGGTCTCCAGATCGGTACGATGGGCGGGCCATTGTTGCCGGTATTGGATTGCAGCGTTAGAGCGGAGAGTCGGTTTTGAGAATACGGAGTGTTGTTGCAGCGTTGTTTGCTGCTGTGCTGTTGTCAGCCTGTGTGTCGGTAAATTTGCCGCCTGTAAGTGAGACCCCAACAAGCCTGTCGTTGTCCGGCAAGATCGTTTGGCACGATTTAATTACTGATACGCCTGAGGCTTCCCAGCAGTTTTATAGTGAGCTATTCGGCTGGGATTTTGAGCAAGTCGGGCGCAAGTACGGGCTTGGTGACGACATCAATTATTCAGTGATCAGGCATAACGGTCGACTCATCGGGGGCATGGTCAACGAAAATAAACTGCAGCGCACTGAGGAAATCTCTCAGTGGATTCCACTGATGTCTGTGAGTGATATTTATGCAGCTGTTGTTACAGTCCAGGTGAATGATGGTGTTGTTTATACGCCACCAACTGAATTAGCTGCCCGGGGTTGGATTGCGGTGATTGCCGATCCGCAGGGCGCGATTCTGGGCTTAGTGCAAACCAAAACGGGTGACCCGATCGATCGCACCCCCCGTGTTGGCGACTTTTTGTGGACAGAGGTTTGGACCAATGATGTTGATGCAGCAACTGATTTTTATGGTTCACTGGGCAACTACTCAGCAGAAACTGAAGTGCTTACTGATGACTCTACTTATCGAATCCTTGGCGAGAAAAACAAACCTCGCATTGGTTTAATAAAGAATCCCATCCAGGAGCTCGATCCGGTTTGGGTAACCTACATTCGGGTTGAAGATCCTGACCCAATACTTGCTAGGGTGGCAGAGCTGGGTGGCCAGATTTTACTGAAAGCTCGTGAGCGCGGCATTGGCGGTGAGGTGGCATTAATCGCAGGCCCTTCCGGAGCCGCTATTGCATTGCAGACATGGGATCCTAATAAACGAGTCCTTGTGCCAAAGGAGGCGGCAGCGAATGAAGACTAGATGGACGAAATTTATATTGTTGGCAGCAGTGTGCAGTTTGCTCACCGCCTGCGATGCACCGCAGGTCTATGGTTCTGTGGGTATGTCGAGCTTCGGTGGCTATGGTGGCAGTTCAAGGATGCATGGCAGCATTGCTATGGGCGGGCGAATTTACTAAGGATTATGACAGAGCCTCTGCACATACAGATTGTTTCCGATTTTGTTTGCCCTTGGTGTTTCGTTGGTAAGCGAAGGCTGGACCAGGCGTTGGCGAAAAGGCCTGAGCTCAATGTCGCCATTGAGTGGTTGCCGTTCCAACTGACTCCGGATATGCCACGCGAAGGCAAGCTGCGAAAAGAGCACTACGAGCAAATTTTCGGTGAGGAGCGTGCCGGGGTCATCATGGCAAACATGCATGATACCGGCAAAGAAGAGGGCATTGCTTTCGGCCTATCAGCTACTGCGATGTCACCGAATACACTCGCGGCGCACTGTCTGCTTTATCAGGCAACATGCAATGCTGCGATCGATGTGAATGCATTGGCCGAGCGTTTGTTTGCTGCACACCATGAGGCTTGTCTCGATATCGGCAATTTCGAGGTGCTTGCAGGTATCGCCGCGGACTCCGGTATGGATCGAAGCGCGACTTTGGCAAGGCTGGAGTCTGGCGAAGACGAGGCCGCGGTAACGGAAATGATGCAGCAGATACGCTCAAGCGAGGTAACTGGTGTGCCATTTTTCGTAATCGACGGCCGTCTGGGGTTGTCCGGCGCCCAACCTGCGGATGTTTTGCTGCAGGCCTTCGACCAATTAAATGAGACTCCGTCGAGCGAGCTTTTGGAATGACCCAGTGGCTTTCTAAAATGATAGTCAGCTCGGAGTAGCTTCTATGCTGGCGAATACCAATGAGTCCTGGGGCGTCGTATCACGAAGCTTTCATTGGCTGACCTTTGTGTTGGTGCTTATTCAAATTCCGCTAGGCTTTTATATGGTCGACGCCTATGAGGTCTATAAGATTGACTATGCCGATGATACCGTTTTTATGCGTGCATCTCTGGCTCACAACACTCTGGGGTTTTTGTTCTTGCTGCTCGTGCTGGCTCGTTTGAGCTGGCGATTAAAGCAACGTGTTCCTGCCATGTCCGCTGCCTTGTCAGTGTACCAGCGAGCACTCGCGCGACTCACTCATTGGGCTTTTTATTTGTTGATGATAGTTTATCCCTTATCAGGCTGGGCGGCGTTGTCGGCGTATGAATTCGACTTCCCGATATTCTTTTTTGGTTGGAATTCTGTTCCTGGCATAGTGCCCTCAGTACAAGAAGGAGCACTCTTTGATTATGAATTCTTCGCCGATATCCATAAATTGTGCTGGCAGTTTGGCGCAGGCTTATTAGGTCTTCATGTGGTGGCTGCGCTCTGGCACGGTTTTGTGCGGCGCGATGGCGTTCTCGAGCGAATGCTGCGTGGATGATTCGGCGCTTCATATCTATGCCATCATTGGCTCTCCCCGCAACGAGGAAAGCTATACCTATAAAGGTTTGAGGATTCTTGAAGAGCAGATGAATGAAATTCGTGCGACGAAATTTGAGTTCCTCTTTCTCCAGCAATTGGCGTTACCTTTTTGTGATGGCTGTCTTTACTGCGTCAGCAAGGGTGAGCAGCATTGCCCTGATTTCGCTAAAATTGGCCCAGTGGTGAGTAAAGTGGAGGCGGCCGATGGCATTATTCTTGCTGCCCCTGTGCACACTTTTAATGTTGCCGGGTTGATGAAGAATTTCGTTGAATACTTTATGTACAAACGCAATCGTCCCAGCTTTTTTGGTAAGAAGGCGGTGGTTTTTGCCACAGCTGCAGGCGGCGGCCACAAAGTGGTGCTGGACTTTCTCGAGGGTACGGCAGAAGGCTGGGGCTGTGATGTTGTGTCACGCATCGGTATATCAAGTTCGCAAATGGGGTTAAAGCGCGGCGAGTCGGCAAAGCCTCAGTACATGGATCGTTTGAATGAAGTCGCTGCTGATGCAGCAGCAAAGTTTGTGGTTGCTATAGAAGATCAGACTCTGCAGGCAGCAGATTTTAAGCAAATTATGAATTTTCGGGCCATGCAGAACATGACTCGTAGGCAGAAAGATACTGTTAACTACAATTACTGGAAAGATCGCGATTGGCTGAATGCGGATTTCTACACTAATGCACCGGTTAGCTTTTTTGCCTATTGGATGGCGCGTTACATTGGGTCACGAATTCGTAAGGCGATGAAGAAGGGAAACGTTAAGCCTGTAAGATAAGAGCTTGAAGCGAGTAAGCCTCCGCAATACGTATTGCGGAGATCATGCGCTACTAATACCGTGCTTTAAGGTGTTGCTCTTCTGATCGGGCTTGGTTGCAAAGTTGAACAGCACTAATTCCCCACCTTTGGTCGGGTTGATCTGATGTTTGCCAGAGCTAGACTTGGCGCCAATTATCCAGCAGTTGACCAAGTTGTTGGTCGACCTGATCCATAACGCCAGGCGCCCCTTGTTCCAGCAATGCGCGGTTGGTTTCAGGGAATTCTTCACGCCCGCCTTCGGCGGCAAGCTGCCGTGTTGCATCGATGACAATCTTGCTAGTCCGGTTCGGTTCGACCTGGCTGGGATCGGTCTGGAGGCCCCAGGTATCTTCGATTACCGCTGAAGCGGGGTAGGGCTGCCAACGCGAGCCCATCGCAAATAACACCTGTGACTTGTCGAGTATGTTGATGTCACTGTCGACAACAATTACGACTTTCGCAATAGGGTTCCGGCGCGCAACGGCCATTCCGGCATTCAGCCCCTGACCGGCTTCTGTTTTGTCGATGCTGACAACGATCACGCCCATCATATCGTGGAAGTTGGTGTACTCGATGAACCCCGGAATACTTTTGGCGAGACTAATACTGTAAAGCGCATCCATTGGTGCGGTTACCATTCCGCGCTGCATGCCAGTAAATGCGTTCATGATCCACGGGTTTTTACGGTGCGTTATAGAGGTG
The DNA here is from genome assembly GCA_018699155.1 of Chromatiales bacterium. Lineage (GTDB taxonomy): Bacteria > Pseudomonadota > Gammaproteobacteria > Steroidobacterales > JABIQA01. Next base: position 20,372 of record JABIQA010000041.1, read on the forward strand.
ATTTCAATGACGTAGTTTTTTTCTTTATAAGGGCCAAGGTAACCGAACATTTCGCCAAATGGACCTTCCGGGGCACTTTGATCGAGGCGCACAAGGCCTTCAATAATCATTTCCGCATGCGCCGGAATCGGCATGTCATTGGTTTCTGACTTGACCACTTCAATGGCTTTGCCGCGCATGCCGCCGGCCACAGCCAGTTCATTAATTGGAATTGGTTTGTTCGGGCGTGGTGCAACCCGTGACCCGCTGACCATCCATATATAAGGGTCCTGACCGATAACGATGGATATCGGCGCGGTGGTTTCGCCGCGTGCAATGGCTCGCTTCATCATCTTGTCGGCAGTTTGATTGGGCTCCGGATTAAAACCAAGGCTGCGTGGCCCGTTGATCATGCAGCGATAGGTCCCGAAGTTAAGGCCCATTTCGGGGTCAGATGTAAACACCGAGCCGGTATTGACATAGCGACCGCCATCGGCGGGATTGGTTTTGATAAATGCGAACTTGGTGATATCGATCTGATCGCCTGTCAGCTTGACTTCTTTACAAGGCGCGGTAGCGGCATCAACCTCGATGGGCGCGATCTCGGGGTAGCGTCCGCCATTCTCGATGAGCATTTCTTTCATATACTCTCGGGCATTCCGATAGGTGGCAAAGTGATCACCTGGCACCGGTTCTAAACCCCAGATAATGGCATCGGTGTTCCAATGCCCCTGATAATTTGCGTACACAGGACCTTCGACCCACTGCCCGTCAATTTTAATGCGATTGAACTTCATCGCTGGTGCACCGTACATGGAGTACTTGTCGGTGGCTTTAAAGAACATCCCTGTCATCAGGTATTTGTCTTGATCGATCTCATCAACTTCAACCAGAAGGCCATTGGCATCAAGAGCGGCTATGTAATCCCGCACGCTGTCGAAAGGCGCTTGGGGTGCGCTCTGGCTAGCGACTTTCAGACCGGCTTTACTGCTGTTGCCTGTGTCGCAGCCAGCGAGGCTTAGAGCGGCAAGACCTGTTGCCGAACCCAACACAGTGCGTCGTGACAGTGTCGTTTTTGATGGCAGTGATTCATTCGTCGTCTTTTTGGTATTTTTTTCGCTCATGAGTCGCTCCGTGCTTAAAGGTTCTGTTTATCTACCTTAGTCCCGATATTGCCGGTTTGCATCGTCTACAAGTAACTTCTCTGTAGAGGCTGTCCGCATTGCGAATACCCTCGGTGCTTGCGGCGATGTGGGTTGACGGTTAACCTTCGATATTAAGGAGATTTTTATGAAAATGATTCGTTTTCTGGTGATTATTGGGGTCCTGGGCTCGCTGAGTGCGTGTATGAGCTACTATCAGGTCACCGATACGGTCAACGGGACCCGTTATTACACCAAGAGCGTAAAAGAGTTTAAGAGCGGTGCAGTGGCATTTACTGATGCCGCAACCGGATCCAGAGTTATGCTGCAGAAGCACACGGTCACCAAACTTGATCGCAATGAGTACGCAGACAGCGTTCGTTAAGCTGTTTTGCGAGCCTATTAGGACCTCCTAAGGCTGATGAATTCGCAAACAAGGCCTGTGCTTCGCACAGGCCTTGTTGCTTTTGCGAAGAAGAGTTCTCTTAGGCTTTCCGTTAGACTTCTTCTTCAATGATCCGGCGGCCCCGTTTTCTTAAGTATTAAATGTCCCGGCACCATGTTTATAGCTGTTTTTACAACCCCTGAAGTGGATTACTGTTCATGCCTATTTATGATTACCAATGCCAATCCTGTGATCACGCATTTGACGTGCTGCAACGCTTAAGTGAAGACCTGTTAAAGGATTGTCCTGAGTGCGGCAAACCCGAGCTGAAAAAGTTGGTGTCCACGCCAAAAATTCATTTTAAGGGTAAGGGCTGGAATTCAACTGAGTGGAAGAATCAGCCACCGCAAGCTCGCAGGCTCGCCCACCGATTTGATTCGGCCACGCCACATGATGATCATCATGACCACGGTCATTCACATGGAAGTGGCCATAGCCATGATCATGACAGCAAAGATACTAAGGGTGATTCCGCCTCAGGGCACCCACATCCCCCGGGCCACAAACACGATCACTAGTGTCTTATCTGGTCGAGTTACACAAGGTTACATGCTGATACATCTATAGGGACTGTCGCACCGAATTGTTTTGTGAAACTTAACAACGAGGACTCTGTAATGAAAATAACTAGAGCTTTACCAGCGTTGCTGGTTGCCGGTATTTTTTTAGGAGGACAGACTATGGCTATCGAAACACCCGGCTACACAGTTGTGTATGAGGAAGGTGAGGTTGAGTATCGTCAGTATGAAGCCTATCTGGTCGCAGAAACGGTTGTTGTTGGTGATGTTGCGTACAAAGCCTCTGGTAATGAAGGCTTTCGCCGTTTGTTTCGTTATATCACTGGAGCTAACACGGCCAATCAGTCTATAGCTATGACTTCCCCGGTGTCACGTGAACTGACAAGCGAAAAGATAGCCATGACTGCGCCGGTGGCGCGTCGCCCCGCCGGTGCCGGTGAGGCCGTAGCGTTTATGTTGCCTGCTCAGTACAGCCTGGCTACAGCACCGCAGCCTTCGGACGAGAGGGTAAAACTGCGTGAGGTTCCGGCTAGATTGATGGCGGTAGTTCGATACAGCGGGCGCTGGACCGATGCAAACTATCTGGAACACAAGAATATGCTGCTGACTGCATTGGCTGATACGAATACAGAAACGCTGGGTGAGTCCCAGAGCGCTTTGTATGATGCGCCCTATGTTCCGTGGTTTCTTCGTCGCAACGAGGTAATGATCGAAGTGCGGGACTTGCCCGTTCAGTAGAACACTCGTATTGTGCCAACGCAGTATTACCTGAGTCTGCGAGAGGCTCAGTCATTGCTTATCGTATTGAATAAAAAAAGCTGAACCGGAAATGGCTCAGCTTTTTTATTGGCCGCCTGTTATCAATACGGCAACGATCTATTTAACGAATGATTAGTTTTTTAATGCTTCAATAGCGTTCATTTACATCAACAGGCTACAGCTTCCGGCCTTTTTTGAGATTGTGGAATAAGGAAGGGCTAAGATTTTGCCGGCACCAAAGGCACCGTATCGAGCACCCAGCTTTTAGATTCGCGGCGTCCCGGTGAAGGGATGGCCAGAGCCGAGTCTTCATTGTTCTTACCAAGAGCATGCATATCAATTCGCCAGCCCTTTTCTTCCCAAGTTTTCAGATATTGGCGATAACGCACAACCGACTCATCGCCAGGCAGCAAAAGTTCTTTGGTCAGCGTATCGGGTGTGTTGCGCGGGCGAAGATGTTCGATCACATTCTTATCTTCAATGGCGATGCCCATTAAGGTTTTGTTGATGTACTCATCAGCACTTTCTTCCAGCGTCGTGTTCCGCGAGTTAAGGAAGAAAATGCGTGTGCGATCTTTGCTGATGGGCGCTTCAAAAAAGTATTGGATGAAGCTGATTTTATTCATCAAATGAATGCCGGTCATCAAATGGTTCGGGCCGATATGCCATGAACCCGCATGCAGGTCTTTAGCGCTGTCATCGCTATCAGCGATTTTCTTGCGGTTTTCAGCCTGTGTGTAAGCGCCGAACTTGGCGTCGAACCAAGCGCCCCATTCTTGGTCTTTGAGTTCGATGTCATTCTGATCGAGAGCAGGAGCCCCTTGATTGGGATGGACAAATTCGTTATGCAGCGGATCCATGCCATTTTCGACGGACCGCTCGTAGTAAGCGTCTATTTCAAACACGATAGGTCCAGTGCAGCGCCAGCCTTCCTGATCCCATTCTTCAACGATTGGAACTGGCGGGCGTTCGCTTTCGGGTGCATCGCCCAAGAAGGCAAAAACTACGCCGTAGGCTTCGTGGACCGGATAAGCGTCAACTTTTGCGCGCCCTGGGATTTTGCCATCTTTAATTTGCGGAATTTTGGTGCACTTGCCTGAGCCGTCAAATGACCAACCATGATAAGCGCAGGTAACGCTGTCACCTTCAATCTTGCCTTGGCTCAGTGAGCCACCACGATGGATGCAAGTGTCACTAATAACCTGAGCTGCGCCGGTGGAATCACGGAAGGTGGCAAGTCGTACGCCGAGTAATTCGACTAATTTAGGTGCTTCAGTAGAGAGTTCTTCACTGGTGCAAATGGGGTACCAAAAATTGATATACATGGTGAAAATTCGCCTTTTTATTTGTTTTTTTCTTGCTGGGACCAATCGCCTGCACTCAGGAGTGGTGGGCGTTGCAGCGGCAGTGAGAGATAGTAGCAAAAGTCGGCTATGGGTGAGTGACTTTGACTGTCTTGCAGTGAAAATAGTGATGTTTAAGTGGTTATTACTAGGGAGGCACGTCTACCAAACCCTTTGTCCGTTTGATTTTCGAGCTGTCCTAGCGCAGGGCTGGCAGTACATGCTCACCGACAATCTTCAGGCTGTCCCATGGGTTGTTATGGAAACGCAGCGCCAGTTCTGTAAGACCACTTGAAGCAAAGGTTTTATAGCGTTCGATTTCGCGGTCAATATTGCTGATATCACCGGCCGATGCCATGCCATCAACCAACCGGTTGGCCAGTTCATCAGGGATATTATTAATATGCCCCTGTTTCATTAAAAATGTTTTTCTGAAGTCCATGACGCTATCCATAACCAGATTAGCTTCGGCCTCATCGTGACAAAACTTTTCAATCTGCTCGCGCTCTCTGCCAACAATGCCACCGCGCACGTATAGCTCGCGGCGTCCTTCCCAGTAGGATGCCTCGCGGTCCTCATTGATATGGAAAGCCCAGAAATTGCCGACACGGAAGTCTGTGGGTTTGTCATCCCGCTTGCTAAAACCTACCGCCAGGTTCTCCATTGCTAATGGCATCATGTCAGGCGTGTAGTCGCTGAGTTGGATGCCATCGGCATATTGTCCGCCCATGCGAATCATCATCGGACCGGAAGAGCAGCTATAGAGTAGGGGGCCATCATGAGTGGCCCAGTCCATTTGGAAGGGCCGGGTGACATCGAAGATGCCAGCTTCATAACCCATGCAAACTTCACCGCTGCGGGCCAGCTTTAAAATTTCCAGCGCTTCGCGAACACCGAGTACCCGTCGGTCGGGCATGCGGGTGCCTTTCGTTGGGTGTTTGCCTGGCCAGATTGGCCCGCCGGCGCGGGCCCGCCAGCCCAATGCACCAATTAGCGCGCCACCGCCACCGACTGCAATCATTGCCCGGCCGTTGGCTACCTCATTCAGACTGAGCAGTGCGTTAGCCATTTTTAGCGGATGCATTTCCCAGGGGCAGACTGCTAGTGCGCCGAGAATTATTTTTGATGTTGCCATTGCCGCCGGCACCAGCGAAACAAAGGGGTCCCAGTTGCTGTGGTAGTTAGATGCCCAGAGTGCCCGTACGCCCATTTTCTCAGCAGCAACTGCTATTTCTGCCAATTCTGCAGGAGTGACATTCGGCTCGATAATGATATCTATATCCATGGGCAAGAATCATAGCCGAAGCGTTGCTGAAGCCGATTGCATCTTGATTGAATGACCGAAGCATAGACACAGCGGCCGGTATTGGCTTGAGACAAAGCAGGTGATGCGGAATTCTGCGACTATTGAATCCATGAAGCGTATCGGCAAGGCAGTATGGTTAAGAAACTAAAAGGCAATTTGACCCTCTGGGTGCTGCTGGGCGGAGTCCTTGGCTACGTCTCGGCGCTGTGGTTTGGTGATCCGGCTTGGGTGCAGGCACCGGCGCAGTCATTCTTTTATGAAGTTGTAGTCATTGTGAAAAGCAGTTTTCTTGCTTTGCTCAAAATGCTGATAGCACCAATTATTTTCTTTTCACTGATTGGTGGGCTGCTGAGTATCGGTGATGCCAGTCGTTTGAAATCTCTGGGTGGGATTACGATTGCCTACTACCTGTTCACTACAGCCATAGCGATTTCGATCGGCCTTAGTGTGGTGCTGTTTTATCACCCCTGGGTAGGTACCGTTGAGCAGATTAGCGTTGCGGCATTGAGTAGCGACCCGAACTATATCGCACCGGCGAGTTTTATTGATAACAGCAGTGACTCACTCATGGCGGTGTTGCAAAACCTGCTGTCAATTGCATTCACGAATCCGTTTAGTGCGCTTGCAGAGCTCAATATTCTGGGCATAGCCACCAACGCTTTTCTATTTGGCTTAGCTCTGGTAATTGCGGTGCCGTCGACAAGCCCGATTGTCACGGGCATTCATCACATCAACATAATGCTGCATAAGGTTTTGTCGTGGGTGATCCTAGTCACGCCCTTTGGCGTATATGCTATTTTATTTGATATCACTCTGAAGAGCGGCGGCACTCTGATCAGTTCATTGTTG
>JABIQA010000195.1 GCA_018699155.1 Chromatiales bacterium
CTATAGCTGCTGTCTTCATAAGGGATGGTAAACTTTACTGTATTGTTCATATACAGCGCCCAGAACTCGGGGCTGCTGCTCTGCAACTCGGCATCCAGCCCACCGGTTACAAGAGTTGCGGTTTTCGCCTCATCCCAATCCACAGAACCGCTGCTGCGAAGCACGTAAGCGGTTAAAGGCAGAACCTTATCCGCTGGAATATTAACGGCCGGCATTGCATTACCCGGCACTACAGCGCCCGGGTCCTGCACGTAGGCGGCGAACAGCTCCGGGGTCCAGTTACGCGACTCATTCTTCAATGCATCTGAATAGGCGAACCCAGGCTTAGTGCCCACCTGACGCTTAAATAGCTCGTGCAGGTTAGGGCCTGATATATCAGCCTGGCCTTCCCCAGCAGTATGGCAAAAGGCACAGTATTGTTGCCAGGTTTGCTCGCCTGCAGTCATGTCGGCGTCTTTTAACGCCTGTTCGGAATAATCATCTGCATGTGACGTTAGTGTAAAAAAAACCAACGCAAAACCAACACTAAGCGCCATTATCAATTTGTTCATATTATGCGTTCCATTAAACCCAATTCAAACATGGTCCATTGTTGCAACAATAAGGGCCCCGCAGAGTATGAATGGCCCGAAAGTCTGCCAGATGGACTGCCTGCAGGCACGGGCTTGTTGCCCCGGTCTGCTTCAATGGATGCGAAACCAGACCAATAGGCAGTCAGCTTTTCCGCAGGGCTGCGCTTAACCTTCAAATAATGCTATTTCTTGTTGCTGAAAATGGTATCTCAAACTGCCCCGAGTGAAAATAAACGCTCGCCTATTGAACTCATGATCTACAGGAGAACACCCATGAAAGTCCGTCTTTTCATAGCACTGCTTGGGGCCGCCCTCAGCATGACACTATCAGGCACCGCCAACGCCGGTGCTCACGGCGGTCAGGCTGTCTCAAAAATTGAAGACCTGCCCGCGCGCAATGGCGACTGGAGTCCTGAAGAGGTCGCCGAAGGGCGCGAACAGCTTATTCAGGCATTCGATGCCGCATGGATACGCATCATCCACAGCAAGCGCTACCAGGATGTGCTGGACAGCGAACCCACTAATATGCCTGGCGCATCAGAGGACTACATCATTCGTCTGGTGGATTGCCTCCCGCAACCCGAAATTGCCCCATGGCCAGAAAAACCGGTTGGCATGTTTAAAGACATTCTCGATACCGGCGTTATTCGACAGCTCACACAGGGCGTTCCTGAAACTCAAGCAAACACTTCATGGTACTTCTCGGGCGTGAGTCAGAAGTTACAGGAAATGGTCATTGATGATATCGCTAATCACTACAACACAAAGTTGAAAGTCGAGAGCATTGTGCTGGCGCCAGGTCGGTTACCGGCAACATCAATTCTTACTGCCAACAAAATCGATTTCATTTCACAGCTAAATGCTCTTGGTGGCAACACCCAAGGCATGCGCCGTCGAACCTCACGTCGTTTTAGCTGCACAATGTCAGCATCAACTCAGTTCATTCATATACCGGCCAAATCTGAACTGGTCCAAGAAATAAAGTCTCTTGGTGATCTCGTGAACCGTCCAGATATATCTGTATGCGCTGGACCTCTCACCACCCAAACCGCACAGGCATTCATGCCTGAACATACGGTTAAGACCAAGTATGTTAATGACCTTACTGTCTGCGATAAATCGGTTAAAGATGGAAAGCTGGACGTCATCATCAACCCACTGAATGACCTTTCAATAGCTGGCATTGATGGCTATGTCGCCGTGCCAACCATGATAGTTGCCGGAACACCGTTATGGGTAGCTGCCGAAAATATTGCGTGCGACGACGATGGCAACCCCAAAACCGAAGACGAGTGTTATCGCGCAGACTAACTGTGTAGAAGTTTATAGCTCAAAACCTATAAGGCCGCGGCGAATGCCGCGGCCTTATTTATTATCGGCTTTAACATGATCGCAACTACCACCTGATAACCCTAGACTTATGCCGCACCAAGGCTAGGCGCACTGCGCTTACGCCAGACGCCGAGCATTACTAATGCAGAGGCCAGTAACCATGCCGCTGCGGGCACCGGTACAACCGCTGGCCCCACTCCTGGCGTCGCCTCGCCAACTAAAAAATCGACAGCATTGTCATCGGTATCCGTACCGAAAAAACTGCGTGACAAACTCATGCCGGCCGGTGTTATCTCGGCATGCGCGCCTTCACCGGCATTATTAACTCCGGCATCGCCATACTGCAGCGCATCCTGCAAAACATCGTTAAACCACAACTGAACGGCATCCGGCTCATTTTGCCAGTCCACATTCGCAACAAAATCGGTCAGTGCCGCTAAACCCGCATTAGCTGACGACGTGGTAATTAACAGCAAGCCATCATCAGGAATCAATGCGCCACTAAGGTCGATTGTCCGATAGCTTTCGCCATTGCGACCGTTAACCCCAACCAGAGTCCATCCGTTTAATGACGCGCCGGGTGTGCCAAAAAGCTCAGTAAAAACATCGTCGGCATCACTGCCCAGGCCGTCGTACAACACCTCCTGAATCACAACCGGCGAAGCACCCGCCGAAGCCATTATCAAGAGCCCTGTCATTAATCCCACATTACCTATGTTCATTTGCAACCTCCATTCAGCGAAGGTCACAGACTAGAATCCACATCAAGGCAAGGGCACCCGACTAACTAACGGGTATTCACAGAAAGTGGCTAATAACGATAAACCACGTAGCCGCAGTCAACCTGGAGGATTAAACGAAAATGCAGGGCCGTTACCCAAACAAATCAATGACAGATCACTGCCCTTTGATGATAGAACTGGGCCAAAAACCCCGCAACGATGACAATCGCAGCCAATTGGTCGCGTGGTTAACGGAATTCGCAATCGATAAGCGCAAGGCAATAGGGCACCGCCTGATGTCGAATAATCAGGCGGGCTCTAACGGCAAGCAATACATTTCGTCAATGGCGGTTAATGCGTTGCCGGAAACGGTTCCTGTTGCAACCACCCATTTGATTCAGCACTGGGCATACTTGGCTGATCGCATCAATCACAAAAAGCTTCGTCACAACGCGTTAATAAGCTGCACTTTATGACTTATTGCTTAGCAGGTTTAATCCAGCGCTGGTAACGGCTCATTTTCAGCTGCATAAACACTGAAACTTGAATCATTCTTGCTGCCCCATGAGCTCGCAGGTGGCGCTTGGAAGTACTCAGGATAACGCTCTTCAGTAATCTTCCTCAGCGGTGCAGGAATATCATCTATCGTTTTCAGCTTGGTCATAAAACTACGGAAAAGAACTGAACCGTCGGTCTGACCCTGACGCATCCATGGCAGCCAAGGGCCCACACGAGTCCAGGTACCGTCGTAATGCGCACCCGTGACATCCTGATTCGCAAGTTCCTCGTAATTAATGACGCGCTGGAAAATTTCGGCAATACGCAAGACTTTACCGGCAGACTCACGCGGCCATTCTTCAGGCGTCAGTTCACTTGGAAATGCGGTATGCACTTCAAACGTTGAGAATACTTTGTCACCAAAACGATCCCAGCCCAGCGGCAACGGCACTTGCATTAAGGTGCCGTCAAAATCCATCTCAATCGCAACGCCAAACTTCTCACTAACGATGAGGTGTGCATTCACGGTCATATTGTGGATAGGCTTCACATCGCAGATTTCGCCAGTGTAGGGGTTTTTCCACTCATCAATAAACTCGCCGGTTTTAAGGTCTTTATAAAAAGCCAGTTCGCGGTTATATATTTTGAATGAGCCGTCAGACTGCTCTTCTGCCCGCACTACGCCGAATCCTTCGAAACCGATAAGCGGCTTTAACGGACGGTCACGACGGGTATCGCCAAAAACCGTGCCTCCGAACCAGCCCGGGGTTTCTATAGTGGGGTCAAGGTTAGCTGTGGCTTTAACAAAAGCGCGCAAACTCTGCGCGGGATCACTGAAATCCACATTCTGCATATTAGTCTGAGCTTCAGCCTGCTGAGCACCGCCGTTTGAGCCACAGGCGCCCAGCATTGCGCCGCCGGCCATCAGACCGCCGACACCGGCAATAGATTTCAGGGTTTCACGCCGACTGCGGCTTTTATTTGTCCAGTTATCGTTCATAGTTTGCTCCTCAACGGGGATGCAATTATACCCAGCTTTAACGGTGAGCGGTGCACTTGAGGGAGAAAATTCCCACGCCAATGGTCATTAGCGGCCGACGTCTTTCCACCCTGTGGCTACCAAATACCCATTGAGAGCTATCAGGCCGGGATAGCTCGAACGCAGCGAATCGACATCAGCATCGTAACCAACTTGGTCATACCATTGAAACAATGGTCGTATGGGCTTAGGTAATGTAGCGAGATATTCCTCCAGCGGCATACGCGTATAAACGATTTCTGTGCCCATAACCTGACTGAATGTATCCACATACTCTTGCACCGTCATCCGGTCGCCAGCAATATTCTCTGCTCTATCCAACCAGAGATCCGGATGATCAAAAGCCTCACCGACAAAAAACCCGATATCACGGATACTAATAAACGCAAGAATACGATCGGGCCCACGGGATTCGGCAATACCATTAGTGAGTATGCGTTGTTGCTGGCCGTCGAAGTTTTCCATGAAGGCCACAGGACGCAGCACCGTATACGGCACACCACTGGCGATAAGATCGAGTTCAACCTGCATTTTCGGCGAACCTGTAATGCCTTTACCCGGTTCGGCGGCAGCTCCCGAAGAATAAACTAAATGCTCGATACCAGCCTGCTTTGCAGCGGTGATGACATTATTGCCCTCTGCCACTTCGTTCCTCGAGTAACCGCTATAAAAGAAGACTTTATTAACACCCACCATTGCCGCATCTAAAGATGCAGGATCAGAGTAGTCGCCCTGCACAAGTTCAGCACAACGGCCTGCTATACGTAAGGCTTTTTTTCCCTCGGGTTTGCGTGTTAAACAACGAACGGTATAGCCACGGTCAAGCAGCTCGTCTACAACAGCATTGCCCTGATGACCGGTAGCTCCGCCAACCAGAACCATCTCCGCCGCTGCACTTCCAACCAGCCAATACGCCAGGGTCATAATGAATAAAATTACGCTACGCACAGAAGCTCTCCAGGAACCGTCGCAAGGGCAACAAAGGGACAGCCCGCAAAAATGTGATATAAATTACAGGTCTCAATAAACAGCACGATACCCGACAAACATTACCCCGAGTATCGTTACAAACCCAAGCTGGGGCAACCACCCCAAAACCTCGAGTTCCGTTATGCATAGATTGCAACTTGGCCTAATCCCATTCCTTTGCCTGGCCCTCATTGCATGCAGTGGTCCGGACGACACAGATCCAGTCATGCCCGAAGTTCTTGAGTGGAAGAGCATTACTGGCACAGTCAGCTATCGTGAACGTATCATGCTAACCCCTGCCGCAATTGTTACTGTTTCACTGGAAGATGTTTCCCGGGCCGATGCACCCGCTATTATAATTGCCAAGCATATTATTGAAGCGCCGGGCCAGGTTCCGGTTAATTTCGAACTGATGTACAACCCGGCTATTATTGATGAGCGCATGAGCTATTCAGTGCGCGCGACTATCTATGAAGGCGGTGAGGCCTATTTCATCACTGATATGGCATACCCTGCACTTACTCGGGGTGCCGGCGATAGTATTGAACTGGCGCTGGTCCCTGCTGCCGGCAACTCCAGCTTTTTCGGCACGAACTGGGAGCTAAGCAGCATCCGCGGCGAAACCGAAATGCTTACCAGCAATGAGCAAAAGCCAAACATAATGTTCCACACTGAAGGCGGAGTCTCGGGCTTCTCAGGCTGTAATAGCTATACCGGCCAGTACACAGAGGCAGATGATCAACTTGAACTCGGCAATCTGATGATGACCATGAAAGCCTGTACCGACCCTGCCAACATGGAGCTTCGTCTCATGCAGGCACTTAATGAATCAATAAACTACAAAGTAATGGGCAATCAGCTTCGCACCTACACCGCCGAGCAGGAAGAGCTGTTGATCTTCAATGCGGTGACTGCTGAAAAAGCTGCGCCCGCAAATGCCGTCGAAAGCACATCGGAATAAAAACCCTGGGCTGAGCAATGGCGCAGCGTATGTCACAAAAATCGATTAGAACGCATAGATCCGTGATCCTGGTTTAACTGCAGCAAGCTAATAAATTGTTGTCTGGGCTTTCGCCAGGTATACAGGAGCATCACCATGAAAAAAACACTAAGCCATCAAGCGCTCTTGACGTATCTGTTGCTCATCAGTGTGGCTGTATCTGCCGCATCCTGTTCCTCCGGAAATGACAACGACCCTTTGGCTAATGCTTTAATACAAAGTGATTGCGAGCGCTGCCCGCTAATGATTCCGGTTAACTCGGGTGAGTTTCAGATGGGCACAGCGGTGGCAGAGCGCCTTATTGATCCGCGCACTGGCAGCCCCGCAACCAACGATGAGCCGCAACATGCGGTGAGTATCGAAGCATTCAGCATTGGAATCTATGAAGTGAGCGTTGCCGAGTTCGCTGAATTTATCAACGCCACAAAGCACCCTACAACAAATAAATGCATGGACTTTAGCAAGCCCGGCGGCTTTACCATCAGCACTGAGCGCAGCTGGCAAAACACCGGCTTCATCCAGAGCGGCAACGAACCCGTAGGCTGTATCTCCTTTTACGATGCGCAGGCCTATGCCGAATGGCTGAGCTCCATAACCGGAAAGAACTACCGCTTGCCTACCGAGGCAGAGTGGGAATATGTGGCACGCGCTGGTGCTACCGGCCCCTACTTCTGGGGGAATACCGAGAGCAATGCCTGCGGCCATGCGAACGTTCGCAGCACTGGTGCCGACACCATCAGCAAACGGCAGATAGAGGCCGATAAAGCGGGCTTTCCCTGTGACGATGGCTTTGTTCATACCTCACCGGTCGGCAGTTTCACGGCCAATACTTTTGGCGTATACGACATGCAAGGCAATAACTGGGAATGGGTCGCTGATTGCAACCACAAGAACTATGAGGGCGCTCCCAATGATGGCAGTGCCTGGGCCGAGGAAAACTGCCAGTTCGGAGTGATTCGTGGCGGCTCCTTTTTAAATCTTGTGCAACGCTCCAGCGTGAGCGTTCGCGCAGGTCGGCCACGCTCCGGCGCAGCCAGCAACATGGGCTTTCGTGTCGTTAAAGGCACCGCAGCTGCAGAGCTTATTACTGCTGTAGCCTGGAAGGATGAAACCAATGATGCCTCGGGTGAAGGCGGACAACTGTTCAACGAAAACTGTGCCGCCTGCCACCAGGAAAGCGGTGAGTTCCAGGGGTTGTATGGCAAAGGCGCCGACAGCCTGTTTACTGCCATTAAGTTTGGCGGAAATAACGTAATGAGTATGCCTGCATTCGGCCAACGACTCAGTGATGCCGACATTCGCCTCCTCGTGAATTATGTTCTAATCCAAAATGGCTGGTAAGTAATGAGCAAAGTCGTCTTATTCAATAAGCCGTTTCAGGTACTCTCACAATTCAGAGCACATGAAGACAAGGTCACCCTGGCACACTACATCGATGACAAAAGTCTGCGGCTGGCAGGACGACTTGATTTTGACTCTGAGGGTCTGCTGCTGCTCACTGATGATGGCAAGCTCGCTGCCAAAATCACCGACCCGAAATACAAAAAGCCGAAAACCTACTGGGCGCAAGTTGAAGGTATTCCAACCGCCGAATCACTCAGCCAGTTACAGCAGGGTGTCCAGCTCAAGGACGGCCTTACCCGTCCGGCAGAAGCCTGTTTAATTGATGAACCCGATACGCTCTGGAAACGCGAGCCGCCGATACGTTATCGGGCAAATATCCCGACCAGCTGGATAGAACTCACTATCAGCGAAGGCAAAAACCGCCAGGTACGGCGCATGACGGCCGCAATCGGACACCCTACCCTGCGATTGGTCAGAGCGCGGGCGGATGAATGGTTTCTGGATAGACTGCAACCCGGCGAGAGTCGAATAATCCAACAGGGTTAATCAGCCCGATGGGCATTGGCCCCGGAAGATTCCAGCAAGAAGGAGTCAGTCAACAAAGCACCAGCAATTGGCCTCGCGGTTTGGTCGACAATCCTCACACCCCCCCCGCAACAACCCCAGGAACGTATACTTAAAATTCAGAACATCATTCGGGAGTCAGTCATGAGTCTGCAGTCTAGAACCCTAGCCACAATACTGGCAACCTTGTCGGCAACTGTCGGCGTTAATGCATCAGCCGACTCAAGTGGGCTTACGCAGATACCAACAGCGCAAAACTACTGTCTGGCGGCACAACGCGTGATTGTTCGCACGCAATTGGATATGGACCTGGTGGTGCATGAAGACTTCAACCGCTTCGTCAAATCCAAAGCCATTATTAATGGCCCCGACGGGCGCCCGCAGATCCAGCAATTCAACTGGCTTGATACTGAAGGCCAGATTCTCGGCATTTCCTGCAAACTAAAAAATACCGACCATCTCAATCTCACCTTTGGTGCCGGCACTGCGAGACCGGATTTACCGTGTCAGGAAATGAATCGGCAGGTGCTGGGCTTGCTAAACGCCCAACTAGGCTTAAGCACCTTTTCAACCTATCGAGCAGTAATATTCGATCCGGATGAATCACTTGGCAATCCGGAAACGCCCGGAATGACTGGCCCGGAATGGCTAAAACCTTACGTTCTAGCCTATGCCGGGGCGGCAAATGGCAACCAGGAACTCCATATTGCCAGCAAAGGTTTTATCGTTGAATTCAGTGATCCCCGATTTACCAAAGCACCTGAAAGGTTCCGGGGGGTGCATTACTGTCATTTCATCGCGCCCGAACAGCTTGAAAGACTGCTCAAAGGAAGCGGCGAGCTACCAATAAGCATAGGTCGAAACCCCACTGCAGAGGATATCGCCACAAACACAGGTCCCGGCGCCCGCTGATAACGCAAGAAAAAGCGGTCAGGCGTATAAACCAAGGCTTTCAACGGTGCTTTGTGACCAAATCCGAGGCCGCCAAGCCTCAACGGCAAATTTCAGACAATTTTCATAGTTTTACGCTGGTTCAGACCGCAGCCACCTGTTATTATCTCGCGCCCACAAGCGGGTATTCCTGAATAACAGGAGTAGTGCTGTAAAAAGCACAGACACGCGTAATGCAATGTAACCCTAGCTACCGTCCGGCGCCCTGGTCTCATTTTGAGCCAAGTGCGCCGTTTGTTTTTGCCAATTGCCGAACTTCCGCAGTTACACAGAACCGGGCTTCGACAACCCGCATTTTATTAACCAACAATTTTAAGTGTAGAGCTTTCATGACTGACCTTAGTTTGTATAGAAACATTGGTATCTTCGCCCACGTGGACGCGGGTAAAACCACCACCACTGAGCGAATCCTGAAGCTCACCGGTAAAATTCATAAAACTGGCGAAGTGCATGACGGGGCTGCGACCACCGACTTCATGGATCAGGAACAGGAACGCGGCATTACTATTCAGTCAGCGGCAACAAGCTGCTATTGGAACGGGTATCGCATGAATATCATCGATACTCCCGGGCACGTTGACTTCACTATTGAAGTGTACCGTTCACTGAAAGTTCTCGATGGCGGCGTCGGTGTATTCTGCGGCTCTGGCGGTGTTGAACCTCAGTCAGAGACTAACTGGCGTTACGCTAACGAATCTGAAGTAGCGCGTATTATCTTTATCAACAAACTCGACCGCATGGGTGCCGATTTCTATCGGGTCGTTAAGCAGGTTGAAGATGTTCTGGCAGCAAAGCCACTGGTTATGGTTCTACCTATCGGTATCGAAGATGACTTCTGTGGTGTGGTTGATCTAGTCACCATGAAAGCCTGGACCTGGGACGAATCAGGCCTCCCAGAAAATTATGAAATTGGCGAAATCCCCGAAGATATGAAGGCCAAAGCGGCTGAGTATCGCGAGATGATGATCGAAACCGCACTTGAGCAGGACGATGACCTTCTGGAAGCCTATCTGGATGGCGACGAGCCTAGCATTGATGATCTGAAGAGGTGCATTCGTAAGGGGACGATTAAACTCGAATTCTTTCCGACATTCTGCGGCTCCGCATTCAAAAATAAAGGCGTGCAAAACGTACTCAATGGCGTAGTTGATTACCTGCCATGCCCGACTGAAGTTGAGCCACAACCTGAAGTTGACCTTGAAGGCAACGAAACTGGAGACTTCGCAATTGTTGATGTGGACAAACCGCTTCGGGCGCTAGCCTTCAAAATTATGGATGATCGTTACGGCGCACTCACGTTTACACGCATCTACTCCGGCAAGCTGAAAAAAGGCGATAATGTTCTTAATACCTTCACCGGTAAAACAGAGCGTATTGGCCGCATTGTTGAAATGCATGCGAACTCTCGCGAAGAACGCGATTCCGCAGAGGCTGGAGACATTGTTGCATTGGTTGGCATGAAGAACACTCAGACCGGTCACACACTGGCCGATGAGAAGTTCCCTGCAACACTCGAACCTATGGTGTTCCCCGATCCCGTCATATCTATCGCGATTGCCGCAAAAGACAAAGCCGGTACAGAAAAAATGGGCATTGCTCTGGGCAAGATGATTGCTGAAGATCCATCGTTTCAGGTTGAAACTGACCAGGAAACTGGTGAGAGCATCATGAAGGGCATGGGCGAACTCCATCTTGATATCAAAGTCGATATCCTCAAGCGCACTCATGGCATCGAAGTGACCGTCGGTAAGCCTCAAGTGGCCTATCGCGAGACCATCACTGCGCCAATCAC
>JABIQA010000081.1 GCA_018699155.1 Chromatiales bacterium
GATTCCATGTAATTAGTCAATAATGTGATTCGTTAGCCCGTGGCGTGAATCCTGGATCCAGACTCTGCATTGTAAGTCGATATGCGGGGAAATTGTTTGAACCGCTCCGCATTTTCTGCTGGTTATGCATTTTTTGTGTGTTTAAGCTGACTTTGGTCTGTATTTTTCCATTGACCGGCCGGATCATTTCAGCTTTCCAACGCTGCTTCTTTCTCTCTATATGAGATGCTTAAGAGCAGTAAGTCGCTCTTAAACCTATAAAATATATGGTATCCGCCATAATTGCCTTTCCCATATTATGTCGCAAAGATGTGATGCCCTTCACTTGGAACATGGGGCTTTTTAGGTATAGTCTAAGTCGATATACTAAGAAGGTGATTCGTCGGAACTAGAATATGAATTCATTAGTGATCTCTATAGCAGCGTTTTTAGTGACGGCAGCCGTGATTGTGCTGCTGCGCCCTGTGGCCTTGCATTTCGGGCTAGTTGATTTACCGAATGCCCGTAAGAGTCATACCGGTCAAGTTCCATTGATTGGTGGCGTGTCGATTTTTGCTACTCTAATTATATTACTGTCCGGACATCTTCTGCTTACCGGCCCCAGCGCAACTCATTCATTGGTTGCGTTTTTAATGGCAACTTCAATTCTTATTGTCATTGGCGTTTGGGATGATCTGAAAGATCTCTCAGCCTATGCCCGTTTCGGCGCCCAGATTATTGCGGCGCTCATCATGATTTATGGCGCCGGCATTATGCTGGTTGACCTTGGTCAGTTGAACTTCATGGGCGGTACTTTATACCTTGGCTACATGTCAGTGCCATTTACCGTGTTCGCTACCCTCGGCATTATTAATGCTATCAACATGTGCGATGGCCTTGATGGCCTAAGTGGTAGTTTGGCGCTTACGTCATTATTGGGCTTCGGTGTTGCCAATATTTTATGGGGTAGTTACGACCTGATCATTAGCATAATGGCGGCGAGCATTGCCGGATTCCTATGCTTCAACATGCGAACCTTCTGGCGTAAGTCAGCTTGGGTGTTCTTGGGTGATGCCGGGAGCATGATGATTGGTCTTACTCTGACTTGGTTGGCTATTAGTATGTCGCAGGGGCCAGAGCGGGTTATAAGTCCGTCAGCTGCGTTGTGGTTTTTGATGGTGCCAGTGTTTGATGCTGTCAGCATGATGGTGCGGCGTATTATGCGGAAGCGTTCGCCGTTTAAGGCCGACAAAGAGCATTTGCATCACGTCTTCCTTTTGGCTGGTTTCAGCGTAAGTGAAACAGTGTTAATAATGACCGGCTTTTCCTTTGCTGGGGTGGTCGTCGGTTTAGGTGGGATGTACCTCGGCCTCTCCGATGCTGTTATGGCCATCGCGTTTGTTTGTGCGGGCCTGATGTACTTTTGGGTCATTATGCGGGCATGGCAGGTAATGGAATTCCTGCGCCGGTCTATTTGCCGAAGAGGAGAGGGGTCTCCGGATACAGACCTGGAATATTCTGACCGGCGTCAGAGTATAGGGCGTTACTATAGCGGCAAGGAAAGACGTTGTGATCACGACCGGCGTAAAGTTAACGCAAGTTATAGCCCCAAACATAAATAGGCATTCTGCTTTAGGCGGCAATCCATGCGGTCGACATTATCAGTTCGCCCTGGTATTTATATCGGCCTTCCAACCGCCGAACAAAATCTGCTGAAACTTTATGGGTATGAGGTATGGCTTTGTAGCTCTGTTCAGATTCATTGAGTTCGATCTGCATCTCGGTGAAGTCGATAAAAGATTTAACGCTAGGCCATAGGCATTTGTAGACACTTTCTTTAATGCTGAAGAGTAACTTCGCACGTTCTCCGGCCTCTCTCGGCGTTAGCCTTTCCTGAGCAAACAGTGCAAGCTCTTCCGGGCGGCAGATGGACTCAAAGAGTTTCTCTTCCAGCTGTTTTGACGGTTCCATATCGACACCGACACCAAGATACTTGTTTTCGACCGTTATCGCTGCAGCCGCGTAGTGCAGCGTATGGGAGATACTGCCGACGATATGCTGCGGCCATAATGGTTCACGGCTTTTGCCCTTGCCAATCGCCACCTGCGGGCAGCCAATTTGCTGCAGCGCTAGTCGGGCAGTGTGGCGTCCGTGGATAAATTCGGCATAGCGCTTTTCTGCCATTTTTTGCGCCATTTCAGTTTCAATACCCCATAACTGCGCTTCTGTCGGCAGCCGGGCAGAGAAAACACTGGTGATGTCGGCCGGCAGTAGGTCCTGTAGCAAGCCTGTATCGTTATTGTTAGTTGCTTTTTCCATGGTAGGTGAGTGTGCCAAAAAATCGATGGAAAGGGTGCGCAATCATTGTTCAACGCCAAAATTACCCTAGTCCCCTAAGCCGTCTGCTAGAATTCTGAGCGTATCCGGTTGAAACCGCCGGAGTAACCCCTTGGTTTAACCCCCTCTAATTCAAATTTTTGGCTGAATTGAAAGACATCATGACTATTCGCACCCGTTTTGCCCCCAGCCCTACCGGTTATTTGCATATCGGTGGCATCCGCACCGCACTGTTTTGTTGGTTGTATGCCAAAAAACACGGCGGTGAGTTTTTGCTCCGAATAGAAGACACGGACCGGGAACGATCAACTCAGGAGTCGGTTGATGCCATTCTTGATGGTATGGCGTGGACGGGGCTCGACTATGACGGCGAAGCGGTGCTGCAATCTGATCGATTTGACCGCTACCATGAGGTTGCCGATCAGCTGTTGTCATCCGGGCAGGCTTATCAATGTTATTGCAGTAAAGATGAGCTTGACGAGATGCGCGCTGCGCAAACTGCGCGCGGTGAGAACCCGCGTTACGACGGCCGTTGCCGTAATCGAGCTGATGCGGAGGACGGGATAAAGCCCGTGCTGCGGTTTAAAACACCTACTGAAGGCAGCGTTACTGTGAATGATTTAATTCACGGTGACGTGACCTTTGAGAATACTCAGCTGGATGATCTTGTGATTATCCGCTCGGATGGCTGGCCAACCTATCACTTCAGCGTAGTGATCGATGATCACGATATGGATATTACCCATGTGTTCCGCGGTGACGATCATCTTAATAACACCCCGCGACAAATTCACATGATTGAAGCACTGGGCTATGCACGCCCGGTCTATGCGCATATGCCGATGATCCTAGGTGCTGATGGCGCGCGCTTATCCAAGCGTCATGGCGCGGTAAATGTAATGGGGTATAAGGATGAGGGTTATCTGCCGGATGCGCTCATCAACTATCTGGTGCGCTTAGGCTGGTCGCATGGCGATGATGAGATTTTTACCCGCGAACAGATGATCGCTTATTTCGATATCGTCGATGTGAACCCAGCGGCTTCTAAATTTAATGGCGAGAAGCTCGATTGGGTAAACCAGCAGTACATTATTGCTGGCACCGGTGCAGAGCATGGGGCAGAGCTTGCGGCACAGCTTGAACTATTGGGTGTCGATATCAATAACGGGCCTGTGCCCGCTGACGTATACGAAGTATTCAAAGAGCGCGCGGTAACCCTTAACGCAATGGCTGCCAGTATGCTTTGGTTGTATCAGGATTTTGACTCATTTGATGAGAAGGCCGCAAAGAAAAATCTGCGCCCGGTTATCAAAGAGCCTTTGATCGCACTGCACCAGACACTGGCTGGGCTTACAGAATGGACCGCAGAGAATATTCACAATGCAATCCAGGCGGTAGCTGATCAGTTTGCATTGAAGTTCGGCAAGTTGGGTCAGCCGGTGCGGGTGATTGTGACCGGAGCCGGTGTGTCACCACCGATCGATACGACTGTTGAATTGGTCGGCAAAGAGCGAACCCTTCAGCGTTTCGATCTTGCGCTTGAGTATATCGCTGCGCGTGAAGCTGCGGCCGGGTAAACCGACCGGATGCCGATAAATTTATGAGTGTCGAAACCGAAAGTGTGCACAATTTTTCCTATGCGCAGCAAAAGGCGTTGAATAAGCTCACCAAGCGTATGCGTCGACGTGTGGGCGAAGCGGTTACGGATTTTAATATGATCGATGAAGGCGATCGCATCATGGTGTGTTTATCGGGCGGCAAAGATTCTTATGCAATGCTCGATTTTTTAATGGCGCTGCAGGGTGTTGCGCCCATTAAGTTTGAGCTGGTCGCAGTCAATATGGATCAGAAGCAACCCGGGTTTCCCGAGCGTGTGTTGCCACAGTACCTGGAAGCTTTAGGTATTGAGTATCACATCATCGAGAAAGACACTTATTCCATAGTGAAGCGGATTATTCCTGAGGGTAAAACCACCTGCGGTCTTTGTTCCCGCCTGCGTCGCGGCACGCTGTATGAGTTTGCTGACAAGATAGGTGCCGACAAGATCGCTTTGGGTCATCACCGCGATGACATTATCGAAACGCTGTTTCTCAACATGTTTTACGGGGGGCGTTTGGCCGCTATTCCCCCCAAGCTAAAATCAGATGACGGGAGGAATGTAGTGATCCGGCCTCTGGCCTATTGCAATGAGGAGGACATCTCAAACTACGCCCAGTACCGCGAGTTTCCGATTATTCCCTGCAACCTGTGCGGTTCTCAGGAGAATCTGCAGCGTCAGCATATTAAATCTATGCTGCGTGGTTGGGAGAAGGAAAGCCCCGAGCGAATTCAAAGCATTTTCGCTGCCATTAGTAACGTGCAGCCGAGTCAGTTGGCCGACCGCAATCTGTTTGGTTTTGATGAGTTGAAGAAAGACAGGCACTCCGATAGCAAGACAGCATCGAATCAGCCCTGATTTTCAGCGAGCCCCGTATGAGCCTATAAAAAGGACCGCAATGCGGTTTTTTTGATATTTGTTTTAAGCCTATCGCTTAATGCTTAAACTCATGTTGGCAGGCGGGGCATTTAGTGTCCTTGAACAGTGGCGAATACCAACCCGCATCTTTAGTGGCTTCCCAGAACCAGCGGCTGCCGCAAGCAGAGCAACTAATCAGCAGCACGCCAAACATATAGCCGGCCACAGCAATGACCGTGCCTGCAGTCATCGAAATGCCCCACGACTCGAACAATGGCGCTATAGAGCCAAAGATCAGCGCAGCAAACGCAATGCCCAGTTTCCAGAGTTGTCCTGACTGCTTAACCACCGATTTATTGAGCATAGTTCCGCCTTGATGCATTGATGGTGAGTAGTTTGCCAATACCTAATAGCAATAGCTATAGCGCAGCGAGCACAGTGGTGCCCGTATAATACTGCTCGAAGCAGCGCTCTGGCGCAAAAGTGTCTATCGATCAGGTTTCTGCTTATGCCTGTATTAAAGAGGCCGAGTTTTGGCCGGGTTTTTATAGGCGGAGAAGAGCAGAAACACCCAATAAAAAAGGGCCTGCAGTCGCAGGCCCTTAAAATAAGTGGCGTCCCCAAGGGGATTTGAACCCCTGTGACCACCGTGAAAGGGTGGCATCCTTGACCACTAGATGATGGGGACATATTTGAATGGTGACCCATGCTGGATTCGAACCAGCGACCCCTTCATTAAAAGTGAAATGCTCTACCAACTGAGCTAATGAGTCAAATATGTGTATCTAGTTTTAAAAATTTAAAAAACATTACCAAACATAACTAAAAATTTGGGGTTGGTTAAACCCCGATAATGATATAAGTTATATATTTAAAA
>JABIQA010000196.1 GCA_018699155.1 Chromatiales bacterium
ACCACATTTCTACTTCAACCGGCACCTGCTTGATGATGTCGATCAGGTGGTATTCACGGGTGGAGAGCAGTTCAGCACTGATGGCTTTAAAACGCAGTTCAATGTTATCGACCAGCCGGCTCGAGCGCGCAGCTGCCAATTCACAACTGGTGCTGGTGGCAACCAGTTGATCGGATGTTTCTAGAATTTGATTGCGACTTTCCCATATCTGAACATCCACCGCGGCGGTGATATCACCCAGCAACTGAATTTCGGCTTGCAGCTTTTCAATCTGGGGTTCCAGTTCGGCTGCGCAGGTAGTTGCCTCAGTGCGAATAGCCAGAGCTCGGTCGCGCAGGTCACTCAGTTCACTGGCGCTTATCGTTTCGACCGCCAGTTCTTGCTGCAATAAATCCAGTTGTTCTCTGAGAGTGCCGGATTCGAATTCAGCGTAAGCGGGAACCAGCAGTAATGCCCCAAGCAGGGAGCCGAGAAGGGTGTTTTGCAGAAGTCGGAGGATTTCAGCGTATGGCATCGGGCATCGCGTTCCGCTAGAGATATAGCCAGTGAGTATTTTAGCTGGAATCCCGCAAATAAAAAGCCCCGCGGTTGCGGGGCTTTTTATTTGTTGCGTTGTCATCTGAACCAAGAGCGGCGCTTAGTCGTTACTGCTTATACCGAGAATCATCAGCAGATTAATGAAGATGTTGTACAGACTGACATAGAGCATTACGGTCGCCGAGATGTAATTGGTTTCGCCGCCGTTGATGATTGCACTTGTCTGCCAGAGGATCCAGCCGCTGGAGACAATAATCCAGGCTGCAGAGATCACCATCTGGAATGCCGAGAAGTCAAAGAACAGACCCAGCATTGAAACCACAAACACTCCGATAGTACCGACCGCCAAAAAACCACCCATAAAGTTAAGGTCTTTCTTGGTGGTGATTGCATAAGCGCTGAGTGCGAGGAAGATAGTGCCGGTACCGCCAAGAGCGGTCATGATGAGCTGGCTGCCATTTGGAATAGACTGCACATACATGCTCAGAATAGGGCCTAATGTAATGCCCATAAAGCCCGTCAGACCGAATACCGCCAGAATACCCCAGGCGCTATTGCGGAACTTGTTGGTCATATAAAGAAGTCCGAAATAGCCCACCAGAGTAATTATGAGCCCTGGGTGGGGCATGTTGAGTGCCATTGAGGCGCCTGCTGTAGCGGCACTGAATAACAGCGTCATTGACAGCAACGTATAAGTGTTACGAAGAACTTTATTGGTTGCGAGAACCGATTCCTGGCTACGTCCGGCAGGTATTGCAGTGGTACCAGCGCGGTGCAGGTTATTGCGTTCCATGTTGAGCTCCTGATTAACGAAAAATCCAGCAGTTCATCTGCTGTATGGATTATAGACATGATTTTAGCATGGTCAGTTCCATAAATATCGAGGTATTTGGCGACTTTTCAATGAAATAGTTTCGATTTCCGGCAAAGAATTTGCCCCTAGGCATTGAAGTAGACGCCAAGTCAGTAGACAATCGCACCCCGCAACGCATCGAGACGCTCGTTTCGGTCTGGAACGGGCTAAGACCTTAGATTCATTCGGGGTCAGAAAGACAATCTGCAGCATTGATTGCAGTACAAACACGGAGAGGTGGCAGAGTCTGGTTGAATGCACCGGTCTTGAAAACCGACAACGGGTTAAACCGTTCGAGGGTTCGAATCCCTCCCTCTCCGCCATATTAAAAAGCCAATCCTTTGTAGATCAAGGGATTGGCTTTTTTCTTTTAGGGGGGCATCCCCCAATCTATCCCAACAAATTATTTCTGTTGCAGGCAGCAACCCAGTGGTTGAGTGCCTGCGTGCAGCCTTTAGGCATAAAAACTGACTATTAAATGGTGTGAACAGACCAGAAAATTGTGTGCTGCTTAACTAGGATAAATTCCAAGCTAGATTGCTCGAATTGTATCTTTTGGACAGCAGGGGCTTGGATGAGATACGGACTGTTTTTTTTACTCGGCACTCGGCACTCCTCAAAAGACTGAGAGTTTCAAAATATTGCTGAGTGTTTTTGCAGTTTTTTACGCCATAGGTATAACCGAAGGGAGTTTTCTTATGAAAAGGATTAAAAAACAGTTCGCAATAGCAATAGCAGTAGGTGTTGCAGCAATGGGCCTGTCCGTTGAGTCTTTTTCACACGGGTACGTTTCACAGCCTGAAAGCCGTTCGTATCTCTGCAAGCTAGGGGAAAACACTGGCTGTGGCGCAGTCCAATATGAACCTCAATCTGTGGAAGGTCCAGACGGCAATCCACGCTTTCCAATTGGCGGCCCCGCTGACGGCACGATTGCTGCCGCAGGGAGTCCCGCCTGGTCCGAGTTGAATGCACAAACGCCGGCTCGTTGGGCAAAGAACGATATCGCTGCTGGGCCCAATGTTTTTACCTGGACCTTCACTGCAAATCATGTCGCTGGTGATTGGCGATACTTTATTACCAAAGCTGACTGGGATCAGTCACGCCCCCTTTCTCGGGATGCCTTTGAACTGAACCCTTTCTGTGAATATTCGGGGGGCATGATGCGCCCGCCAATGTCAGTCCAGCACGCGTGTGAGGTTCCGTCTCGTCAAGGTTATCAAGTGATCTTGTCGGTATGGGATGTCGGCGATACTGCGGCGTCTTTCTACAACGCGATTGACGTAAATTTTAACGGTGGTGAGGCCCCCGTAGTCGATGATAATTCGTTTTTAGAAGTCGGAATTATATCGGGTGCTATTGCGCTTAACGAAGGAGACACTATCTATACTCGTGTAATGGATGCAAATGGTGAAAATCCTTCGCTGTCTGCCTCATATACGGCAACTGTTGCAACATCTGGTGCTGTCGCAAGTCTTGAATTGGCGAGAGCTATCAACGCACAGGGGTACTTCTTCGCCGGTGAAAAGGCGGGGGATGTGTTCACCCCGGTTGCTGGTGCAAACAAGGTTTATACAACGGGATATGACAATATTCAGTCTATTGAAGTGGCTGTTGAATTTGCAGAGGTTGAATCCGAATATCGAGTAACTCTCACTAATGTAGATTCGCCTATAGAAATAAACAGCGCGGGTATAGCCGACGTTCACTTTACTGTCTCTACAGATGGCGCAATGGACATTGTGGCTACTCTGTTTGATAGCAGCGGTGCGACACTTACCAGTGATACATTTGTTTTAGACGACAACATGTCAGTACCCGATGACTCAACTTACTGCGTTGCGCCAGGGCCAAGCCTCTCTATGCAAACAGTCGATCTAAAGCTGCACGTGCATGATGCCGTCGCTGGCGAGGTGACTCTGGTTGTTGTTGCTAATGCTATTCAAGGTAATGCAACCGTTCAGAAGACTGCGAACCTAACGCTGGTTGCGAATATTGCAGGCACGCCAGTGGGCGATGAATTAGGTTCTTGCGACATGTCTGACCCGCTGGCGCCTATGCAGCCTGCCTTTAACTTAACCACGGTCTACACTGG
>JABIQA010000091.1 GCA_018699155.1 Chromatiales bacterium
TCGTTCGGACGACTCAAGCCTAGCAAGGCGAGCATGCTTCAGATTGACATCGTAATAGTCATTAAGGTTGTCGATACCGACAACCTCATCACCACGTTCAAGCAGACGCTGCGAAACATGGGATCCGATAAATCCCGCAGCCCCGGTAACCAATACTTTCATGCGGAACGTCCCCTTCCTTCTTAAGAATATAGGCGGATAGGCCGCCTACTCTGCCGCATTACGGCTCAATAAATTATAGACGCCCATCTATAGCATTCTGATCGAGCACGTATTTAATATCGTAGACAACGTGGACATCACGGCACAAGCCATGAATCTGTTCGGCTGTCATAGCTCTGAACTCATCATGTGCGACAGCCATAACCACAGCATCATACTGACCGTTGGCAGGCAGCTCAGTAGTCAACTTTAGGTTGTACTCGTGCTCTACCACAGCAGGGTCTGCCCATGGGTCATACACATCTATAGTCGCACCAAACGATGCAAACTCATGGACCAAATCAACAATACGGGTATTGCGAACATCCGGGCAGTTTTCCTTAAAAGTCATACCCATAATTAAAATTTTAGCTGCAGGCATGCTAATACCTTGGGTCACCATCAAACGCACGACCTGAGTTGCCACATAGATACCCATGTTGTCATTGATCCTGCGGCCAGCCAGAATCATTTCAGGATGGTAGCCCACTTCCTGAGATTTATGCGTCAGGTAGTAAGGGTCGACACCTATGCAATGCCCACCGACCAATCCAGGGCGGAAATTCAAGAAGTTCCATTTAGTGCCTGCAGCTTCTAATACCTCAAGGGTATCGATACCCATGCGATTAAAAATTAACGAGAGCTCATTAATTAGCGCGATATTCACATCACGCTGAGTATTTTCGATAACTTTAGCGGCCTCAGCGACACGAATACTTGAGGCCTTATGAGTACCGGCAGTAATAATTGCTGCGTACAGGCTATCGACATATTCTGCTGCCTCAGGCGTTGAGCCCGAGGTAACCTTCATTATTTCAGGCAACCGATGCTCTTTATCACCTGGATTAATGCGCTCCGGGCTATAGCCTGCAAAAAAGTCTTCATTAAAGGTCAAGCCTGATACAGATTCCAGAATCGGCACACAGTCTTCTTCGGTAGCACCGGGGTAAACAGTAGACTCATAGATGACCACATCGCCCTTTATCAGCACACTGCCCACAGCCTCACTGGCTCTGCGCAGAGCTGTGATATCAGGGCGGTTAGCCGCATCAATGGGAGTTGGCACAGTAATGATATACACATTGCAGCTTTTCAATGACTCAATATCGTCAAAAAAGCTGAGCTTTTCTGCTGCCGCTAACTCAGCATCACTGACCTCAAGAGTTTTATCATTACCGGTCTTCAATGCCGCAACGCGATCACTATCAATATCAAAACCGATGGTTTCGAAGTGCTTGCTAAATTCAACGGCCAGCGGCAACCCCACATAGCCCAAGCCCAAAACCGCAATTCTTGTATCTTTTAATGAACGCATACCGGAAACCTTCCCCGCCTCGTTAATTATTCAGTACAGCAATACACTGCATATTGTCTTTATTATCTAGCTGCGGCCTCATAATAACCGAGAGACATCTCACATTATGGTTAACCCATATTTAAGCGGCAGCCGTTATAACAAATACATTACCGCGAGCAAACCTGTGAGACTCATAGTGATGGTATAAGGTATTGCCATCCAAACCATCCGGCCATATGACAAACGCAATAACGGTGCAACTGCCGATGTTAGCAAAAACAAGAATGCTGCCTGACCATTCGGCGTAGCCACACTCGGTATATTTGTGCCCGTGTTAATAGCTACCGCCAGCAAGTCAAACTGTTCCCGAGTAATTTCACCCGCCAGCAAAGCCTGCTTCACTTCAGAAATATACACGGTGGCTACAAAAACATTGTCACTAATCATCGACAAAAAGCCATTAGCAATATAGAACACCGGCGTCTGAATCTCTGGATCGAGGGACAGCACAACCTGAATTATTGGATCGAATAAATGCTGTGAATGTATGACCGAAACAATACTGAAGAACACCACCAACAATGAGGTAAATGGCAGCGCCTCCTCAAAGGCATGGCCAATCTGATGCTCGCTGGTAATACCAGTGAATGCAGTTGCGAGAACGATCACCGTCAAGCCAATGATACCGACTTCAGCAAGGTGAAATGCCAAGGCAACAACCAGAAACAACGCGGTAAGCGCCTGCGCAATAAGGGAAGCACGCTGACGATCTGTGCGTTGCTCAGTTTCATGGATATCATATTGTTCAAGAACATGCCGCACCGACGAGGGCAACTCAGTGCCATAACCGAACTTTTTCGACAGCTCCAACAGCAGGCAAGTTATCAGCCCGATGACCAGCACTGGTGCCGTAACCGGCAGCATACGCATGAAGAACTCACCAAAATCCCAGCCAGCCTCTTGGGCAATAAGCAGGTTCTGGGGTTCGCCAACTATCGTCATTACACCGCCAAGCGCAGTGCCTATA
Organism: Chromatiales bacterium; assembly: GCA_018699155.1. Classification (GTDB taxonomy): domain Bacteria; phylum Pseudomonadota; class Gammaproteobacteria; order Steroidobacterales; genus JABIQA01. The sequence goes on from JABIQA010000091.1 coordinate 2,526, forward strand.
GCCGCATGCATCATCAGACTGCACAAAAATGAACGGAACTGAACAAGATCTTCGCGATGATGTTCCTCAACTTGATTGTCGTCAGACCGGTCATGATCCATATGATATTGCTTACCGGAAGCCACCCGGTGATAGATTGAATAAAAACCTTCCGCTACCGCAATAACAACAGCTGTCACCGTAAGTGCGTCAAGAAATGCTGACAAAAGTGCTGACAAGGCACAAAATAACAACGACAGAAGTTTCTTCGAGCGCACGCCCAATAGGATCTTAGTAAACACCAACAACAAAAGGTCTTTCAGGAAGAATATGCCGGCAACCATAAACATCAATAGCAAAATTACCGGAAAGTTATGCAGCGTTTCTTCGTAAACCGCATCCGGCGTGGTCATGCCAATAAAAATAGCTTCAATCGCTAATAGGCCACCTGGCTGAAGTGGGTAGCACTTCAGCGCCATCGCCAGAGTAAAAATAAACTCAAGGATTAATATCCAACCGGCAATAAAAGGGCCGACGGTATGAAACAGAATGGGGTTGGCCACCAAAAAAGCGACGATAGACCATTTGTACCAAACGGGTGAGTTACCAAGAAAATTATCAATGAATGCGGACGACAACTGCTGCATGGGAATGTGTTTCACTTCTAAATACGGCGTTTAATTTTCCCGGAAGCTCCACGCGTCCGGGCACGAAAAGCACCGCAGCCCATGAGACTTCCCATGAGGCTTGCAGTGCCGGACAATAATATCAGGATTAATCGGCTGTATAGCATTCCGAGCCCCAGAATAGGTCCGGATTAATGAAAAACAGGCAAGATAACTTAACTGTTATTCGGCTTTCGCCACAAAACACCGTCACTAGCGTGTCTGGCAAGCATGTCGAGCTGGGCATCGTGAGCCTGCATTTCTTCATCGGTGGGATAAAGCACAGGCAAATCTATTCCGGCCCGGTCGATATAATCGGTTGCAGCACTGCCCATACCAGCATCAGGGTCAGATTGACCGCCCCAATCAAGACCCGCCTGACCACCGGTCATCATCAGGTAGACATCAGCCAGGAGCCTCGCATCAAGCAAGGCACCATGGAGATCACGCTTGGTGTTATCGACGCTGTAGCGCTTGCACAGCGCGTCAAGACTGTTGCGCTGCCCAGGGTGCATTTCTCTTGCCAGCAATAAGGTGTCGAGCACAGAGCAGGCCTGATCCATGCGTTTCTCACCGTAACCACTCA
>JABIQA010000163.1 GCA_018699155.1 Chromatiales bacterium
CTTTAAGAATCTGCTCACGACCACGTACATCGGGCAACGGCACCACAACCTGGCGATCGAAGCGGCCAGGACGAAGCAGCGCGGGATCAAGCACATCAGGACGATTGGTTGCAGCGACAACAATGACGCCCTCATTACCTTCAAAGCCATCCATCTCAACCAGCAACTGGTTCAGAGTTTGTTCGCGTTCGTCATGACCACCGCCAAGACCTGCACCACGGTGCCGGCCAACAGCATCGATTTCATCGATAAAGATAATGCACGGCGAATGTTTTTTTGCCTGCTCAAACATATCGCGGACACGGGATGCGCCTACGCCGACAAACATCTCAACGAAGTCAGAACCTGAAATAGTAAAGAAGGGTACCTTGGCTTCACCAGCAATCGCTCGGGCCAACAAGGTTTTACCTGTACCCGGCGAACCAACCAACAGCACACCCTTCGGGATTTGTCCGCCCAAGCGCTGGAACTTGCCCGGATCCATAAGGAACTCGACAATCTCAACCAGCTCAGATTTTGCTTCTTCAATACCCGCCACATCACCAAAGGTGACATTAACCTGGTCTTCACCCAACAAACGGGCTTTGCTCTTACCGAAAGACATTGCGCCACGACCGCCGCCGCCGCCCTGCATCTGACGCATGAAATACACCCAGACACCAATCAGCAATAAGATGGGGAAGGAATTAATAAGCAGGCTGACAAAAATGTTCTGGCCTTTCGGCGCTGATCCGCTGAACCGCACATTATTGTCTTTCAGAAAGCCGATGAGTGCAGTGTTGTCAGTCTCTGGACTGTAGGTAACGAACTTTTCGCCGCTCGCGCGGACACCCTGAATATTCTGCCCTTCAAAGGTCACCTGTGACACTCCGCCGGTTTCCACGATATCTAGAAAGGTTGAGTAATCAAGAGAGCTTTCTTGCCTGTTCGACGGGCCAAAGCTCTGAAACACAGTCAACAGGACAATAGCGATGACTACCCAAAGGAGAATATTTTTAGCGAGATCGTTCACAGATTTCCTCTACTCTTTAATAATGCGCTGCCTCTAGTCTATATAAGGCGGGGCTTTCATGCTTAAGACACTACTACAAACCGTAGCCACTAGCTACAAGATAGGTCTCACGACTGTCTGGTCTGGACGCTTTCGGTTTCCTTACCTTCACATTTTTAAAACGACACCTCACAGCTTTTACAAGATCATCAAAACCTTCACCGTGAAAAACCTTCGTTACAAAGTGACCACCAGGTCGCAAAACCTCGTAAGCCAACTCCAGCGATATTTCAACGAGATACATACTGCGCGGCTGATCCACCGACCTTGTACCCGTTATATTGGGGGCCAAATCCGACATAACAAGGTCAACTTTCTGATTACCTATGCATTGCTGCAAACTCGCAAGCACCTTGTCCTCGGTAAAATCACCATGAATAAACTCAACCCCCTCTATCGGCGGCATCTCTAATATATCCAGACCAATAACCCGTCCGTTCGTTCCCACGCATTGCAGCGCATACTGACACCAACCGCCAGGAGCGGCGCCCAGATCAACCACGATAGCCCCGGGCCGCATCAGTTTGTGGCGTAACTGGATTTCTTCCAGTTTGTATACCGCACGCGAGCGCCAGCCTTCCCTGCGCGCCCGTTGCACATAGATATCTGTTTCCTGCCGCCGTCGCCAGCGTGCGCTGCTGCCACTATTCGCCATAGATCTATTCTAAGCCAGCCGCCCCGGGGGCAGCGGTATAAATGTCACTGCAGCGACGTAACCTTTGAAGTTCGACCGCACGATGGGTATCCTACGCGCCCGATGAAGCTCCGGAGAGGCCGGCCCGCACATCGAACCTACTGCAGCAGATCCCGCTATGAGCCTGACCGAAACACAGAAAAAAGCCCTGAAGAAACTCGCCCACAACTTAAAGCCTGTCATTATGGTCGGCAATGCAGGCGTGACGGCATCGCTGCTTAATGAACTGGATTCCACCATTGAGCATCACGAGTTAATGAAGGTTAAAGTAAGTGCCGGTGAACGCGATGCGCGTGATGCAGCAATTAAACGGCTTTGCAAAGCCAGCAAATCGGAATTGGTCGGCCGAGTGGGCAATATTGCCACGCTGTACCGCGCACCGAAAAAAGGCAGCAAAAAAGAGCCTAAAATTACCCTGCCGAAGACTTAGACCCAAAGCTTAGTTACAGAACAATCACGTTGTTCTGACACGGACGCCAGTCGCCTAAGCACGTCATCAAATATATTGTATCTCGATAACTTCGTAGATTTTCTCACCGCCCGGTGTTTTTACCACCACTTCATCATCGAGGCATTTACCAATTAACCCGCGCGCGATCGGTGATGAAATAGACAATAATCCAGCCGTAATATCTGCCTCATCCTCACCGACTATCTTGTACTGAACCTCGGCATCTGCGCTATCGTCAAACAAGCGTACGGTCGCACCGAAGATTACTTTTTCAGGCTCACCTAAGGTGGTGACATCGATAATCTGGGCGTTAGACAACTTGCCATCCAGATCTTTAATACGACCTTCAATAAAACTCTGCTGTTCTTTCGCGGCATGGTACTCGGCATTTTCTTTCAGATCGCCATGAGCACGAGCCTCTGCAATGGCTGCGATTACTCGTGGACGGTCTTCACCCTTCAAGCGGGTTAAATCGTCACGCATTCGCTCTGCACCTGCCACTGTCAATGGAACCTTACTCATGATGATTTCTGCCTGCCAATACGCTTGTGAAGATCCTGCAAACTGTTTACCTGATTGGTCGCAATGTGATCGAGCGCAGTAATAGTCGCAAGACCAGCAGAAGTCGTTGTGTAATAAGTCACTGCATTATGCACAGCGGCGCTGCGAATCGCACGTGACTCACGGATGGCTTTCTTGCCCTCTGTTGTGTTCACAATCAACACCACTTCCTGATTCTTAATCATGTCGACAACATGCGGACGACCTTCACGCACCTTATTAATACGCTTGCATGCAAGACCGTTCTCAACCAGATACTTAACCGTACCATCGGTGGCTATTAAGCGGAACCCGCGCTCGAGCAAGGAGCGACCGAGCCTAACTGCATTGGGCTTATCGCGATCACGCACTGAGATAAACACCGTACCTCGCGAAGGTAATTTAACTCCCTGCCCCAACTGAGCCTTGGCATAGGCTTCGCCAAACGTCTCGCCAGTGCCCATTACTTCGCCGGTAGATTTCATTTCCGGGCCAAGAATAGGGTCAGAAGCGGGGAACTTATTGAATGGGAATACAGAAGCCTTAACCGAGTAATAGTCAGGTACAACCTGCTGCGTATACCCCTGTTCTTTAAGACTGACTCCGGCCATACACATAGCGCCGATTTTTGCCAAAGGCACACTGGTTGCCTTCGACACAAAAGGCACTGAACGCGATGCGCGCGGGTTTACCTCGAGCAAATACACAACACCATTTTGAATGGCAAACTGCGTATTCATAAGACCAACCACCTTCAATGCGCGAGCGAGTTCTTCTACCTGACGCACCAACTCAACCTGAACCTCTTTGCTCAGTGTGTGCGGCGGCAGCGAACAAGCCGAATCACCCGAGTGAACACCTGCTTGCTCAACATGCTCCATAATCCCGCCAATGAGCACGTCCTGACCGTCACAAACGCAATCGACATCGACTTCAACGGCCAGATCCAAAAAGCGATCAAGCAATACAGGGCTGTCATTGGATACCTGCACAGCTTCGGTCATGTAGATACGCAAATCTTCTTCGTTGTGTACCACTTCCATCGCGCGACCACCCAACACGTAGGAAGGTCGGACTACTAATGGATAGCCAACTTCACTGCCAATGCGTGCCGATTCGTTAACCGTGCGCGCAATGCCGTTCGGTGGCTGCTTCAGCTTGAGCTGATTCACCAACAACTGGAAACGCTCTCGGTCTTCTGCAAGGTCGATAGAATCGGGGCTGGTACCGATAATCGGTGCACCCGCCTCCTGCAGCGATTCAGCCAGCTTCAACGGTGTCTGACCGCCGTACTGCACAATCACACCGTCAGGCTTTTCGAGATCTATAACCTCCATAACATCTTCAAATGTCAGGGGTTCAAAGTACAGACGATCGGATGAGTCGTAGTCTGTAGAAACAGTTTCAGGGTTACAGTTAACCATGATGGTTTCGTAACCCGCGTCGCGCAACGCCATAGCGGCATGCACGCAGCAGTAGTCAAACTCAATACCCTGACCAATACGATTCGGGCCACCGCCCAGAATCATAATTTTACGGGCACTGGTCGGACTGGCTTCGCACTCTTCCTCGTAACTTGAATACATGTAAGCCGTAGTTGTTGAAAACTCGGCAGCACAGGTATCAACGCGCTTATAAACCGGCCGGATATTATTCGTGACTCGCTGCTTACGAACGGCCGTTTCTTGAACACCACTAAGCTTGGCAATACGGCTGTCAGAAAAGCCCTTGCGCTTCAGTGCCCGCAACCGCAGCGGCTGCAACGTTTCGGCACCTTCAGCCTGCATAGCCTGCTCTTCATGGATCAGGTCTTCAATCTGCGCCAGAAACCAGGGATCAATATTGGACAGTTCGTGGACCTCTTCCAAGGTCATGCCCGAACGAAAACCATCACCCACATACAACAAGCGCTCAGCGCCCGCAGCACGAATCTCATGATGGAGTAAGTCGACCTGCTCATCGGTGGTGGGAGTCGGCATTTTTTCCGCAAGCCCATCAATACCCGTTTCCAGGCCGCGCAAGGCTTTTTGCATGGACTCCTGAAAAGTACGACCCATTGCCATAACCTCACCCACAGATTTCATCTGGGTGGTGAGGCGATCGTTAGCACCGGGGAATTTTTCAAAAGTGAACCGTGGGATTTTGGTAACCACGTAATCGATAGTCGGTTCAAACGAAGCAGGCGTTGCACCGCCGGTAATTTCATTGCGCAATTCGTCAAGCGTATAACCCACTGCAAGTTTGGCAGCCACTTTCGCGATCGGAAAGCCGGTGGCTTTCGATGCTAGCGCGGACGAACGAGAAACACGTGGGTTCATCTCGATAAGCAACATGCGACCCGTATCAGGACACATAGAAAACTGAACGTTAGAACCTCCTGTCTCCACGCCGATGCGCCTCAGCACCGCAAGCGCTGCGTTGCGCATCACCTGATACTCTTTGTCGGTGAGAGTCTGGGCAGGTGCAACGGTAATTGAGTCACCGGTGTGAACGCCCATGGGGTCGAGATTTTCGATTGAGCAGATGATAATGCAGTTGTCCGCGGTGTCGCGGACCACCTCCATCTCGTACTCTTTCCAGCCCAGCACTGACTCTTCAATCAATACTTCATTGGTTGGTGAAAGCTCAATACCATAGCTAACAATTTGGTCAAACTCTTCGCGGTTGTATGCGATACCGCCGCCACTGCCACCCATTGTGAATGACGGGCGAATGATGGCCGGATAACCAATATCTGCGACTATCTCATAGGCTTTTTCAAGTGTTTTAGCGACGGCAGCGCGTGGCACTTCAAGACCGATATCTTCCATCGCAAGTTTAAACTTCTCGCGATCTTCGGCCGTATCTATTGCCTCTTTAGAAGCACCAATAAGCTCAACATTGTACTTTGCAAGAATCCCTTCGCGATCGAGATCCAAAGCGCAGTTCAGTGCAGTCTGACCACCCATCGTTGGCAACAACGCATCGGGCGACTCTTCCTGAATAATCTTAGCAACCGTTTTCCAACTCACGGGCTCAATGTAGATTGCATCGGCCATATCGGGATCGGTCATGATAGTGGCAGGGTTAGAGTTAACCAGAATGACCCGATAGCCCTCTTCCTTGAGCGCCTTACATGCCTGCGCACCCGAATAGTCGAATTCACATGCCTGGCCGATCACAATCGGACCAGCGCCGATAATCAGAATGCTTTCTATATCTTTTCTCTTAGGCATGCGAAGTATCTGTCTTTTGTTAGTTAGCTGTTTATAAGTAGCTTGTCGTTAAACAATCAGAGAAACCATGAACGGGACTAGAGCGTTTCAACGCCGTTGGGCACTTTTCCCGCCGCGGTATTCATCATCTCGATGAACCGACTAAAAATAGGCCGAAGATCGTGTGGCCCGGGACTGGCTTCAGGGTGCCCTTGAAACCCCATCGCCAAACAATCAGTACGCTCTACACCCTGCAGGCTGCCATCGAACAAAGACTTATGCGTCGCCTTAAGCGTTACCGGCAAGCTTTCTTCGTTTACTGCAAAGCCATGATTCTGGCTGGTGATATAGACCACATTGGTGCCCAACTCGCCCACCGGGTGGTTAGCACCATGATGACCAAATTTCATTTTCAGAGTTTTGGCGCCACTGGCCAATGACAGCAACTGATGCCCCAAACAAATGCCAAAAACCGGGATTCCGGCGCCGGTAATTTGACTGATAGCATCGATAGCATAGGTGCAAGGCTCGGGGTCACCCGGGCCATTTGATAAAAAGACACCATCGGGTGACATTGCGAGCACATCAGCGGCAGGTGTCTGTGCCGGCACAACCGTAACGCGACAGTTGTAATCCACCAACAATCTCAGAATGTTGCGCTTAATACCAAAATCATAGGCAACAACATGGAAATCGCAATCGCGTTTACCCGGACCGCCGGTAGGCTTCGGCCAGGTACTGCCCATGCTCCACTGATAGGTTTTCTTAGTAGTAACAATTTTGGCCAGGTCCATCCCAGCAAGGCCGGGGAACCGGCGGGCGTGCTCGATGACTTTCGCTTCGTCAATATTGTCGCCGGCCATAATACAGCCGGACTGAGCACCCTTCTCACGAAGAATCCGGGTGAGCTTGCGGGTATCGATATCTGCAATCGCTACAGTATTACCGCGTTTCAGGAACTCAGTAAGGCTGATCTCTGAACGGTAGTTACTGGTGACCATCGACAGATCACGAATAATAAGCCCTGCGGCATGAATTCCGTCACTTTCGAAATCGTCACTATTGGTGCCGGTATTACCGATATGGGGGTAAGTCAGGGTTACTATTTGACGACAATAAGACGGGTCGGTCAGGATCTCCTGATAACCGGTCATCGCGGTGTTAAAAACCACTTCACCAATGGTTTGGCCTTCGGCGCCAACCGAAATACCGCGAAATATGGTGCCATCTTCTAGCGCCAGTATGGCAGGTTGTGTCACTCGGAAATCCTCACACCAGAAGGCTTCAAACATAGAAACGGGAGAGTCCTGAGCAAGGCTCTCTCCCGCAAACCAGCGTGGTCATATAGCGACCGAGCGTATTGTATAGAAAGGCTGCGCTCTACGCTATTGATAATAGGCTATTCGGTGAATCTTCGGCACTTCAGACGACGCTAAGGTGCGCAGCCGCAGGATTATGTATTAAACCCGAGCACATCAGGCATGCCGTACAAACCGACCGGGCGACCTTCGAGCCAGCTCGCGGCACGCAGCGCACCCTGCGCAAACACACTGCGATCGGTTGCTTGGTGGCGCAGCTCAACGATTTCGGCATCAGAGGCAAACAGCACGCTGTGCTCGCCAACAATGCTCCCGGCGCGTATTGAACTAAAGCCAATCTCGCCGCGATTTCGGGCACCCGACTTATTGGCTCGGTCGTATACCGCTATTGCGGATAAATCCGCACCCCGCTCTTTGGCAACGGCCTCACCAAGCTGCAATGCAGTGCCTGACGGTGCATCGACTTTGTGTCGATGATGCGCTTCAACAATCTCGGTATCCCAATCAGCACCCAGATAACGGGCAGCCAGACGTGACAATTCTGTGGTGACATTGACGCCAACACTCATGTTTCTGCCGTAAACAATAGGGATCTCGGCAGCAGCTTCCGCCAGCATCGCATGCTGGCCTTCACTTAAACCGGTGGTGCCCATCACCAAAGCGACTTTGTACTTACGACAGGCGGCCAGGTTACTTTGCATGGCTGCCGGCAGAGTGAAATCAATAACCACATCAGCGCCATCGAGAGCAACACTGAGATCACTGGTAACAAGTATTCCTGTATTTGCAACGCCCGCAACAACGCCAACATCGACATTAAGCATGGCATGCCCTGATTGGGTTAAGGCCCCACTCAGTTCTGAGCCACGACTGTCAACAACAGTTTTGACGAGCTCAATACCCATGCGGCCTGTACAACCTAAAACTGCAACTCGCATAGTGACCCCCTGAATACTCTGGTTAATGATCCGGAACCCTCCGGCAACATACAGACTAAAGACAGTAAAGCATTCCTTCCAACTCTTTTCAGCACCTGCAGTGCTAATTAGCTCAAGACGTCATGCCTTTCAAAAAACGCTTCACACTATCAGCCCAACTCTGGGCCCGCGGACGATGCTTATCTCCGCCTTTGCTCAACGAATCCTGAAACGACTCTAGCAGTTTTTCCTGTTTGCTGGTTAGCTTGACCGGTATCTCAACGTCAACTGCGCAGTAGAGATCACCAATGCTACCACCGCGCACCGGCTTAACGCCTTTGCCTCGCAGGCGAAATACATTGCCAGACTGAGTGCCTGCGGGCACCTTCAGATTGACCTCGCCTTCCAGGGTCGGAACTTTCAACTGACCGCCAAGTGCGGCTGTGGCGAATGAAATAGGCACTTCGCAATGCAGGTTGGCACCGTCACGTTCAAAAATCTCATGACGCTTAACCCGGATCTCCACATACAGGTCGCCAGCTGGTCCGCCGTTCTGTCCCGCTTCACCTTCACCGCCCAGGCGGATGCGATCGCCCTGATCAACACCCGCCGGAACTTTAACCGACAGCGTCTTCTCTTCCCGAATCTGGCCGCTTCCCGAACAATCAGCACAGGGGCTTTCAACCACCGTTCCCGCGCCACGACACTTAGGACAGGTCTGCTGAACAGAGAAAAACCCCTGCTGAGCTCGCACCTGACCCACACCATTGCATGTGCCACAGGTTTTCCGACTGGTGCCCGGCTTCGCGCCATCACCTTCGCAGGTGCCGCATTTGGCCGTGGTCGGAAACGAAATAGTTGCCGAGTCACCTTTGACCGCCTGCTCCAGCGTCAAGCTCAGCTCATAACGCAGGTCCGCGCCACGATAAACGTTGCTGCGACCACCGCGCCGGCCGCCAGCTCCAAAGATATCTCCGAATACATCGCCAAATGCATCGGAAAAGCCACTGGCGTCGCCGCGAAATCCGCCAGCACCCATACCACCCTGCTCAAATGCAGCATGGCCATGCTGATCGTAAGTGGCTCGCTTTTGCTTGTTGGAGAGTACTTCGTAAGCTTCTTTAACTTCCTTAAAGTTAGCTTCGGCAGTTTGATCGTCGGGATTACGATCGGGGTGATACTTCATTGCCATGCGACGATAAGACTTCTTGATATCGCCCTCGGCCGCACCACGTTCAACACCCAATACTTCGTAATAATCACGTTTAGACATAAGTCTGTGTTCCAAAATAAACGAAAAGGGGGCACAGACTGAAGCCTGCGTCCCCTGAACTTAAATATCATTGCTGATAGCTGAAGAGCCTATTTCGTATTATTGGGCCACATCCGGTCGCTTTCAACCCATAGCCCTTTCTGATGCCATAGCTGAGGGCTATTTCAGCCAGGTTTAGGGCACCTCATTCATTTCGGCGCACAATTCATCGGGTATAACAGAGCGAATCTACATAAAAAAAGGGCTGCCGACAAACAGCAACCCTTTTTATTTACTCTCAGGCAGATGCAAGCAGCGCAACGCCATGATGAGACCTTGAACTAGTCTTTTTTCTCTTCTTGCTCTTCTTGCTCTTCTTTATCTTCTTTCTCGACTTCTTCAAATTCTGCATCAACCACGCCATCATCAGCAGCGGCTTCAGTACCCTCAGCACCTTCAGCAGCAGCTTCTTCATACACACGCTGTGCCAGGTCATTGGATGCTTCACTCAATGCCTTCAGCTTGGTCTCAATGCTGTCCTTATCATCGCTCTTCAACGCCTCTTTCACATCGTTTGAAGCCGCTTCGATTGCAGAACGCTCTTCAGCAGTAACTTTCTCGCCAAGATCTTCGAGAGATTTCTCTGAGCTATGCAGCAATGCGTCAGCTTGGTTACGAACATCCACCAACTCACGGAATTTCTTGTCCTCTTCTTCATGGACCGCCGCGTCGCTAACCATCCGTTCAACTTCATCATCCGACAAACCGCTGGAGGCCTGAATAACGATCTTCTGTTCTTTGCCTGAAGCTTTGTCTTTAGCCGATACGTTTAGAATGCCATTAGCATCGATGTCGAAAGTAACCTCGATTTGCGGCATCCCGCGAGGCGCTGGCGGAATATCAGACAGATCGAAACGACCCAATGATTTGTTATCACCAGAACGCTCACGCTCACCCTGCAACACATGAATTGTTACAGCAGGCTGATTGTCGTCGGCAGTTGAAAAGACCTGATTCGCTTTGGTAGGAATCGTGGTGTTTTTCTCAATTACCTTAGTCATAACGCCACCGAGAGTCTCGATACCCAGAGATAACGGAGTAACATCAAGCAGCAGCACATCTTTCACCGCTCCTGACAACACACCACCCTGAATACCCGCGCCCATGGCAACAGCTTCATCGGGATTCACATCACGACGCGGTTCTTTACCGAAAAATTCCTGCACAGCTTCCTGCACTTTCGGCATACGAGATTGGCCACCGACCAGAATAACGTCTTCAATATCAGCGACACCCAAACCGGCATCTTTCAATGCGATTTTGCAAGGCGCTATGGTACGGGAAACAAGGTCTTCAACCAGAGACTCGAGCTTCGCACGGGTCAGCTTAATTGTTAGGTGCTTGGGACCGGTTGCATCTGCAGTAATGTACGGGAGATTTATTTCAGTCTGCGAACTTGATGACAGCTCAATCTTGGCTGTCTCTGCAGCCTCTTTCAGTCGCTGCATGGCCAATGGATCTGCGCTGACATCAACACCACTTTCTTTCTTGAATTCACTGGCGAGATATTGAATGATTTTTAGATCAAAATCTTCACCACCAAGAAACGTGTCGCCGTTAGTAGCCAATACTTCGAACTGATGTTCGCCATCAATTTCAGCAATTTCAATAATAGAGATATCGAATGTACCGCCACCAAGGTCATACACCACAACCTTACGGTCACCGCGCTGCTTATCCATACCATAGGCCAGAGCGGCTGCGGTAGGCTCGTTAATAATACGCTTCACTTCCAGACCGGCAATTTTGCCTGCATCTTTAGTGGCCTGCCGCTGCGAATCATTGAAATACGCAGGCACGGTAATTACGGCCTCGGTAACTTCCTCGCCGAGATAATCTTCCGCGGTCTTTTTCATCTTCATCAACACACGCGCAGACACTTCCGGCGGAGCCATAGCTTTACCATTGGACTCTACCCAGGCATCGCCATTGTCGGCCTTAACAATCTTGTAGGGCACCATGTCCATATCGCGCTGTACAACATCATCACTAAAACTACGACCGATAAGGCGCTTAACCGCAAACAAGGTGTTCTGCGGATTAGTAACAGCCTGACGCTTTGCAGACTGACCCACCAGAACTTCGTCATCTTTGGTGAACGCAACCACAGAAGGTGTGGTGCGATCGCCTTCGCTGTTCTCAATGACTTTAACTTTGTCACCATCCATTAGAGCCACACACGAGTTCGTGGTGCCCAAGTCAATTCCAATTACTCTTCCCATTTCGTTCTCCGGGTATGAATTCTTAAATAAAGTTAGCTTGACTCTAATTTATGGGCGGATTCGCCACTTTCAAGGTCAGGCTAAAACTATTTAATGAATAGTCAGTGAATTTTTAATGTTTGTTTTCAAAGAAACCAAAGGCTTTTGCAGCCACTGGTACTTACTCAGGCGCCTTGGCAACCACCACGCGCGCTGGTCGCAGCAAACGACCGTTCAGCAGGTAGCCCCGCTGCACCACCGTAAGCACAGAGTTCGGTTCGGCAGTATCGGAAGGCTGCATCACCATGGCTTCATGGAGCTCAGGGTTAAAGGGTTCGCCTTCAGGGTCGATAGTCTCAATACCAGAAGATTTCATGGCCGTCATAAATTGCTTCAAGCCGGCACGATTGCCTTCCATAAGCGTATCTGCAGTCGCGCCCTCGCTCTCACCAGCCTGAATACCGAGCTCCAATGTATCGAGCACCGCCAGCATGTCGCTAGCAAAACGCTCAACGGCAAACTGCCGGGCCTGTTGCGCTTCGCGCTCAACACGGCGAACCTTGTTCTCGGCTTCGGCTACAGCGTACTGATAAGTCTGCAGCTGCTGCTGAGCCTGCTCCAGTGCCTCACGTAACTCGCCAGCCACGGAACCAGCCTCATCAAGCACTGTGGTTTCCGCGTGCTCGTCGGCAACAGATTCGATAGTGTCTTCCTGCAAGACCATGGTTTCTGCCATTTCTGCCTCGGTGACCTCGCCTGCTTCACCGGAACTGAGGTTATCTTTCTTGCCCTTCTCAGGATCTATTTCATTCGAACTCATGCTTAATACCAATTTCGGACTGTAGAAAATGTAGAGGAGCAGCAAGCAGGGCCCAGATTAGAATCAGGACGCCAGCCGATACTCCACTTAATGTTATTTTGCCGTGTTTCAGAGCTTTTATGGGGCCCTATTGGGCCGATTTCAAGGCAGCGCCAACAAGTTTTGCCGTCACATCAACAATGGGTATAACCCGCTCGTAGGCCATACGTGTGGGGCCAATCACGCCCAGGACCCCGACGATTTCATCGTCTACACGGTACGGCGCTGTGACAATACTGCAATCACCCAGCAACTGGTAACCGGATTCCTCGCCGATAAAGATCTTTACGCCATCAGCCACAATACTCTGATCGAGCAGCCCCAGCATCTCCCGTTTTTGATTAAAAGCCTCAAACAGCTGTTTGAGTTTATCAATATCGGAAAGCTCATGAAAATTCATCAGCTGGGCTTCACCGGCCATCACATACTCCTGCGCAGGAGTGTCGATGGTCAGTGCCTGCTGAGCAATACTAATGGTATCTATCATCAGTTGATTCATACTGCGCTGAGTGAGGCGCATCTCTTCAATGACCAGATCCCTTACTTTATTCAGCTCTTTACCGGCGTAGGTTTTATTCAGATAATTGGCCGCACGCTTTAACTCCGACTCGGAGTACTCACGATCAAGATGCAAAATACGGTTCTGCACTTCGTGATCGTTCACCACGAGAATGGCCAGCACCCGGTGATTGGAAATCGGTAAAAACTCGACCTGACGCAGCACCACATGACTCGCCCGTGGCAAGGTGACTAAACCGGCCATCTCGGTCATCGATGACAACAACGATGACACGCTCGATGCGAGCTCACGGGCATCACCTGTGTCATCAACCAGAATTTGTTTCTGCAGGTCGCTGATGCCGGCACCCTGAGCCTCTTGCATCTTTAACAAGGTATCAACAAAAAACCGATAGCCGCGCGGTGTAGGAATACGCCCGGCGGAGGTGTGAGGTGCCGCAATAAAACCCAGCTCCTCGAGATCGGACATGACATTGCGGATACTGGCAGGGCTTAACGATAAATCGGTGCTTTTAGCCAGCGTGCGTGAACCGACCGGCTGACCGTCATGAATATAGCTTTGCACCAATGCCCGCAGAATAAGCCCTGCCCTTTCGTTGAGCTCCATGCCCTGATTATCTGTAGTGCTGCCAGCCATAACTGCCCTGAAGCCAAATGATGCGGAATTAGGTGTGTTCACAAAGAACGCCAATAATACCGCTGTCTGCGCTTAACGCTAGCAATGCAAGGCAGGCTCGTCAAGCCACGCCGCCAGCCACCGGATGCTGACGGAACGACGCCAAACAAATAGGGTACTGGCAAATCATCGCAGCAATTTGTCTTCCCTGGCTCTGCGGCGGGCGGGTACAATCAGATACATTGTTCATACGGCACCCGATAATCCAACCAACTATGCTCAGAACCCAAAAAACCTCACGTGCTTAACAATCTCCATATACGCAATCTGGCCATCATCGATGAAGTCGATCTTGAGCTGACCGCAGGCATGACCGCACTCACTGGCGAAACCGGTGCGGGCAAGTCTATTCTGGTGGATGCGTTAGGGCTCGCACTTGGCGAACGTGCCGAATCCAGTGCAGTACGACCAGGTACCGAACGCGCCGAAGTTACTGCCAGTTTTGATTTAAGCGGCAACCCTGCCGCTATTGATTGGCTGATAGAACAGGATCTGAATGATGATCAGCTCTGCTTAGCGCGCAGAATTGTAACGGCGGAAGGTCGCTCTCGCGGCTACATCAACGGCACCAATGTGCCAATGCAGACACTGCGCGCACTCGGCGAGCACTTAGTTGATATATGCGGTCAGCAAGCGCATCAGTCGCTACTGCGCCCTGCCGTGCAACGGGTTTTTCTCGATCAGTATGGAGCCTGCGGCAAACTATTAACCGCTGTGCAAGCGGCGCATTCAAACTGGCAGGTCAACGCCGAAAAACTCAAAAGCCTGCGTAACTCCGGCAAAGACCGTGAAGAGCGACTGGAACTGCTGCGCTACAACCTTGATGAGCTTGCAAGCCTCAACCCACAAGATGGCGAACTGGAAAAAATCACCCGCGAACACAGCCGTGCGGCTAATGCCGCAGAAATTGCCGACGGCATCGACCAGTGCATTGCTGCCTTGTATGACAATGAAGAATCGGCACAGAGCATTGTTGGTCGCACTCGTCATCGGCTTGAAAACCTGACTCGCTTTGATCAGAGCCTGACACCAATTAATACGCTGTTACAAGAAGCAGAAATTCAAATAACTGAAGCGACTGATACCCTCCGTCAGCATCTGGATGATATCGATACCGATCCGCAAACTCTGCAGCAACTCGATAACCGGCTTGCCGCAATTCACGACCTAGCTCGCAAGCATCGGGTAAAACCCATCGCCTTATCAGAACTGTTCCGAGCCCTCCAAGCTGAACTCGATGAGCTGGATAACCCGGCCGAAAGCCTCGAACAACTCGATGCCAACACCCGCGTCTTACACGAAAAACTCTGCGATGCCGCCAAAAAACTGTCGGCGGCACGTGCCAAAGGTGCAAAAAAACTGGCAGCTGAAGTTACCGCTAACATTCAGAAGCTGGGTATGCAGGGCGGCAGCTTTAGCATCAAATTAGTCGAGACTGGCAACACTCCGGGAGCCGATGGCTTTGAGCGCGCCGAATATCTGGTGGCATTAAACCCGGGTATGCAGCCCGGCAGTCTGTCGAAAGTCGCATCTGGCGGTGAACTGTCACGCGTGAGCCTGGCCATTCAGGTGGCCGCACGCAGTTCCGATGCCGCCGGCACACTCATCTTTGATGAAGTGGATTCAGGCGTTGGTGGCGCAGTTGCCGAGATTGTCGGTGAACAACTCCAGCGGCTAGCCGACAGCGCCCAGGTCATTTGTGTAACCCATTTACCGCAGGTCGCGAGTCAGGGCGATCAGCAATTAAAAGTGAGCAAGTTGAGCGATGGCAAAACCACCCGCACACAAATCAAATCGCTAACGCCTGATGAACGCATTGAAGAAATTGCGCGCATGCTTGGTGGCGCAAAAATCACTGCAGCAACCCGAGCACATGCCACCGAGATGCTTAAAAGTCGCTTCGAGAAACAGGGCTAGATTTTTCGGGGTGACCCACTGCGGGGTTAACACGCAGAGGCGTTCAATCAGGACTTGGGCTTAGGCCGCACAAACAACACCATGCTATGGCCATCGAGATCATAACCCTGTGCTTCTGCCACAGCGTGCTGCAGACGCTCGATATCTTCGTTCACAAACTCAATAACCTTACCCGTGTCTAAACACACCATGTGATCGTGGTGCCCGCCGCGATTGCGTTCAAAGACTGATTTACCTTCTTCGAAATTGTGGCGGGTAACCAGACCGGTCTCTTCGAATTGGGACAGCACGCGGTAAATGGTCGCCAGACCTATCTCGTCGCCGGCAGCAAGCAATGTCTTATAGATTTCTTCCGCGGTCATGTGGGCATTTTTGCGCTGCTCCAGCAGATGCAAAATACTCACTCGCGGCGAGGTCACTTTAAGACCCGCATCTCTCAGCTCCTGCTTGCTCAAAAATCTCTCCCGTATGCTGCTGTTCCGACTGAAAAGGCACAGAACCTGATTCAATCGCTCAATTTGGTTTATTATGCGCACATTCTACGCTAACAATGCGGCAAAACTTAACAAAAAGCTGATGACGCCACTAAACTTGAAACGCTCAATAGTCCTCTGCCTGCTCGGCATTCTCCTGAGCGGCTGCGTCTATCACGTCGATATCCAACAGGGCAATAAGCTCGATGCTGTAGATATCGAGCAGGTGAAGATGGGCATGACTCAAAGCCAGGTGCGCTACCTACTGGGCACTCCGGTGATCCAAGAAAGCTTCCACAAGGACCGCTGGGATTACATGTACTACTTCCTGCCCGGTCGAGCCAAAGAAGCGGATCAGCGCTGGACTATTATTCTGTTTGAAGATGGCCGGGTAAGCGACATTGAGCTGGACGTTCCGGTCAACCCCAGTTAACGGCGCTTTTCTGCAGCCTTCGCAATCGAGCTCTTCATCTTGCCCTCAGCGGCAAGCCGCCGGCGAGTTTCGCGCGGATTATTCGTCAAAGGCCGGTAAATTTCTAAGCGGTCGCCTGATTGCAATACACAGTCATCATTAACCCGCCTTCCAAATACACCCAGCGGGCAACCCTGCACATCAATCTCAGGAAACCCGGCAGGCAGGCCGGAAAGCGCTAGCGCTTCGCGCGCAGTAACCCCACGCGCCAATTGCAAAACCTCAACATGCTGACAATTCGGCAATGCATAAGCCACTTCAACAGTGATGGTGGGCTCAGACATTGCTGTACACCGTCTTGGCGCGATCTGAAAATGCATCGATCAGTTTATTGCAGATGAGTTCGAAGGATGCTCCCAGCAACATATCCTGCATTGCACTTTCAAATTCAAAGTCGATGCTCAACGACACCTTGCAACCGCTGTCACCTAAGGCCTCAAACTGCCAGATGCCTTCAAGCACTTTGAAGGGTCCCTCTTCCAGCACCATATTCATCACTGCAGGTCGCTGCAATACATTGCGGGTAACAAAGGTGGCGTTAAAACCTTTAATGCCAAGCGTCATGCCACCAACAATTTCATTCTCGCTGCTGCTGCGCAACTCCGCACCTTCACACCAGGGCAGAAACTCTGGGTAAGCCTCAATGTCGATCACCAGATTAAACATCTGCTCGGACGTGAAAGGAACAATGGCTGTGCGTTCAACCCGGCGCATCTTAAGCAAATACCCCGATCGCATTGAGGAACACCAGAATCAGTGCTACCGGCGCGACGTAACGAGACAGCAGACGCCAGACCTCGTAACTTGAACCTGCTTCGGGATCGAGC
>JABIQA010000188.1 GCA_018699155.1 Chromatiales bacterium
AAGATCGAATTCAGGACACCATGAGTAAGGTTAGCGATTACGGTGTAGATCAGCTTTATGTGTGGGGACGCGATGAGGCGAAAGCTGAGCGTTTGGAAGAGCAGAAACCGGTATGGAATTTTGCTCGTGATTTGGGGGCAAAAATATTTGTTGCCGGCTATCACACCACCGCTGCTTCCGGCCCCGGTAATTTCGACCTGATGGGACCATTGCACGATATCTTTGTTGCGATTAATCCGGTGACCCGGCCTGAAGCAGCGCGTTGGCACAGTATTGACAAAAGAATATTTTCTTATCAGAACCCGACTGGGGGTATGGAGCGTCCGGGAACGTTCCGGCAGAACTTAGGTCTGTTTCTGTGGCAGATGAATTACGACGGCGCCATGATGTATGCCTATAGCGACTCTTTCGGCAATGCATGGAACGATTTTGATCATGCTATTTATCGCGATCACAATTTTGTTTATCCAACGGCAAACGGAGTGGTTGATACACTGCAGTGGGAGGGTTTGCGTGAAGGTATTAATGACGTGCGCTACCTGTCGACACTGCGGGCGATAATGGAGCAGAGCGTTAATCAACCACTTGTGACCGAGGTTTCTGCATGGCTAGCCCAGCTCAAAGAGCAGCCACTGGCGCGGCTGGATCTCGATAGGATTAGAGCGCAGTTTGTGGGCTATATTCTGGCGTTCACTAACGACTCCCATGGCGTGCATAAAGGTTTGGTATCCGGCGCCATCAAGGTAATGGCTGATCCGGCCGGGCGCAGCTATGTCGAGTGGACCACTAATCAACGCGTCGCTGCCAGAATTGAATACGGCAGCACGGCTATGGTTAAGGATGGCCAGGTTAATAGTAGTGCGCTCATGTATGAGCATCGGTTGTTGCTCCCCGACTTGCAGCCGGGAAAAACGATCTATGTTCGTGCCATTAGTAATCCAGGCGTCGGTGAGTTGGTAGCTGATGTGGTGTCTGCACAAACGCAGCAGCTTGAGCTGCAAGTGGTGCTGAGCAGAGATGGCAATAACGATGTTTTGGACATTAATGTGGATTCTGCTGTTGCCGCACACACGTTGGTTGACGTTGATGGCAGCTTGCTTGGCTGGTGGCGTTTTTCTGAGGGCAAGGGGACCTCAAGTAAAAACCTGGCCGGTACTGCAGGCTCTGCGGAATTGACCGGTGATGCGGACTGGACTGCGGGTTACTTAGACTCTGGACTGGAGTTGGATGGTAGTGGCGACTTTGCTTATATCTCCGATATAGAAACTAAAGATGGCAGTCCGGTAACCATTGAGGCTTGGGTGAAGTTTAATCAGTTTGCTCTCGAGCGGGGGGTGCGGCAAGGTATTTTTACAGGACTGTATCAGCATCAGATGAATAATCACTTCTATTTGAGCGGCAAGAAAGCATTGTTTGAGGTTTCTTCATTGTTGAAAGCCGGAGTCTGGCAGCACATTGTGCTGACTTATGCAGGAACGACGGCGAGTGGTGTGATGTATATTGACGGCCAGCGGGTTCCTGTGTCCACACAAAGCGAAATTGAAGAAATGGATGGGCTGGATGGACTTGGCGTAGGCAGAAGCAGCAGCTTTTTTGGCGGATTGCTCGCAGGAGGCACAACACAGCTCGATGGTGCTGTGGATGAAGTCAGGGTTTGGAATCGAGTGTTGAGTGATGCCGAGGTGCAGGCTGCATTCGGGCAAGCATCGGGAAGCTATCGGGTCGCTTACCCTGCAACTGCAGGTAAAGTCCGGAGCTACAAAGTGATCTCAGTGAATGCTTTGGGTGCGCGCGCCGAGAAAACGGTAACCACGCGCTGACTTAAGTTGTGGAGTTGCAGCCGGATGATAGCTATCGAACTTTCATACGGCTGCAATTTTAGGCAGCAGGCCGTTCGGCCACAACCCATAAAAAGGTGGTTTCTTTATTGGCTTCGATAGCCGATTCGCGACTGGTGCTGAGTACTTTTAATCCGGCCGCCTCGATAAGTTCCAGCGTCTTTTCTTCGCCATAGCTGCTCCAGTACATGTTGGAGCCATGCCAACCTTCGGTGGTGACCAGGTTTTCGACATCGTAGGGATACATTGCAGAGATGAACTTGCCGCCGGGGCGCAGCCAGCTGGCAATATCATTTAGCAATGGCTGATAGCGTTCGCGGGGTACATGGTGGAAAGAATAGAACGCCACAACGGCATCGAATGAGTCGCCAGGAAATTCCAGCGATGTCATATCACTCTGAATTAATGTAGCACTCGGAGCGTGTTTCTTCGCCAGCTCCAGACAGCTGCTCGAGATGTCATTGGCCGTAACGTTAAAATTTTCTGCTAGCGTGCGGGTAGTAGGGTCTCCCGGGCCGCAACCCAATTCGAGCAGGTCGGCACCGGATTTTAGCTGATCAATAATCAGCTGCGTGTACTTACCTCTGTCCGGGCGTGCATGGCTTAGCGTCCACTGACCATAATCGGAGGCCATCTGGTTGTAGCCTTCTTCAACGATCTTAGCCGGATCGGTTTTGTGTTGCTGCAGCAGTTTGCCGGCAATCATTTTTGAGCGGCGGCTCTTAATAAAGGACCCCAGCAATAAGGGTTTTCTCAGGACTTTGCCCAGATCTGATAGAAATGTTGACACGGTGTATAGAGTATCCGAAATGAAGACAAGGCGAGTCTAGCATAGCGACGCCTGCCTCAAAGTGATCGGCTTCACGCTTATGATGAATCGACCCTTGTTGCGAGCTTTTGCCACAGCGGTTGAGCGCAGGCACTATTGCACTTGTTAAACCGCGCTGCTAATAATGCCACACTGGGGCATTGGTTCTGCCCATGTTTTTTACTGTCGAGGAATTGGTATGACCGAACGCTGCATCAGTGCTGTTATCCCGGTACGTAATCAACCCGATACGCTCGACATATTGCTGGGTTCGCTCATTCGTCAGGTATTGCCTGAGGGCTGGGTTCATGAAGTGATTTGTGTCGACAATGCATCTACCGATCAAACGCCTGAGGTTATCGCCTCACACACGGGCGTTATTGGTCTGCGTGAAGAGCGTCTCGGCCCGTCATTCGCCCGTAACACAGGCGTTGCGGCCAGCAAGGGCGAGCTTATTTTTTTTATCGACTCCGATGCAAATGTCACCGGTGATGATTTTCTTGCAAGCGTTATTGCATTGGCCGAAGGTTTTGGTGAGTTTGCCTTTTTTGGTGGGCCGATAGTATTGCCGCCGGAGCAGATGTCCAGCCCTATAGCATTTGCGGATCACATGGCTTGTTGGTCGGCATGGAGCGCTATGCGCCCTGAAGGTGCATCAGATTTTCAGCCTACCGCCTGCGTTATGCAGCGCAAGTGGTTTGATAAAGTCGGCGGCTATCGCACTGATATTCGTGTGCTTGAAGATTGGGATGTGCAGATGCGGGTGAGCGAATGTCGGTTGACTGAGGGCGGGGAAAAACTACCTGCTTACTTTGTGCGCAGTATTCCAGTTACTCATAGTGCACGCAGTTCATTAAGCCGGACAATTAAACACAGTTGGTATTGGGGTTTGCCGAGTCGTGAGGCATGGTTACGTCCGGGGCCTGACCAGTTTATTTACCTCGAAACCCCTTTGTTGCGTTGGGCTTATTTGCCGTATCTTTTTTGGGCGAGGTTAAATGCACCATTACGTTGCGGTTGGCGCGTGTCCCGCAAGCGGGCATTATTGAGTCTACCGTTTCTTGCAATAACGGTTTTGGTTTGGACGATTGCGGTTATTGTTGGTAAGGGACAGCCAGAGGGCGATCGTTATGCGCCGGTATAGGCGAGAGAGCATAGGTTCTGCGGAATGAATCCGCCGCTCTAAAAAAGAGCTGCGCACTAAAACAAAAAGGCAGCCGTGAAGCTGCCTTTTTGTTTTAGTGCGATTGTGGGTGGAACCATTTCCCTGTGGTTGTCACCAGAAACCGCTATAGACCTGATCACGAACTACTGTGATTTCCCCAAGCCCGTCAATATAGCTGACTCTAGCAAGCTATCGATGCGTTAAACATCGTCTATTTGGGTGATATTTGGTTTTGGCGCAAATATATGCGGGCTGCAGTCTACTTATTATTACGCTAGGTAGAGCCAATTGTGGCCTTTCGAGCGTTGACCATAGGCGCGGGGATGCTTTCATCATTAACCCTGTTTGTTTGCAAGGTGCTGGATAGCGCGCGCATCAACTCCGATTGGCTGCCGACCTTGGCTTTCTCATAAACGCGACGCAGATGAGTTCGCAGAGTGTTGATGCTGATGTTGAGCGATCCGGCAGCATCTTGCAGGGTGTCCTCAGCGAAAACCGCACGGGCGACTTTGGCTTCTGCTTTTGTGAAGTTGAAATACTGCTGCAGTTGATGAGTGGAAAGTTTTGCCTGATCGCTGGGGTTGTTCACAAAAAGTGCTAGAAAAGGTTCCCCCCGAATATTTTTTGCCGTCACGAAGTCAGTTTTCATAGCAGCCAGCATAAGTTGAAAGGGTGGCTTTCCTGAGCCTCGTTCCACCGAGACGTTATAAACGCCACGATCTTGCCCTTCAAGCCGATAAAAGTTCTCGTAAAATTCTTTTTCGAGGAGTTTATCCGCGAATGAGAGCTTGCCGTTCTTTATAGCCAGGCCATCATTCATCTCGAGAACGATTTTTGCTTTAGATGTGGCATAGCCAACATGACCGTGCTGCCCGAGTACAGATAGCCCACTGGGGGCGGAAGCCATGATGGTTGATGCTTTGGCTAGGCCCCAGCGGCAGTTGTAGACGTGGCAGAGTAGCTGGCTGGCGCTAGCAAGATGCTGGGCGATAAAGCGGATATGTTCGGCATCGTCGAGAGTCCAGCCATCTTCTTCAGCGTGCTCGAGAATCAGAATGACAATGTCACGTCGCCATGCAACCAACGCAATTTTTGTATTGCCGCTAAGCCCGGGTGCGATGCTTATTAGCCTCGCAATACTGCCGTCAGTAGCCTTTTCGCTGGCATTGAACAGTTCCATCATGATGTCTTCTAGCAAGCAGGGGTTTTCGGGAATATATAACTGCATGAGTTGATTAAACCACTCACACCATTCCGGTCGAACGAGACTTTCGGCACCGTAGTTCAGCGAATGCGGCGAGTCGGGGTTGCCTGATTCCCAAGAGAGCAAAGCGGCCTTGCTGCAGCCAAGTTGCTTTGCACATTTTTCCAGCCATTGGTTCAGGTGGCCGTCGTCGTAGGCAACATTCAGCAGGTCACCGATTAAGTCGGCGAGAGCGAATTCCTTATTAGGCGTTGGTTGCTCCAAGTTGGCGTCTCTGGGGTTGCTGGTGGGTTTTGGGAAATAATCCTATGCTGTTGTTTGTCCGTGAATCTAGCATCTAAATATCGTACGAAAATCAGGCTATTGCAAATAGCTGCTGTAAATTCTTTCGACTCACACCGTATGTGGCGATTTTAATGCATTTCGCGCGCCGCGGGCGTTTGCAATGCTCAGTATGCTGCGCAGTTTGAAGCGTGGCAGTGGCATGAAAAGGTCTGATTTAGAGGGCAATACGGGATCACGATAGCAGCAGACCATGGGCCTGGCGGAACTCACTGCGTCAGAATGCCTGAACGCTGGTTTTAGCAATGTGCGGTCGAGTTAGCTTCAAAATAGGGCCCTGGAAAAACAAAAAGCCCCCTAAAAAGGGGGCTTTCTATTTTTGGCGCGCCTGACAAGATTCGAACTTGTGACCCTCGGTTTCGTAGACCGATACTCTATCCAGCTGAGCTACAGGCGCATATTTCTATGTTCCGCAGAGGCTTGGCATCTGCGGGGTGCGCATTTTAGCCAAACCCAAGGCAGATTCCTATGCCTTTCCGCAATTTCTCTTTGTTTTCTGGTGAATGAATGCTGAGGTTACTCGAACCCGTGGCTTTCGAGGGAGTATTTTGCAGTAATTTAGGCGTTATCTTGTTCGACATCAACATTAAGCAGTTCGCCGTCCATGCTGGTGTAGCTGATCTGGATGGGTTGGCAGCAGACCTGACAGTCTTCTATATAGCTTTGTGACTCGACCGACAGATCGAGATCAATGCCGATAGGCTCCCCGCAGTAGGGACAATGAATGGTCTCATGTAACAGCAGATGCCTCAAAACACGTCCTTGCGTTTGCGGATCTCAGCAAAGACTTCTGCATTGCTGGCATCGGCCATGTTCAGGCTGTGGCGAATCTCTTCGCTGTCCGGACGCAAAAATGGGTTAGTCAGTTTTTCGATCTTTAGGCTGGTGGGCACGGTGGATAGATTGCTCGCCCGAAGCTCAGCCACGCGGCTCGCACGGCTAATGAGTTCGATATTGTTGGGCTCAATGGTGAGTGCAAAGTCAGCATTAGCTGCGGTGTACTCGTGAGCACAATGGACGAGCGTGTGATCCGGCCATGCCATGATCTTTTGCAACGACGTCCACATTTGTCGTGGTGTGCCTTCAAACAGTCTTCCGCAACCCATCGAAAACAGAGTGTCGCCGACGAAGGCAAGATTGTGGGTGCGGAAGCGATACACAATATGTCCTGTGGTGTGCCCCGGGGTGTTTAGCACCTCTACTTCGTGAGTACCGAAGCGAAACCCAGTGGCTTCGTCTACGCCGATATCGAGGCCGGGAATGCGGTCAGCATCGTGCGCAGGCCCGACTATTATGCAGCCGGTTTTTTCTTTGAGCTCCAGATTGCCGCCCGCATGGTCTTCATGATGATGCGTATTTAATATGTGCGTCAGAGTCCAGCCGGTGTCGGCCAGCGCCTGTTGGGTGGCCGCAACGCTTGGCGTGTCAATGCAGGCAGTAAGTTGGCTGGCTTTACAATGCACCAGATAGCCGTAGTTATCCTGCAAACAGGGGAACTGATGAACCTTAATGCTCGGGTTTAATTTGCGTTTGGCGGGTTCTGACCAGGGGTGCTTTTCGGGGTCCCGTTGCATGGGTTTTATGGGTTTATTGGTCATGATTTATTTTTCCAGTAGCCGCGGCATGAGTTCAACCAGGTTGCAGGGTTTAGTGCGGTAGTCGAGTTGACTGGCAATGAGCTTGTCCCAGCCATCCACACAGGCGCCGGTAGAGCCTGGAAGGCAAAATATATAGGTGCCGTTTGCTACGCCTGCGAGGCAGCGTGATTGCAATGTCGATGTGCCGATGCTTTCGTACGATAACACCCTGAACATTTCACCGAAGCCGTCTATTTTTTTGTCGAGCAGGGGTTCGATCGCCTCGGGGGTACCGTCGCGGCCAGTGATGCCTGTGCCGCCGGTCGTGATGATGGCCTGCACATTGTCGTCTGCAATCCAGTCTGACACGCGTGCGCGAAGCTTGTAAATATCGTCCGGTTCGATGCTCTTTCCGATACTGTTGTGACCTGCCGCAGTCAGCTTCTCGACCAGCAGTTTACCCGACCTGTCGGTGGCTTCGGTGCGGCTATCAGAGACGGTAAGTACCGCTATATTCAAAGCAATAAAGTTTCGCTGGGTGTTGTTATCGTGACTCATAGTCGTGGCTCATTAATGCAGATGGTTATCTGATGGTGGGCGGCAAGCATAGCAAAGCCTTTTCGTGGTTCCTGAAAAAACGTGCTTACCAGCGAAACAGTCTGGCCACATAGCCTGCCGGAAAGTCAGTATCTTCACACGGTAATTCGATAAAACCGGCGGTACCGCTTAAGGCGCAAAAATCGCCCGAGGTGTTGGTTAAGCGGGGCGTGGCTAAAGCGCGCCCGTCAGCCGTATACCCTAGTGTGACCGGTACAAACCAGCTGAGTTCAGCATTAAAGCTGAGTGGCTGAGCCAGTGCCACCTGTTCATGGTTGCTGTTAGAGCTCGCCTTTAAGCTTTGCTGAATGGCAGGGAGCACGTAGCGGGTAAGGCATACCAGAGCGGAGACCGGATTGCCGGGCAGGGCAAACACCGGTTTGTTATCTGCGGACATACCGAACCACATTGGCAGACCCGGGCGTTGGGTGATTTTGTGAAATATCACG
The DNA here is from genome assembly GCA_018699155.1 of Chromatiales bacterium. Classification (GTDB taxonomy): domain Bacteria; phylum Pseudomonadota; class Gammaproteobacteria; order Steroidobacterales; genus JABIQA01. The sequence continues at coordinate 7,981 of JABIQA010000188.1, forward strand.
CGGATGTCCAATTCTGCTAACACCTGAGGGAGATAGTCGTATTTGCCCATCGAGACGCCACCGCTTAATACCAGTATGTCGTTATTTGCCAGCAGTTGGCGAATTCCGTTGCGCAGTTGCTCGGGATCATCTTTATACGAGTGTCGGCTCACATCGCTAGCACCCGCCTGCTGTAATGCTGCGGCAATGGCGCGATCGTTACTGGATCGAATTTGCGAGTCGCTAATCGGTAGACCGACATCAACAAGTTCGTCGCCGGTTGAAATTACCGCAACTTTCGGTGTTGCCGAGACCCGCACGCTTGCCTTGCCGGCAGCGGCAAGAACTGCCATCTCAGGCGGACCAATCCGGATGCCGATAGGTAGCAGAGGGTCGCCTTGATGATGATCAGAGCCACGCAGATGGACAAACTGGCCGGGCTTGAAAGCGTAGCCAGCTTCGATTTCAGCAATGCCATTTGCTACCGTTATACGTTCTACCGGAATCACTGTGTTGGCGCCGCTAGGCATAACGGCACCGGTCATCACTTCGATGCAGCAGTCAAGCGGTAAGTTGGCTGCTGCCTGACCGGCAGCCTGTATGCCGGCAATACTAAAGCGTGTGGCTTCGTCTGCCTGAGTTTCGCTGGCAGCTATTGCGATGCCATCCATAGTGGCACGATGGAATGGCGGCTGATCGCGTTCGGCATAAACGGCTTCACGAAGAATATGTTGATTGGCTTCGGCCAGGCTGACTGTAACTGCGGGAGCTGAAGGCAGATGTTTGGCAATGAACTGTTCGGCTTCAGTGACGCTGATGCGGAAGTTGTCAATTTCGGATGGCTTGCTTGTCGTTGCTTTAGTCATGTGGGTAATCGGTAACCTTCAGCACAATTTTGCCTTGAGCTTCATTTGCATCGAGAATACGGTGAGCTTCTGCTGCTTCATGAAGTGGGAACGCTTGCTGAATTGTGGGTAGCAATTTTCCGTCAGCGAACAGCGGCCAAACATATTCTTCGAGATCGACGGCAATAAGCTGTTTTACCGCTGGCGGTCTGGCCCGCAAGGTTGAGCCGGTAATGGTGAGGCGTTTCATTAATACCTGTGCGAGATTTAGCTCTGCCTTCGCTCCGCCGAGCACGGCGATGACAACCAAGCGACCATCGACTCGCAACAGTTTGGTGTTCTGCGCCAGGTACTTTGCACCAACAATATCTAGAATTACGTCAACACCCTGGCCATCGTTTGCGCTCTTAACAGAGCTGACAAAATCATCGTTGTGGTAGTTAATGGCTTTGGTTGCACCGAGTGATTCGCAGAACTCAATTTTTTCATCGCTGCCTGCCGTTGCAAATACCCTGGCGCCAAAGGCCTTGCCCAATTGAATGGCGGTAGAACCGATGCCGCTGGCGCCACCGTGAACTAGCAGGCTTTCGCCTGCTTGCAGTTGTCCGCGTTGAAATACGTTGCTCCAAACCGTGAAGTAAGTTTCCGGAAGGCTTGCGGCATCAATCAGGCTGACGCCCTCGGGTATTGGCAGGCACTGCACTTCGGGTGCAACACAGTATTCGGCATAGCCGCCACCCGTGAGTAGCGCGCAGACCTGATCGCCGGGCTTAAATCGTTTGCAGTTTCTGCCCACGGTAATAACTTCGCCCGAGACTTCCAGTCCGGGGATTTCAGACGCGCCAGGAGGTGCTGGGTAAAGGCCTTGGCGCTGCAGGCAATCGGGTCTGTTAACTCCGGCAGCAGCGACCTTAATCAGCACCTCGTTATTGTTGGGTGAGGGCAGTGGTAATGATATGGGTTGCAACACGTCGGGACCGCCGGGTGCGCTAATGGCAATCGCGGTCATGGTATCAGGGGTGTTTTTATTCATGCCTGCTGTCTTTTGGCCTTTGTGGCTGCTTAGGGGCGGGGGATTGCTGACTGCCAACCGGCCCGATGACTTATATTAAAGGGGAAATGAGTATAAACCAGTAAGCTAGCCTGTCATTATTGCAGCAATTAGCCAGTTTAATGCTTCCGCGAGTTCGCAGGCCCTCTCAGGCAGCGGCTAATCAAGCCAGTGCCGCACAATAACTAACAAGTCAGACGATACAACCATGGAAGAGAAAGTAATCGATTTTCGGGATAGTTCCCAAGCTGCAGGCATTAACGATCAGTTTGGTCGCGCGCTGCGCGACTTGCGTATTTCAGTGATGGATCGCTGCAATTTCCGTTGCCCGTATTGCATGCCGGAAGACAAATACCACAAAGATTTTCAGTTTATGGGCTCGGACGAACGCCTTTCATTTGATGAAATTACCCGTTTAGCGCGATTGTTTGCTGGCATCGGCGTGCATAAGCTGCGCATCACTGGCGGCGAACCGCTGTTGCGCGCTGGCTTGCCCGATCTTATTGGGGATCTAGGTGCCATTGAAGGTATCGATGATGTTGCGCTTACCACCAATGGCATTTTGCTGCCGCAACATGCTGCCGCATTGAAGGCAGCGGGTCTTGACCGCGTGACAGTGAGTCTGGATTCTCTGGATGAGAAAATATTTTTGACCATGAGCGGTGGTCGTGGCAGCAAAGATAAGGTGTTGCGTGGAATCAGCGAGGCGGCGGAAGCCGGCCTCACGCCCATCAAGATCAATGCGGTTATTAAACGTGACATGAATGAGTCGGCGGTGTTCGAGCTTATTGAACACTTTCGCGGCAGCGGTGTCATTGTGCGCTTTATTGAGTACATGGATGTGGGTACGATTAACCACTGGCAACGTTCCGATACAGTGCCGGCAGCTGAGTTGCTGCAGAGAGTTTCTGAGCGCTGGGCGATAACGCCTGCACAGCGCAACTACCACGGTGAGGTAGCCAGTCGTTATGTATTTGATGATGGTGCCGGTGAGATTGGTTTTATTACATCGGTGTCCGAGCCTTTCTGTGGTTCTTGTACCCGCGCGCGCCTGTCATCAGACGGTAAGCTCTATACCTGTTTGTTTGCATCCAGTGGTCTTGATCTGCGTGGCCCATTGCGAGCAGGCGCCAGCGATACCGAATTGCTGGAGCTGCTGACCAGCGCCTGGCGCAGCCGCACAGATCGTTACAGCGAAGAGCGTGCCGAAGGCAAAGACCGTAGCGAGAAAGTTGAGATGTATTACATCGGCGGTTGATATTTGCGCCTTAGTTGTTTGAATGATCGTAATTGATTGCCGGAGTTGAGATGCAGGGCTTGATGATGGATACGCAGTTGCTTATTACCAGCATTTTGCGGTTTGCAGAAAAAAATTCACCCAGTGCAGAAATTGTTTCTGTTACGCATGACCATGCGTTGTTTCGTTACACCTATAGCGAAGCGTTTGCCCGTTCCCGAAAGCTCGCAAATGCCCTTGTGGCATTGGGTCTTGATGCGTCTAGCAGCGACAGAGTGGGCACCTTAGCCTGGAATGATCACCGACATTTCGAGCTGTACTATGGTGTGTCCTGCTCCGGTTTAGTGGTGCACACCATTAACCCACGATTATTTTCTGAGCAGATTGAATACATTATTAACCATGCTGAAGATCGTGTGCTGTTTGTTGACCCAGCATTCTTGCCGATTCTGGAATGCTTCCGTCATAAATTAAGCACGGTAGAACATATCGTCGTGTTATCTGACCGTGAGCATATGCCGGAAAGTAAGCTTGATGATCTACTGTGTTATGAGGAGTTGCTGGCGGCGCAGTCCGACAGTTTTTTGTGGCCTTCGCTTGATGAAAAGCAGGCCTGTTCGCTGTGCTACACATCCGGCACTACCGGTAACCCTAAGGGGGTGTTGTACAGTCATCGTTCAACTATTCTTCACTCTTATGCAATCGCACTGCCGGATGCAATGAATCTGGCTGCGGTCGACTGTGTTATGCCGTTGGTGCCGATGTTTCATGTCAATTCCTGGGGCATACCGTATTCAGTGCCTATGACCGGCGGCAAATTGGTTTTAGCCGGGCAGGGGATGGCAGATGGCGAAGCCTTATTTCATTTGATCGAAACAGAACGTGTGACGGCTTCAGTGGGCGTGCCGACAATCTTTTTGGCGCTGCTGAGCTGGTTGGAACTCAATGATAAGAAACTTACCCGCTTGCAACGAATTGTTATTGGCGGTGCGGCCTGCCCGGAGAAAGTGATTTCCATTATGGCCGAAGATCATGGTGTTAGCGTTCATCATGGTTGGGGCATGACCGAGATGAGTCCCATGGGCGTGATCAATACACTGAAACCCGGAATGGATGAGTTGCCAGCCTCCGAGGTGATGCGCTTGCGGCTGCGCCAGGGGCGTGGACTCTTTGGCGTAGAAATAAAAATTACCAATGACGCAGGTAAGGAATTGCCATGGGATGGCCATACCTTCGGCGCATTAAAGGTGCGTGGCCCATGGGTTTGTAGGGACTACTACCGAAGTGATCCTGATGCATCACCAACTCTCGATACCGATGGCTGGTTCAATACAGGGGACATAGCCACTATTGATTCCGATGGCTTCATGCTGATAACGGACCGGAGCAAGGACGTTATTAAATCCGGCGGGGAGTGGATCAGTTCAATAGAATTGGAGAACACTGCGGTTAATCATCCTGGTGTACTCGAGGCGGCAGTGATCGGTGTATCACACCCTAAGTGGAGCGAGCGGCCGTTGTTGTTGGTCATAAAAAAAGCGGATGCTGAGCTTAGTAAGCAGGACATGCTCGCCTGGTTTGAAGGCAAAGTGGCATCATGGTGGGTGCCCGATGCGGTAGAGTTTGTTGCTGAGCTGCCACACACTGCCACCGGCAAATTGCAAAAGCGGGCATTGCGCGAGTTGTATGCCGATTACGTTTTGCCGCAAACATCTGAATAAGTAATCTATGAGTAATTATTCACAGTCAGAACTGTTGCAACAACTGCGCACTGAGTTGGGCAGCGCCGCAGTACTTACCGGCGCCGATGTGTCAGACCGACAGGTGGGCATCTGGGATGAGCGCCCGGTGCAGGCATTGGCAATTGTCCGGCCTGAAAGCACCGAACAATTATCGGGTGTACTGCGGCTTTGTCATGCTATCGGACAACCGGTGGTCACTCATGGCGGTCGCACAGGTTTGGTTGAGGGCTGTGTGTCGGGCCCGGGCGACCTTGTGGTTTCCTTAGAATGCATGACCCGTATTGAATCTGTCGATGAAACAAATCGTTGTATGACGGTGCAGGCCGGAGTGCCGCTGGAGTTGGCGCAGCATGCTGCCAGTGATGCGGGCCTCATGTTGCCGCTGGATTTAGGCGCGCGGGGCAGCTGCACTATTGGTGGCAATATTGCCACTAACGCGGGCGGTAACCGGGTGCTTCGCTATGGCATGAC
>JABIQA010000134.1 GCA_018699155.1 Chromatiales bacterium
AAATAGGCACTTCCTGAAGGCTTTCATTCTTGCGCCTAACAGACACAACAATCTCTTCAATTTGCTGGGTATAACCTAGCTGAGGCGCTAGAGTTAGCACTGGAGCGAATAAAATAGCTACGGCACTGGTCATTCCTAGGATACGGCGCTTAAACATAAAAAATCTCTATTAACTCAAAAAATTCAGAGCACAAAGTACCAACATGACCGCCTATAAAGTGAAGCAATCCTTAATCTCGGCCACACTGAGGATAACGCTAGTCCATTATTATATTTAGAGTATGAATGACGATTTATAAAGAAGCCTTTGATCGCCTAGCTAATTAGGCGCCATTCAAAAGCAATTCCTTTATTCATCGGCACCGGACTGGCCAGTTAGTTGATTTCGACTCAATGATTGGCGGAGAGAGGGTCCAACAACCGAAGAGAGCGCCCTGATTGCGCTTGTTACATTCAAAGCACAGGGGAGGCTTCCATGCCTAAATCAGAACTCAATTCCAATGAATAAGGCTGTTATACCCTACAGCATCAACTTTCTTAAGAGCACTATTATTATGAACGAACATTCCCTAGACAATGTCACAAAAACCAAGACATACCTTAACGGCGTCGATGCTCCGGACCGGTCAAAGTCGATCGTCGGCGGCCTCTCGGGAACAGTATTCAAGCTACCCGATGTGAACTCCGGTTACCCCGTGGCCAAACTAATCGACGAGAGTGGGGCTGAGGTCGAAGATTTCCAACGTGGCGACGGCTATCCCGACACGCGCAGCCACCGGCTGAAGCTAGGCGTGCTGGTACCCGCGACCAACTGTATGGTTGAGTCGGAAATGTGGGACATCATTGTGCGCAACCGAGAGCTACTATCAGGCGTTGGCATCCACGCTACAAACATTCTGACACCGGCGCCAAAGTTCGGGAATGCAGAGGAACTAGAGAACTACAAGACGGTGTTTAACGCGAACCTGGTCGAGGCTGCCGAGACCGCGCTACTTGCTGAGCCTCAGTATTTGATTGTCGCGTTCTCAATGGAGCATTTCTACTCGGATCTTGACGAGAACGCATCGCAACCCCGGCTTGTGGAGCAAAGTACGGGCCTAAGTGCCGCGACCTGGTCGAAGGCTGCGGACGCAGCACTGAAGAAGTTCGGCGCGCGCCGCATCGGGCTCTTATGCCCCTTTGACCCGAGAGGCCTCGAAAATGCAATCGGCTTTTTCGAAAATCTAGGTTACGAGGTCGCCTCAGCTGCTGGTCTGGGCTGCGCGAGTGGCACGGATGTCGGTCATGTGCCGGACGCCTATAAAGAAAAGGTTATACACGAACGGTTCGTTCCCGTGGATATCGACGCAATCGTCGTTTGTGGAACGAATCTCGCTTCGCTAGCGCTGGCCGAGAAGCTCGAGCAGAAGCTCGACATCCCGATCATCGGCATCAATCCAGCACTGCTATGGTACGCGTTACGGGAAAATGGAATCTCCGCTCCGCTTCTCGGCGCATCCCGTCTATTTCGGGAGTTCTGATCGTGAACGAGCCTTCAATACCTGTCACCACAATCTTCACGCGCGTCGTCCAAGTTCAGGGGTAACCGTGGAACAACGATCTTGCGCCCCGCTGATGGACGTGAGGATTACGTCGCAATCACGCAGTTTGATACACAGCATAATCTGGATGACTGGCTCGAGTCAGCCGAGCGCGCGAACTGGCTCACCAAGCTCGGGGCAATCGATATCTGCCGCGAAGAGATCATGTCCCTTGCTGGCCGAAAGCGGCCTCTCAGCCAGGCTGTGTTCACCGATAAACAGGATGGCTCTTCGAAAGAAATTACTTCTGAGCTGTTTCCCAATCCCCGGCTTAAATAAACAGAGCGCAAATGACTTCACAAACCAGAAGCCATGCTAAAAACAAATTGGGGGATAGATTGGGGGATAGCCCCTAAAAGAGAAAAGCCAACCCCTTGATCTACAAAGGATTAGCTTCTTAATATGGCGGAGAGAGGGGGATTCGAACCCCCGATACGCTATTAACGCATACACGAATTCCAATCGTGCGCCTTCAGCCACTCAGCCATCTCTCCAAAACTCATTTGTAACTTCACCGAATAGCGCTCTAACGAGCGCCTAATCCAGCGACAACAGCTAATCGTCGCCTTCTTCACCCTCTGCAACTTTCGGCTTTTTCTTCGCCGAATTAGACGTCTCATCCATACTGGCGTCGCGGAAGTAGCGCGGCGGGTAATCGAGACATTTTTCGCCCGTTGGAACAGCGGTGGTGTTCACATCGCCTTCGGGAATCACTAAGCTCATATTGTCATCGAGCGGCACCATACCTACACCTTCAGGCACCTCAATTTTGGGCGCGCTCACGGCAGATTGATACTCGCGCACTTTGTGACAGCGACCTTTGCCGGATGAACACGCTGCCAGAAAGCAGACCGCAATCACCAATAACACTAAGCGCACCGTGATCATGCATCACCCTCGAGGGCAGAGGCTTTAGTCAGTGCCGCTTCAACTGCAGGCTGGTTCACTGCGGATAGTTCGGTCAGTGGCAAACGCAAAGTGCCGTCACACAACCCCTGTTTTGCTACAGCCCACTTCACCGGAATGGGGTTTGACTCGACAAACAGGTCGCGATGCAGACTGCTAAGTGGTGCATCCAGCTCTGCCGCTTTGTCGGCATCACCAGCAAGTGCCGCAGCGCACATGGCCTGCATTTGTTTTGGTGCAACGTTAGTGGTTACCGAAATAACACCGTGACCACCCAGCAACATGTACTCGCGTGCGGTGGCATCATCGCCACTGAACTGCAAAAAGTCTTTGCCGCAGCCCTGCTGAATTTCAGCGACACGACTCACATCGCCTGTGGCTTCTTTAATAGCAAAAATATTCCCATGCACAGCCAAACGGGCAACAGTGGCAGGAAGCAAATCAACGGCTGTTCGACCTGGAACGTTGTACAACATCACAGGCTTTTTCACCGTATCGGCAATCGCCATGTAGTGCTGATACAAACCTTCCTGCGTCGGCTTGTTGTAGTAAGGCGTTACGATGAGGTAAGCATCGACTGCAAATTTATCTATCGCTTGCGACAAGGCAATAGTCTGTGCGGTTGAATTAGAGCCTGTACCTGCAATTACCGGAACGCGCTGTTTGACTATCTCCACAGCACGACGAACCAAGTCAATGTGCTCGGGCTTCGACAAGGTTGCCGATTCACCGGTGGTGCCGGCAATAACCAGGCCATCGGTGCCCGCCGCAATGTGATGCTCAATCAAGCGCTCAAAAGCTTCATAATCGACCGCACCGTCTGGCGACATGGGCGTCACCAGTGCGACCAGGCTTCCACGCAGAGATTGTTTAAGACTTTCCAGAGACATAGGACAGGGCTCGCAAATAGAGCCGCGATAGTACTCAGCTGCCCTGTAAGGCGCAAGTTTACTTGGCAAATCGGGCGCGCCGAGGTCAGCACCTGCCCCTTTAAAGTACTTTTGACCAGCCTCTATATAAGGTTAAACTGAAGCTCTCAGCGCAGCGGTTAAAGATGTTGCTGCCAATTGCGCAACTGCGAGAGCCTAACCGCAAGCCAAACAAGGACTTAAGTTAACAACCTATGGATAAACTACTCGCCGTAACGGCCATTGGCCCCGATCGCACCGGAATTGTGCGCGATGTCAGCGCCTGCATTAGCGACGCCGGCGGCAATATCCGTGAAAGCCGCATGACCACACTCGGCTCGGAATTCTCCATGATGCTGTTGATTGAAGGCAACTGGCATGAAATCACCAAAATCCAGGAGTCGCTCACAGCACTTGAAGGCAAAAACCTCACTATTAATATGCGGACGACGGAAGAGCGGCCGGCTTCAGTCAGCTCCGCACCCTACACCATCGACGTTATCGCCCTCGATCAGGAAGGCATTGTGGCTGGTATGTCTGGGTTCTTCGCCGAGCGCGACCTGGTCATTGCCGACGCCAGCACCCGCCGCTACAACGCGCCGCACACCGGTGCACCTATGTTCTCCATCCAGATGACCGTGAACGTACCCCGCACTCTGCATCTGGCCACGCTGCGCGAAGATTTTCATGAATACTGCGAAACCGAGAACCTCGATGCAGTTATTGAACCTGCTCAGCACTAAGGTATCGAAGTCTATAACCGCTGCAGTAACTGTGCAGCGCCCACATTAACTCACCGTATTTCACCGAAAATTACTTAGCCTGCGAAGCACAACAGACAAGAGGTCATTCATGCCCACAGCAAAGCTCGGACGCGTAATCCCCAAACTTAAACTGCAAGCCACCGGCGACCAGCAAATTGACCTCAAAGATCTTCGTGGTAAAAACGTAGTGATCTACTTTTACCCTAAAGACAGCACGCCGGGTTGTACCACTGAAGGTCTCGACTTTAGTGCCAACCATGCAAAGTTTAAACGAGCCAATACAGTCATTCTTGGTGTGTCGCGCGACACGGTCGCATCGCATGAAAAGTTTAAAGCCAAGCAAGATTTCAAGTTCGACCTACTTTCCGATACCGAAGAAACCGCCTGCGCGATCTTCGATGTCATCAAAGAAAAAAATATGTATGGTCGCAAGGTTATGGGTATTGAGCGCAGCACATTCTTAATTGATGATAAAGGCAAGCTCATTAAAGAATGGCGAAAAATCAAAGTAAAAGGTCATGTCGATGAAGTACTGGAGGTTGTCAAAGCGCTCTGAGCGCCGGCAATCTAATGAGAGCTAAATCGCCCTTTGCGTTGCTGTTATTAAGCTTGAGCCTTGTGCTCAGGCCGGGCTTCGCGGTCAACGACATCGATCTGCCCGACATGGGCAGCCCGAATGATTCAGTTCTCTCGAAAGCCATCGAAGAACAAATTGGTATGTCGATCTACCGCAACCTACAAAGCGTTGATGCAATTATCTCCGACCCCGAGGTGCAGCAATACATCCAAAGCATTGGTTTACAGCTTGCATCGCATGCTCAGGATGAAGGCGAAACCTTTCAGTTTTTTGTCATTAATGACAGGGCAATTAATGCCTTTGCACTGCCGGGCGGTTATATCGGAGTGCATTCAGGCCTCATACTTACCACCAAAACCGAAAGCGAATTAGCAGGCGTAATGGCGCACGAAATTGCCCATGTCACGCAACGGCATATTTCGCGAGCGGTTTTTGCTAATCGCAATGCAAGCATCATTAATATGGCCACGCTGCTTGGTGCAATTTTGTTAGGTGTTGCCACAGGCGTTGGTGGCGAGGCCATCGGTGGTGCAGTCATGGCATCGCAGGGTCTTGCGATACAACAACAAATTGATTTCACCCGCGCTAACGAGTATGAAGCCGACCGCGTGGGTGTGAGCATTATGAATGATGCCGGCTTTGATCCACAGGGTATGCCTGATTACTTTGAAACCATGAGCCGTCTCAGTGGCATGAGCACCCGTAATGTGCCCGAGTTCTTAATGACTCACCCAGTGACCACCAATCGTATTGCCGAAACCCGGGCCCGCGCTGCCCAATACACAATCAAGGACCTACCAAGTACCACTACCTATAGCCTTATCAAGGCACGCTTGTTCTATCTCACAGCCAAGCGACCTGAGATCGCGCTGCAGTATTTCGAGGCCCGCAATGACGACCCTAAAACTGTCGGCAGTCTTGGCGTACAGTATGGTGAGGCACTATCACTCATGGGCATGCGTCGCTATGCCGAAGCCGAAAAACTCATGGAAAACCTACTCATTTCGGACGAGCAGATCATTATGTTCCATTCCGGATTAGCGCAGGCACAGATTGCTAATGGCAAAATACTGCAAGGTTTCCGCACATTTGAAGTCGCGATGGCGTTGTTTCCGCGCAATGTACCTCTCACTGTGCGCTACGCAGAAGCACTGCTGAACACCGACCAGCCGAAGAAGGCGCATACGGTCTTGCTTGAACTACTGAACGCAGTACCACCAACGTCAGAACAGATTCGATTGATTGCTCTCGCCGCAAATGCCGCCGGAGATGTTGCCGACTCGCACTACTACATGGCAGAGTACCACGCATACAGAGGAAATCTCTCGATGGCCCTCATGCAACTGCAGCTTGCTCTGGACACTCCGGGGCTCGACCCAGTGCAGGAATCACGTCTGCGGGCACGTCTCTTAAAGTTTGAAAGTTACCTGCCTGAAGACCAACGGCGCGCGCGCGAACAGCAGCGTTCTCCGAAACAGCAACTAGAACGCAAATAAACACGACAACAGAGCAATGAGACATCATTTGAATACAACGGTCCGCCCGCAGGTCCGACTCTATGTTTTGATGTGTGCAATGCTGGCACTCGCATCCTGCACACGCGCACCCAACAACACACCCAGCGAAGATCCATTTGAGAAGATCAACCGACCTATCTATAAGTTTAATTCCGGCGTCGATACTTTTATTCTTCGTCCAGCGGCAGTGGGCTATGAATTCATTACACCGCAGTTTTTCCGCACTGGTGTCAGCAACTTTTTTGACAACCTGACCTACCCCGTCACCATTGTGAACGACTTCTTACAAGGCAAGTTTGTTCAGGGGTTTCAAGATATCGGTAGATTTGCAATGAACTCAACCCTAGGGCTTGCCGGTATACTCGACCCTGCCACGGCAGTCGGCCTCAAGCAGAATGAAGAAGATTTCGGTCAAACATTTTCTGTTTGGGGCATACCGCAGGGCCCGTATATTGTGCTGCCATTGCTTGGGCCCAGCACGGTTACCAGCAGCGTCGGTATAATAGCCAACACCCAAGTCAACCCTGTCATGCAATGGCCCAACAGCAGCGTACGCAGCAAGATGTTTATTCTGTGGACCGTCGAATCAAGGCAATCGCTGCTGGTTATAGATGAGGCGGTGCGTAAATCCTTTGACCCCTATCTGTTTATTCGAGAAGCCTATCTGCAAAACCGTCGCTTCCTGATCAACGATGGTCAACTGGCCGGCGAATCGTTTGACGATGACTTTGACGATGGCTTTGACGATGAATTCAATGGCGATTTTGACAATGCCATTGATAATGGCGGCGCAGCCCCTTAACGGCAGCCCAATCATGCTCAGCTATCGTCATTCATTTCATGCTGGCAATTTTGCTGATGTACTTAAGCATATTGTCCTCGTTGAATGCATTGAGCACCTGCTAAAAAAAGAAACCGCATTCGATTACATCGATACCCATGCAGGTGCCGGCCTGTTCAATCTGACCGCCGATTACGCCACTAGACTGGCAGAACATGAAAATGGTATTGGCAAGCTTAGGCCAAAGGAATTTCCGGAACTGGCCAGCTACTTTGCCGCCATCCGAAATTACAGCCACTCCGACACCATCAACGTTTATCCAGGTTCGCCTGCCATTGCGAAATATTTTCTTCGTCGTCAGGACCGCGCATGGCTGTACGAATTACACCCGCAGGATTATCAACTATTGGCCAAAAATATTGGGGGTGAACGACGCATCCGCATTAGTCAAAGCGATGGCATAAAAGGCTTGGGTTCGGTATTGCCACCCACCAATCGACGCGGTTTAGTACTTATCGACCCGTCCTATGAAATTAAAACCGAGTATGCCCAGGTATTTGCAGCGATCGAACAAGGGTACAAAAAGTTTGCGACTGGCACCTACCTGCTCTGGTATCCGGTTATCGACCGCCAACGTATTGATCTGCTGGAGAAGCGCTTTAAAAACTCCAGCATTCGCAATATTCAGCGTTTTGAAATGGGGCTGCAGCAAGATACGAGTGGCCATGGAATGACCTCGTCCGGTGTGTTTGTTGTTAACCCACCCTGGACTCTAATCGACAAGATGCGTTCACTGCTGCCGAAGCTTGCCATGGCGCTTAGTGATGCAGAACCACCGCATTACCTCTGTGCAGTTGTCGCTGCCGAATAGCGGGCTCCCAATGCGGGGGGAATTAAGGCGGACTTCTGGCCGAAGAGCGTCTTAACTCAAACTAGATATTACCTGCTAGCTGTCTCATCAGCGACTGGGGAAAGCGTTGATTCTTGAACAGCCTGCTCGAGACGCAGAATTACAGCATCTAATCCCAGCGCTGAAATCTCAGCATTAATCTGACTGCGATAATTCTGAATATACGACACACCTTCAATGCGTACATCGTACACACGCCAACCTTCAGTGGAACGACGCAATCGATAATCGACTGGCACAATACTGCCTTCGTTCATCAGGAGCTCGGTCTTAACTTCAGCGCGTTTCTTATCTTTGGAATAGGTTGCAGGAAAGACCACCAGCTGTTCCTGATTAAAGTTCAACAGTCCCTTGGCGTAAGTCTTAATGAGAAAATCTGAAAATGCGACAACAAATCTATCGCGCTGCATATCATCGGCAGACTTCCAGTAATCGCCCAACACCAGGTAGCCGACATAGCGCATATCAAACACCGGCGCCAACTTTTCACCGATAACCTGATAGAGTTCATCGAGATTCTTTGCGTAGTAACTCTCGCGGCCCAATAGGCTATTCTGGAGAGTTTTAGAGGTAACCGACACAACTTCCAGCGGCGGAGAACCGGCGGTTAGCATTACAGCGTTATTCTGATCGCTATCTTGGGCGTGGGCGGCGGTTGATAATGTCAAAGCACACATCAACAACAAAACCCTGCTAAAGCCTGATAACTGCCCTGCCCCTATCAAATCGCTCTCCATGCCAAATGCCTTAAGCCGCATGCCGATGCTGCTTCGCGACGATTGTAACAAAAGACCCCCCACCCCAAAACAGCTAATAACTCGCCATTGCTTGCGTTGAGTGTATATTGGACTAAAATAGTCCTATATTAAATGCAGCGCCGTTGGCTGCGACCCAATACAGCGGTGCAGCCTGCTCACGCAGAACTATAAAAAAAATGTTAAGAATCAGCAAACTAACAGACTATGGCACGGTCATACTTGTGCACCTCACCGGGCAGGCGCGACTCTGTCCTGCCAGTGACGTTGCGGCAGATACCGGCATTGCACTACCGACAGTGCAAAAGCTGCTAAAAACCTTGAGCAAATCGGGGCTTATCGAATCGGCTCGCGGCGCAGAAGGTGGCTACCGACTCAGGAAAGCGCCGCGCGATATATCAGCAGCGGATATTCTCGACGCTCTCGAAGGGCCACTGGCTATCACCGAATGCAGTGGCGATGACAGCTCCTGCGAACATGAGCCCAACTGTTCTGCCGGAGGCGCATGGCAACAAATCAATACGGCAATTCGCAAAGCGCTGCTCGATGTATCGCTGGCTGAAATGCACAACCCGAGCAAAGAATTTCCTTTGGTCTACACCGTGCTCGGTAAAACCGGCGCGCAGCGGCAGAGCGAAGTTTCAGGACCAATGCCCGAGACGTCTAAAGACAATCCATGAACCACATGCATACCATAAGCGGCAAAAGATTATGAGCACAAACGAAACAGACATCGAAGAACTGGTTGCGAAGAAATACCAGCACGGTTTTATCACTGATATTGAGTCAGAAACCTTTGAGCCTGGTTTGGATGAAGATGTCATTCGCCGCCTGTCTAAACTTAAAGGCGAGCCACAGTTCATGCTCGACTGGCGCCTTAAGTCATTTGCTATCTGGCAAAAAATGCGCCAACCCAACTGGGCGAAACTGAATATTGAGCCTATCGATTATCAGGCCATCTCTTACTATTCGGCACCGAAGTCACCGGATGATGCCCCCAAGAGCCTTGATGAAGTCGACCCAAAGCTTCTGGAAACTTACGAAAAACTGGGCATTCCACTCCACGAGCGAGCCAAACTGGCCGGGGTTGCCGTCGATGCTGTGTTCGACAGTGTCTCGGTAGCCACCACCTTCAAAGGTAAGCTGCATGATGCAGGCGTAATCTTCTGTTCATTCTCAGATGCCGTAAAAGAACACCCAGAACTGATTGAAAAATATCTCGGTACTGTAGTGCCTCCTCGCGACAACTATTTTGCAGCACTTAACTCTGCAGTATTCAGCGATGGTTCATTTGTATATATTCCAAAAGGCGTGCGTTGCCCGATGGAGCTGTCTACCTACTTCCGTATTAATGCAGCAAACACTGGGCAGTTTGAGCGCACACTTATTGTTGCTGCTGAAGGCAGCCATGTGAGCTACTTAGAAGGTTGCACCGCACCGCAACGCGATGAAAACCAATTGCATGCCGCTGTGGTAGAGCTAATTAC
>JABIQA010000199.1 GCA_018699155.1 Chromatiales bacterium
CCAACCAGCGCTCTGGCAACTGCCGCTGAATCGTCAAGTAATCCTGGACGCCATGCTTCAATAGCGGCCAGAGCCAGTGACTGATTCTGCAACTGAATCTGCGGGCAACCTAGCGGCAACGGCAAACCTTTCATCTCCAGACCAGCGCCCCAAAATGACCAGGATGCACCGTCAACCTTAAAACCAAAATCGACTCCCTGCCGATGCAGGTTAGCTCTCAAACCATCGGCGACATCGGCAATCGTAGCCGGCATATTTGGATCGCCAAAAAAGCCGTATCCAGCCCCGCGTAATACGCCCGCTTTCTCACGCGCTATCTCAGCTATTGTTGTGCCTAAAAACAACTGATGGTCAAAATCGATAGTAGTAATCAAACTAAAATCAGGCTCGATGACGTTCGTCGCATCAAGACGCCCCCCTAAACCAACTTCTATAATCCAGACATCGACCGGGACTCGGGAAAGAATCCAAAAGGCCGCCAGTGTGCCGTATTCAAAATAGGTAAGCGGAAGCTCTCCGCGCACAGCTTCGATTGCCTCGAAAGCATCGATAAACTGCTGATCGGCTACTGGCTTACCCGACAGACAAACGCGCTCGTTGTAACGAAGCAGATGGGGAGAAGTATAGGTGCCAGTTATTAATCCCTGCCCATGACATACAGAATGCAACGCGCTGACGACAGAGCCTTTGCCATTGGTACCGGCAACCAGAAATACGGATCCCTCAGGAGGCCTGAGGTTTAACCGCTCTGCAACTTCGCGGACGCGATCAAGTCCGAGATCGATTTCGAGAGGATTAAGTGATTCCTGCCAGCAAAGCCACTCTGCCAGAGAACGCTGAGACATTAGCCGGCAATGGCCGGAGCGGCCTGTTTCATCAGCTTACCCAGCAACGACGCAAGCTCATCACGCATATTGCGTCGGTCAATAATGAGATCAATCGAACCGTGCTCAAGCAGAAACTCACTGCGCTGAAAACCTTCAGGCAAGGTTTCACGAACTGTCTGCTGAATAACCCGAGGGCCGGCAAAACCGATTAATGCGCGCGGCTCGCCAACATTAATATCACCCAGCATCGCGAGACTAGCGGATACGCCGCCGGTCGTGGGGTCAGTAAGTACGGATATATACGGCACACCCGCCTCACCCAATGTCGCTAACGCAACACTTGTTTTTGCCATCTGCAGTAAAGAGAACAAAGCCTCTTGCATACGTGCACCGCCACTGGCAGCGAAACAAACTAATGGCATTCGATTATCACGGGCATGTTTTGCCGCGCGTGAGAACTTCTCACCGACCACTGAGCCCATCGAACCACCCATATACGAAAACTCGAAAGCACACACAACCACTGGCTGCCCTTTTAGCAACCCAGTCATTACGATCAGCGCATCTTTCTCGCCAGTCTTTTTCTGGGCTTCAATAATTCTGTCTTTATATTTTTTACTGTCTTTGAATTTCAGCGGATCAAGCGGAGACAGGTTGCCAGCTATTTCGCGGCCTGTGTTTGGGTCAAGAAAATACCCCAGACGCTGACGAGAATTAATACGCATGTGATGGCTGCACTTAGGGCAAACAAACATATTGCGTTCGAGTTCAGCACGATACAGCTGAGCGCTACAAATGGGACACTTCTGCCAGATACCTTCTGGAACCGAACGACTTGAGCGGCGGCTCTCAGGACTAATACGCGACGGCAATATTTTTTCAAACCAACTCATGCGCGAATAATAAACGAGTCGGGGCTGCTGTTCACCACTGATGAGCCGTATTTAGAACGAAATTCGAACAAAACCACAATATTCAGAAGAGTAAATCGCCAGTAAGCGGGGAAACACTGGCTGCGGAGGATGGCAGATCAAACTCTTCGGGATAAACCACATCAACAAAATACAGCCCATGCGGAGGTGCAGTAATCCCTGAAAGCTTACGGTCGCGCATCGCTAGAAGCTCCGCCACCCAATCCGGAGGTGCGTTTCCAGCGCCTACCTTAACCAGAGTGCCCATAATGTTGCGGATCATATGGTGTAAAAATGCATCACCCCGAACATCCAGCGTGATGCATGAA
>JABIQA010000068.1 GCA_018699155.1 Chromatiales bacterium
GCTTTTTTCTCGATACCTGCATGCGGCAACTTGCTATTCCGGCAACACCGAATTTAGCTGATAGCATTAATGGCTACGCTGCGGGCAATGCGCTGGAGTTGTTTCGCGGCAAAGATGCTTACAAATTTCTGCTCGAAGTTTCCACCGGACTGCACAGCGCAATTCCTGCAGAAACCAACGTGCTCGGACAGATCAAAAGCGCCTGGTCAGAGTGCACTAAAAACCTGCGTCGCGATGATATTGGCCACCTGCAGCCAGTCATACAAAGCCTGCTGAATGATAGCAAAGCTATTCGCCATGAACATTTGCAGGGCTTAGGCGGTAATTCCTATGGATCGCTTGCCCGCAAGCTATTACAGCCTGACTCACGGGCACGAATTCTGTTTGTCGGCTCAGGCGAACTGACTCAATCGATGCTGCCATTTTTTCGCAACCTGAATGTTGGTCTGTGGAATTACCGGCTCCCGGTCGATGCACCGGTATGGGCTGACAATGTCTTTGAACCTGACCAAAGCGCTGAGGCTGCGGATTGGGCAACTGTGGTCATTCTGACCACACCACCCGACACCACCAACGATCATCGCTGGACCCGCTTACTCACCGAGTATCCCATGGAAGCCATACTGCATCTCGGTGTACGGCGAGAACTTCCAGGCATATGGACCGCCACAAGAAAGCTGCTAACGCTGGACCATGTGTTTGATCTGCGTCGCTCACAAACCAATATTCGTAACCTGCAGTTACAGCGCGCACTGGCCGCCTGTGCCGAGCATGCCGAGCGTCGCGCAAAAACCTCGTTTAACACCCAACTGGTCAACGAAGAAAAAGCACCCCGACAAGTCAGCACGAAGGCCTCATCCTGATGTCGGACCCTGTCGAGAACACTGCGCGTCAACGCATACTAAAACTTGGTAGCCGCCAGTCGCCATTGGCGGTCGCACAAAGTCGACTAATTAAAGCAGCACTTGAAGATGATCACCCGACGGTGGCCGTTAAAATTGTCGAATTTGTAACCCGTGGCGACAAAGATCAGCAGACACCACTCACAGATGTTAAAGACCCAAATTTTTTCAATGCTGAACTCGATACAGCCCTGCTTAATGGCGATATCGATTTTTGCGTGCATTCACTAAAAGATTTGCCACTGGTGCGACCAGAAGGCATTTCTATTGCGGCCATCCCCGAACGTGAAAACCCGCGCGATGCAGTACTGTTTCGCGCAGATGTTGTCGAAAAAATTCATCGCGGCGAGCCACTTAGAATTGGCACGTCTTCAGCTCGGCGTGGCGCAGGCATTCAACGTTTTTTGCCCATGGCATTGCCACACGATAGCAACACAGCAATTATTGAACCGCAGGCCATTCGCGGCCCCGTGGACCAGCGATTGCTGCGCTTACAAGATAACGCCGATGATGCACTCGATGGCGTGGTGCTCGCCATGGCCGGCCTGAACCGGCTATTTAATGATGTCGATGGACGGGAAATTATCGAACCATTGCTCAAAAATCTGCGTTGGATGGTATTGCCGATTAGCGAATTTCCCTGCACACCGGGTCAGGCAGCTCTCGCCATAGAGTGCCGGCACGATGACGCCGAGACCCGATTATTACTCAGCAGCCTGCTCGATGAAGAAACTGCCAAAATCGTTATGACCGAAAGGGCGTTGCTGGCCGATCTTGATGAAGAGCAGCGAGCTCGTTACAGCGCGACAGCTATTCCGCATCCGACACTTAATGTGCTGCTGTGGATTAATCCCGGCGACCAAGGTGATGTCTACGCCGACACCCAACTGCATTGGCTCGCTCCGGTTCCTCCCGGCAAGTGCAAAGCCTTTGATGAAGCGCTTCCCGAAGGTTTCCGTCAACGCCGGACGCTGCCAGTGCCCGCAGATCTTAGCAACAAACCTGCTGTCTTTATTGCGCACCATCGCGCGCTGCCCGAGTCCGGACAGCCGAAGCTGCCCAAGCGTATCTGGACCAGCGGTATTATGAGTTGGCAAAAGCTTGCGGCGCGAGGTATCTGGATTGAAGGCTGTGCCGAGAACCTGAGCTTTGATTCGGTAAAACCAGAACTCGCTACCGCAGTACTGCAACTTCCACCGCTCAACAAGTGGATCGCCCTCACCCACGCCGATGCGGAAAGCAGCTGGGAGAGCTCGGGCATAGGTCATGTGGTTTCCACCTACCGCATCGAGACTGCCGAACTTCGTCCAATAGAACTGGAAGATACGCTCAGAGCCTGCAGTCATTTTTACTGGAACAGTTTCAATGAGTACCTGGCTATGGAAGCCATGGTTCCTGAACATGCTCACCATGCCTGTGGCGCGGGAAAAACCCTACGCCAATTGCAGGAGTATGGTGTCTGGACGGTGGATGTGTTTCCATCGCGCAAACACTGGCGAAAGTGGATCAACTCATGAGCATTACCAGCGGCGCCACATTGTCACAAAGACGTCTAAGGCAAAACAGTCACATCCGCGAACTCACGCGCGAAGTGCGGGTGTCAGCCGAGCAATTTGTGCAGCCCTTGTTTGTAATCGAAGGCATCACCGAGAAACAAGCTGTACCCGGACTGAACGCGGTATACCGTGAAACGGCTGCATCGCTGATTACTCAGGTGGAAGCCGATCTGGCAGCTGGAATTAGTAAATTTCTGCTGTTTGGCGTACCCGAAGCCAAAGCCTTACATAACTTTGATTTTAGCTTTTTAAGTACACAGATCCATGCACTCAAACAGCACTTTGGGCAAGGCATCTGGTTAGCGGTAGACGTCTGCCTGTGCTCATCTACCGAACACGGTCACTGTGGTGTGCTGAATAACGATGGCGATCATGTCCTCAATGGCGATACTATCGCCGCGCTGAGCGATGCCGCCGTAAGTTACGCGGCGGCCGGGGCCGATTGTGTGGCACCCAGCGATATGATGGACGGGCGCGTTGCCGCCATCCGCGATGCACTTGATTCAGCAGGTCTCGAACGTACGGTTATTATGAGCTACTCGGCAAAATTCCACTCCGGCTTTTACGGTCCATTCCGTTTGGCTGCAGATTCTTCACCAGCGCCGGATAACCAGCTTTCCGACCGCTCTAGCTATCAGATCGACCCAGCACGGCCGAATGATGCTTTATTAAGTTCTGCGCGTGATGCAGATGAAGGCGCCGATATTCTCATGGTAAAACCCGGCCTTCCATACCTCGATGTGCTGTCTTATTTATCGGCCGAAATTCCATTACCTTGGGCTGTGTATCACACCAGCGGTGAATGTGCTGCGCTTGAATTGCTTGCCCGAGAACAACTTGCCGACCTCGGACAAAGCAATCTTGAAAGCTGGATAGCCTTTGTCCGTGCAGGCGCCAATATCATTATTTCTTATAATGCCCGGTTCGCGCCGGAGTGGCTCAGTAGCAAAACTTAAAAGCCCCAATACCATGACTCAATCTGCTGATTTTTTCGCACGATCCCGTAAGGTCACACCTGGTGGTGTGCACTCGCCGGTGCGCTCACTGCGCTCGGTTTATGCCCATCCGATTTTTATCGATTCGGCATTCGGCTCACAGCTGGTCGATGTCGATGGCGTCAGTTACACCGACTACTGCATGGCATTTGGCCCGCTCATCCACGGTCACTCTGACCCCACCGTGTATAGAGCAGCGAGTGAGGCACTGGAAACCGGTTGGAGTTATGGTGCTGCCGAAACTGCATCGCTGCAGCTGGCAGAACTGATCACCGGTACTATTCCATGGGTAGAGAGTATTCGCTTTGTCAGCTCCGGCACAGAAGCCGTGATGTCGGCACTGAGGCTTGCGCGTGCCGCCACCAGTCGCGACAAAATATTAAAATTTTCCGGCTGCTATCATGGTCACAGCGATGCCATGCTCATCGATTCAGGGTCTGGATTGGCCGCAACTGCGACAGCAGGCAGCGCCGGCATCACTCCGGGAGTTATGCAGGATACGCTGGTATCTCCGCTCGATAACCTTGAAGCTCTCCGGGCGGTATTTTCTGAATCGGGCAATGACATCGCTGCAGCTATTATTGAACCACTGCCAGCCAACTATGGATTACTGCCGCAGACCGATGAGTTTCTGCAGGAACTGCGTCAACTCTGCTCGCAGCATGGCTGTCTACTAATTTTCGACGAGGTGATCACCGGCTTTCGCTTTGGGTTTCGTGGTTATGCCGAACTTAGTGGCGTGACTCCCGACCTTGTTACCTACGGAAAAATCATTGGCGGAGGGTTCCCGGTAGGCGCATTCGGCGGTCGTCGCGAACTCATGGAACTTATAGCTCCGCAAGGGCCCGTGTATCAGGCCGGCACCATGAGCGCCAATCCACTGGCAATGAAGGCCGGGCGTGCAGCACTCGAATTGCTAATAAGCCTGCCGATACATGAAGAAATTGAGAGGCTCGGGCAACTGCTTAGTAATGAAATGGTCGACTGTGCCAATGTATATGTCCAGCAGCGCGGCTCTTTGTTCTGGTTGTGCGCCGCCGATACAGCAGCACTCAGCGAAAAAAGCTCGCTGCCAATACGCTCCATTGACAAACTCCCCGATACAACGGCTTATGGAAAGCTATTTCGTCACTGCTTGCACGATGGCATCTATCTGCCACCCAGCGCATTTGAAGTCGGCTTTTTGTCAGCGGCACACACCGAGGACGATATCATGACACTTGTCGGCTCACTAAAACGGTTTAGCTTGAACGATGAATAACTAAAAATAACGTACTGACAACATCTGCTTATTATTCGCCTCCTCCGGTTTTGTTGATTATCCTTTTTCTTAACTCATGAACAGAGATCACTATGCTTGAATTTAATGACGTTACGGTTGTGAAAGCTGCCAATATCTATTGCGACGGCAAGGTCAATAGCCGAACTGTGAAATTCGCCGACGGTACAAAAAAAACGCTGGGTATTATGATGCCGGGCGCTTATAGCTTTAACACCGATGCCAAAGAGATCATGGAAATTCTTGCTGGCAGCATGGACATCAAGCTTGCCGGTTCAGATATATGGAAAACCTATGCCTCAGGCAGCAGCTTTGAAGTGCCGGCCAATTCAAGCTTCGACCTGAAGGTGACCCAAGTTAGCGATTATTGCTGCAGTTACATCGACTGAAGCTATTCCATTCAGACCGCGCGGCAATAGACTTCTGAATTTGAACAAAAATACAGATGCTTTGACAAAGAAACCGCCAAAGTCGGAGCCAGCATTCAGCATGGGGCTCAATACGATCAGAATTCGGTTTAAGCGCTTAAGGCCCGGAGCACATTATTTATTAGTGCCTCGCGCTCAGCGCCAAGCTCGGCATTAAGACTGTCATCGGGCTGAAATCCTTGCACAGCATCCGGGGCCAAAACTCCGGCATCTGCCAACAGCCGCTCCAACACCTTTTGCCTGTCACGTAATACCCAGACTTCATGGGTGAGCGCAATCAGCGCATCACCAAGTTTATCGATATCTTCAGGCTTCAGCCGATTAGCGCTCATGATTTTCCCCTATCAATGCGATGCTGGTTTCCGGCCCGTTAACACATACGGGTAATGATACTGACCAAGCCCCTGCCAAACCACATTGACAAACCCCGCCGATTCGGCCAGAGCAATAAAATCAGTCATGGCGTATTCACGCCAATGCGGGTCGCCACCCACCACTTGATTCCAGAAGTCCGCATTCCATACTTCATGCGCCGACAGCGAACTGTAGGGTTTTACATCAGCCATCAGCAGTGCGCCGCCCGGTTTGCACAAACGAAACTTCTCGACCATTACCTGCTCAGCCACTGCCCTAGGCAACTCATGAAATACTGCATAAGAACAGACCAGATCGTATTGCGCAGCTTTCAGTCCAGTCTGCTCTGCTGCTGCCTGCAACAGACTCCAGCTCGCACCCTGCTCGTTGCCGCGGCGCAGTGCCTGCTCTAACTGGCGGGCGCTAAGGTCGAGCGCGGTTATACGGGCATTCGGGTAAGTCCCGGCCAATGCAGCGGTGAACTGCCCACTGGCACAACCCATTTCAAGAATACGTTCTGGCGCGTCATAAAGTGCTGCCTCGGCCGCGGCCAGTCGTTGTGCATGCAGCACACCTGCAAGCGCTCTGCCCACCATATGGAAGTGGATCAACTCGCCATGCACAAAGCCCATGTAATCGTGTCCATCCCAACCTCCCGAAGAACGATGAAACTCATAGCCATCCCAGTAAGCAGGTAGCGTTAAATCAGGCGCATACTGCAATGTGCTGCTGCCACTTTTAGCGGCATCAAGCTCCGCACTTAGCGCCACCGGCATTTCTGCAAATGCCTCCATCGCAATACGCCCATGCGCGGCCAGCATCCATTCACGACACAATCGCAATACCCGAAATGCTTCCGAATCGCTAAGCAGACGAAGAGTCTTCGTCTGCATTGAGACGAAGTCCAGCTTAGTACCCGCTTGTGGATGGTCAAATATTGCTCCGGGATTAATTCCGGCAATCGCAGGATCAGCTTCCAAGCGATTGGAACAGCGACGCAGGTCGGTCAAAAAATCAATGCTCGCACGCCCACGCTGCTGTACCTGATAACCCATCACTGAACCATCCCCGTTACATTGGCCCCAACGGCATAGGGTTGCCGTTGATCTCGATACTTCCATCGCGCAAGGTCACGCTGCCGCTATAGCCGAGATCGGTTTTCTCAAAAATACCCTGCTGAATAAAGTTATACAGCAACACCGGTGCCTGCTCACGAGCAACCTTTTCAATCTCGGCCGGATCAGCTGTTCGACCTTGAGTCTGAATAGCGGAAACCAACTGATTGGCTGTATATTCAGCAGCCAAAATTAGCGCCATTTGATCGGACATATCAATGTAGGCATCACCGTTAATAATCTGCAGCCATAATGCTGTATCGGCAATACTGAAACTTTCATATTCGGGAAGGTCCGCACCGTTGAAAGACACATTCAAACCAGCACTAAAACTCTCTGTTTGCCACTTGGTTTCCAATGGACCGAATTCAAATGTGGGTGATGCAGCTGCTAGCTGATAAACCGCAGCACGAAGTTCCTCTGGAGGTATGTCAGAAATCCGCCCTGATTGGTTCATCTCAACAATATCATTGAGCGCGGCAATATCGAGACGACCGAAACGCAGCGCGAAACTCACATCATCCACATCAAGATCGCCAGCGCCTGTGACTTTCTCAATGGCATATAGAGCATCCATATTGACAGTCTCACCGCTGCTATCGACATCCACATTCATCCCCAATGAAAGGTTCTCCATGCTAAACACTTCTTCACCCAACGCATCCTCTGCAAGCACAGATGCCAAGCCAAGACGCCCCGCACCGACCCATACAGCGGGCTGAATCAGCTGGTGGTTGCCGGTGTAACTAAACCCGGAAATTGTTGTTTTACCCGACAGTGCGTCAAAGCTAAGGTCATCGTATCCGGCCTCAAAAATAATCTTGCCATTATAGATATTGGCCGTACCCTCATAGTTAAAACCGCTGAACTGAATCACGTTAGTTGCTTGGTCAACTTCAAACGGAGGTGCGTCACCGTAAAAATTCGTGGCTCCCGAAAAACCAAACTGTGAGTACTGACGCAATAGATAAGGCACGCCAAGGTATTCTCGCAGACGCTTGAGGTCGCCCGAGGAGGCATCCAACTCTGTTGTTGCAGAACCAAGGCCCATCTTCATGCCATCATTGATCATCACCGGACCATGATTTAGCGTGACAGTGAAAAGCAGCTTCCCGTCCAATGCTGTCTTGTACAGCTCTATGATATCAGCCTCATTAGCAAGATCCGCATTGATCATTGCCATGAATTCATCCCGGTAGCTATCACTAAAACGCGCCGAAATTACTGCACTGCTGGAAAACCAGTTGCGCTGATAATTCTCCAGTTTAATTATGCCAATATCGTTGTATTCGCTATTAAAGAAAACCACCCGGTCCTCAGCTATCGACTTAGCGGCAAAACCAGCAATACCCGGTGCGGCAACCGCAAACAAAAACACGATAATGACAAGCGCAACTAACTTCTTCATACCTACCCCATGAACAACGAATGATGAAATACAAACGATCAATCAAGCGAAAAACGAAGTTGGGCAACACTGTGGTCAACGCCTTCGCCATGCGGATTTTAGACTATCATAAATCATCCCGGTGCTCGCACTTGGAGAGCTCATAGCAATTGA
Source organism: Chromatiales bacterium (assembly GCA_018699155.1). Classification (GTDB taxonomy): domain Bacteria; phylum Pseudomonadota; class Gammaproteobacteria; order Steroidobacterales; genus JABIQA01. The sequence continues at coordinate 8,191 of JABIQA010000068.1, forward strand.
ATGGTCACAGAAAAAATCACGGCGGAACGATGACCGCAGTCATGCAAAGGGTTAATATCTTTTTCTACTTAGCACATCAATAACGGGCATTTCCATGAAACTACTGCTCCGCGCAATAAAACGTCTGGTCCAGTTTGTACTTATCCTCACCATCGGCATTGTGGGCTGGATGTATATCGATGAACCAACACTCGCCACCCGAGTCATTAAACTGGCTGTATTCGGTGATAGCGGGCCAACCCAGACAGTGGCGGCAAGCGGCTATAGCGAACCTTTAATAACCAATACGGCCTCTGCTGCCATTGATCAAGAGGCCATAGACCAAGCTCTGGAGTATGGTGCAACCACTAACTCGCATGCGCTGCTAATTTATCATCAGGGCCATCTCGTTCTAGAGCACTACTACCCCGAATACGATGCACAAACATATACTGCAACCGCCTCCATGCATAAATCCGTGCTCGCGATGTTAATCGGTATTGCCATCGAGCAGGGTCATATTCAATCCGTATCGGAACCCGCTGCTAACTACATCAGTGAATGGGCCTATGACGAACGCAAAGAGATCACTATTGAGCAGCTCTTAACGCAAACCAGTGGCATCGACTTCCCAACCTTTAGTTTTAATCCGACAGGCGGGTTTTTTAAGTTCTTTTTAGGTGATGACATTACCTCAGTCACATTGTCGGAGCCCGAATGGGCAACACCGGGCTCGCAGTTCGACTACAACAATGTCGGGCCGCAAACACTGGGCATCTTGCTCGAGCGTGCTACCGGTCAAAAATACGCTGACTATCTGGAACAAAACCTATGGCTAAAAATAGGCGTCGATCCGGCTACCGTACAAGTGGATAAAAAAGGCGGAATGGCGCGCACGTTCTGCTGCTTAAACGCTACCGCACGCTCATGGCTAAAAATCGGCTTGCTGCACCTAAACAAGGGCCAACTCAATGGGGAACAGATAGTTCCTGAGGAATGGATGTACGCAACCGTTGTGCCGGGAGAACACGAAGCAAACTACGGCTATCTAACCTGGCTGGGCACAGAATACAAAAAGCAACAACGCTACAACCGCAAAGGCTCAACCTCGGTCTATCATTCAGAGCCTTATTTGATGGATGACCTAATCTATTTCGACGGCTTCGGTGGTCAAAGGGTGTACGTCATTCCATCGGAAGACCTGGTCATTGTGCGTACCGGCGATGTCAGCATGGATTGGGATGATGCGTTACTGCCAAACAGCATCTTCCGCGGCATTAGCCAATAGCACTTACATCGATTGGAAATAATTGTAGAGGGCCGCAATTTCAGTATCAGTGAAGTAGATATAACGATGCTGAGCAACTTCAATCATCTGATAATCAAGCTCGCGGTCGCCGAGAGCAACGCCAGTTCGCATCAAACGCTGTAAATCCTCAGCGCTGTAGGCTTTACCGATTTGCAGATTGGGGGCGATTGGCACCCGAACTCTGCCGTTATCACTGTGGCAAGCTTCACAGGCGCTTTTCACCAGATACAACCCGTGTTCTGCCGAACCCGGCGTAAAGTCGGCGGACACGCGCGGCTGCGAATGATCAATAAGATCAGCCGCGTTCGGTGGAAACTCACCCAACGCATAACGAATGTTGCCGTAAGGGTAGTAACTAAAGTCACCCTTCATTCCATCGACTACGGGCAAACTGTTTATATAAGAGACCAACGCCGTGAGATCGCGATCGCTCAGATGAAAATACGCAAAGGTGGGCATTGCTGGCTGTACGCTGGTGCCATCAGGCCGAATACCATGCCGGAGCGCGCGAACAAATTCGGCGGTAGTGTAATCACGCGCCTTCCAGGTAAGATTAGGGGCAATCGAGCGAACCCCCTTATGGCCGGCAACGTAATAGACTGTGCCCTGTAGATCAGCACCATGACACCAGAAGCAACCCCGAGTCCATGCCAGACGCTCGCCTTCTGCAATAACCGCGGGGTCATCACTGAGCGTAATATCCATTAACGGCGCATCGTAGCGCTGCGAAAAGTTCTGGCTAGAAGTCCACCAAGCATAACCATAACCCAATAGGGCTAAAGCAAAAATGGTGACCAGCAAACCTAATAAGACATCAAACAGACGATTCATAGCACACTAAACCAAGCCTTTTCTCCGCCAGAAGCCGGATTATTCGGCACATTACAGTTAAAATCACACGGACAAGTCGATGCTGTGAGATATATTAGCAGCATTGTTATCCGGACAGGGGCAACTGGCAACGCATTTTGCGGGCTGCCCTGCCACCGGCACATTTAAGCTAAACCCGAGACGCCATGAAGATTGAATCTCTAGGAATTCCTGAGGTAAAACTCCTGACACCGATAAAACACCAAGACCCCAGAGGTTTTTTTGTTGAAAGCTATAACCGAAAGGTCTTCGCTAAGCTCGGCATCGAGATTGATTTTGTGCAGGACAACCACTCACTTTCGGTGCCCAAAGGCACATTACGCGGCCTGCACTTTCAGGCACCGCCATTTGCCCAGACCAAACTGGTGCATTGCACGCGCGGCAGTATTCTGGATGTGGCCGTAGACATCCGCGCAGGTTCCCCCACCTACGGTCATGCAGTGACGTTCATGCTGAATGCCATAACGATGCAAATGCTATTGGTTCCCGAAGGCTTTGCTCACGGCTTTTGCACGTTGGAAGACAATACCGAAGTGCAATACAAAGTGAATGCTGGCTACTCTGCCGAGTGCGATGGCGGTGTCGCCTGGGATGACCCAGCATTGGGCATAGACTGGCCGGTAACAGGTATTGAGGTGCTACTCTCGGATAAAGATAAAACTCACCCCACTCTGGAACAACTGGACAATCCGTTCAGTTACTCCCCGTAAATAAACCAGCAATAGACCAGTAACAAGCAATCTGTAAGGTAGGGACAGGCTTTTGAAAATACTTATTACCGGCGGTATGGGCTTCATCGGATCTGCATTAGTCCGGCACCTTCTGGCTAACAGCAATGTTGAAATCATCAATTTCGACAAAATGACTTACGCCGCTAACCCGGCATCACTGCTCGGTGGCGAAACCAATCCGCGGCATACACTAATAGAATCTGACATCTGCGATGCCGATGCGGTAACTCAAGCCTTCGAAACTCATCGGCCCGATGCGGTTATGCACCTGGCTGCCGAGTCGCATGTTGACCGCTCGATTGATGCCCCAGATGACTTTGTACAAACCAACCTGGTGGGCACCTTTCGCATGTTGCAGGGTGCACTTAAGCACTGGGGTACGCTGGATGCCACAGGCAAAGCATCCTTCCGTTTTCTGCATATCTCCACTGATGAAGTGTTCGGCTCCTTAGGCGCTAGCGGCCAATTCACTGAAACCACCCCGTACAGCCCTAATTCTCCCTACTCGGCCAGCAAAGCAGGTTCTGATCATCTGGTCCGCGCATGGCATGAGACTTATGGTCTGCCGGTGGTCATTACCAACTGCTCAAATAACTACGGACCATGCCAGTTCCCTGAAAAACTCATTCCGCTCATGGTTCTGAAGGCACTGGCAGGTGAACCATTGCCGGTATATGGCGAAGGTATCAACGTTCGCGACTGGCTGTATGTTGATGACCATGCCCGCGCATTGGAAGCCGTATTGCTCACTGGTAAGGTTGGAGAAACCTACACCGTAGGTGGCAACTGCGAGCGGAAGAATATCGATGTTGTGCATGCTCTGTGTACCATCATGGATGAACTTGCGCCCGATAATGCGCCTCACACCAATCTTATTACCTACGTTAAAGATCGGCCCGGCCATGATTTGCGCTATGCGATTGATGCCAGCAAAATCAAACGCGAACTCGGATGGGAACCACAGGAAACTTTTGAAAGTGGCTTGAAGAAAACCGTCGACTGGTACTTGCAGAATCGCGATTGGTGGCAGGCTATTTTAGATGGCAGCTACCAACTCGGCCGTCTTGGCACCAACGCGGAACACTAGAGGGAATACAACATGTCGAAAGGGATCATACTCGCAGGCGGTTCAGGCACACGCCTTTACCCAGCAACTCACAGCGTCAGCAAGCAGTTGCTCCCGGTTTATGACAAGCCAATGATCTACTACCCGCTATCCACGCTCATGCTGGCCGGTATTCGCGATATCCTCATTATTACCACTCCGCATGACAACGAACAGTTCCGCAGGCTCCTTGGTGACGGCAGTAAATGGGGAATTAACCTGGAATTCGCTATCCAGCCAAACCCCGAAGGCTTGGCGCAGGCTTTTCTAATCGGCGCTGACTTCATCGGTAATGATGCCTGTGCACTGGTGCTTGGTGATAATATTTTTTATGGCGGTGGATTCAGCGACTTATTGCAACAAGCACTCAGCGAAACAGAAGGTGCAAGCATATTTGCCTATCAGGTGTCTGATGCCAAAGCCTTCGGTGTCGTCGATTTCGATAAAAATGGCAAAGCCTTAAGCATCGAAGAGAAACCCGCAAAGCCTAAATCCAACTGGGCTGTTACTGGTTTGTATTTTTACGACAGCAATGTGGTTGACTACGCGCGCGAGATCAAACCATCGGCGCGCGGTGAACTGGAAATTACCGAGCTTAATAACATCTACTTAAGGCAAGGCAAACTCAATGTAGCGCTGCTTAACCGTGGTTTTGCA
>JABIQA010000096.1 GCA_018699155.1 Chromatiales bacterium
CGCCGTGAAAGGGCGAAGTCCTAACCGCTAGACGATGGGGACGCAGTTTTCGGTGTGGTGGAGCTAGGCGGGATCGAACCGCCGACCTCTTGCATGCCATGCAAGCGCTCTCCCAGCTGAGCTATAGCCCCGCGCGACCGAGGCGAGAATGTACTCGAGCCCCCCAGTGGTGTCAACCGATAATGGTTGGTGATTCGGCTCAGCTTTTCTTCCTCAGCTGCCGAATTCATCGAGGCAGTCGCCGCTTTGTTTTAAAAAACCTTATAACTTCCTGTCTCATATGACAAAATGGATGGGTTGTTGTTGGGGTGAGCGCAAACCATGTTGGCTTTGACCTACCTGTATATTTTGGCTGCCGCGGCCGGACTGCTGCTGGGCGGCTACTCGTTGTTGGCGGGCGGTGGACGCATTCTACGCTGGCGAATTGCTGGCGTTATGGCGGCTGTTGCTGTGTGGAGCATCAGCTATCTATTGATTCCTACCGGGAGCAGCATCGGTGGGTTGTCCATGCTGGTGGAGCTGTTATTGCTCTTTACTTGGTATTTGCTGATCGAACGACTGCTGCGTGGACCTTATTTGCAGTCAATGCCCGAGCAGGTGCGACAGGGAGCACGGTGGATCTGGGCGCTGGTATTGCTGGCGTGCGTGGCCACACTGTTTCCTCTGCAGGAGGTTGCACGGGTGTTCCCGGATGCCGATGTCTATCTTGTCGCATTGTTGATACTGGACTTGTTGGCGCTGGCTTTGGCAGCTCAGTTTTTCGGCGAGGCCACAATTGATAGAGAGTCGTCGTTAAAACTGATTTGTCTTGCAGCAGTTCTGGTAGTGGGTTCGCAAGCTGTTATGACTACCGTGTCGCTGTTGTCACTGCAGGTGCCACCCTGGTTAATGTTGTTGCGTGTGGTCAGCATGATCGTCGCTCTCGCATTGGTGGTGGCGGCGTGGCGCAGGAACCCGCAGTGGTCGCTGGCTGCCTTTATATCACCGCGCGCAAGGGCCTATGCATCGAAGTTGATGGCTGTGGGCGCGCAGTTGGTGCTAATTCTGGTGCTTATTCCCGTGTTTCATAGCTTCAGTTCGAACACTGCGGCGTACTCGGGATCGATATTTGCCCTGGCTTCTTTTTCTGTGCTTTTTTTGCTGCTCTTTTCGGAGCGTTTGCGTGCGCAATTGCGTGTGTTTATTAGTAAGCACTTTTTGCCGTTCCGCTATGATTATCGCGAGGAGTGGCTGCGGCTTATTGATACACTGGCTCAGCCTATCGAAGATATGCCGCTGCCTGAACGAGCGGTGCAGAGTATCGCGCAGATTGTGTCCAGCCCCGCCGGCGTGCTTTGGCTGCGTCGCAATAGCGGCGAGCCTTTTCACTGTGTGGCGGGTTGGAATACCGAGGGCTGGAGCGACATCAGTATTGATGCCAGCGATCCTGCAGTGCGTTTTATGGCTGAGCGAAATTGGATTCTCGATACCGCTGAACTTACCCGGCGGCCTGATTTGTATCCGGGTATCGATCGCCCGCAATGGCTGGAGCAGTTTCCTGATGCATTGCTTATTGTGCCATTAATTAGCAATGAAGCATTGCTTGGTTTTGTCGTGCTGTTTCAATCGAGTTCATCGTTCAGGCTTAGGTTTGAAGAAATTGATTTATTGCGTACTTCGGGTCGTCAGGTTGCCGCATATCTCGCGCAGTATTTGGCTGATCAGCAACTGTCGGAAGCCAAACAGTTTGAAGCATTTAACCGGCTAACCGCATTTGTGATGCATGACCTGAAGAATCTAATTGCTCAGCAATCGTTAATGGTACGAAATGCGACAAAGCACAAAGGCAATCCCGAATTCTTTGAAGATGCCATGGCCACCATCGATAACTCAGTAGGGCGCATGAACAAATTGCTGGCTCAATTGCAATCGGGTAAAACTGACCGTCCACGCCGTTCGGTAAAAGTTGCTGATATTGTGCGCGATGCAGTCGACCGTTGTAAGGATCGCAGTCCTGTGCCGAGATTTAAAGATAAAGACAGCTCAGTCGAGATTAGAATCGATCAGGAAGGCTTGGCTTCGGTGTTGGCGCATATGATTCGCAATGCTCAGGAAGCCACAGCTGATGATGGCCATGTGACGGTTTCCGTTGATACCGTTGCCGCACAGGCGCAGATTGTTGTTGAGGACAATGGCAGTGGTATGGATGTGGCGTTTATCCGTGATCGTTTATTTCGTCCCTTTGATTCAACGAAGGGCAGCCAGGGCATGGGTATTGGTGCGTATCAGGCCCGTTCATTTGTACTTGCGGCGGGTGGCTCTTTTGAGGTCGAATCGGAGCAGGGTATTGGCACACGAATTACGATTCGTATGCCAATAAAGGAAGTGGGATGATATTCATATTAAGTATTCTCGATTTGTATAACGCAGGTTCGAAAGGAGTTAGGTTTGGCCAGTAGCGAGCAAAAACAAAAGCATCTGTTGATTGTGGAAGATGATCCTGGGTTACAAAGCCAGTTGCGCTGGTGCTTCGAAGATTATGAAGTGCTAATCGCTGAAGATCGTGAGTCTGCATTGGCCGAATTACGTCGGCACGAACCCGGCGTGGTTTTGCAGGATCTGGGTTTGCCGCCCGAGCCTGAAGGTGTTAGCGAAGGCCTCGCTACTTTGCAAGAGATTCTGGCGTTGCGACCAGAGACTAAAGTTATTGTGGTTACCGGTCATGGCGATCAGGAAAATGCTGTGCGTGCAGTTGGCCTGGGTGCTTACGACTTTTATCAGAAGCCTGTCGATGATGAGATTTTGCATCTCATTGTGCAGCGCGCTTATCAGATGTTTGACTTAGAACAGGCGAATCAGCGGCTGTTGCGACGAGAAGGTGCGTCCCCGCTCGATGGCATTATTGCCGCCAGTCCAAAGATGCTCGAAGTTTGCCGCATGGTTGAGAAAGTTGCGCCAACCAATGCCACGACATTGCTCTTGGGTGAAAGCGGCACCGGTAAGGAGTTGTTGGCGCGGGCTTTGCATTCGTTAAGCAATCGCGTGGATGAGAGCTTTGTCGCCATTAATTGTGCCGCTATTCCAGAGAACCTGCTGGAGAGCGAGCTGTTTGGGCATGA
>JABIQA010000152.1 GCA_018699155.1 Chromatiales bacterium
CATTTTAAAGTCTATTAAATATGGCCTACTGCCCACCGTTAAGCACCTCTGCCATGCTTGAGAGCAGCAACTCCTCAGCCCTGGGTGTTGTGGCGGGCAGTTTTGTCGGTGAATCAATCTTTTGTGGGATGCAGCGGGTTGCTTTCAGCGGAGCGCTGGGTTGAACTGGCTTAATAGCACTTTTGTTATGCCAGTAAGGCAAATGCTCGAACGAGATGATCGTTTCAGTCGCGGCATTATTGCAATTCTTTCGGGCACTGTGCTGTCACGGCTTATCGCCTTTGCGGCCATTCCAATATTATCCAGGTTGTTCACCCCGTCAGATTTTGGCGTATTCGCCTTGCTGTCGATGTTAATAGCTGTGCTGGGCCCGGTGGCAACCTGGCGCTATGAGGCGTCAATTATCCTGCCTGATGATGAAAGCGATGCCGTGAACCTTTTGTTGGTATCTTGCATTGCCACCACTATTTCAAGCGTCCTCCTGGGCTTGGCATTCTGGATTTGGGGCCATCAGATTGCCGACTTTTTAGGCTCGCCTCAATTGGCGCCGTGGCTGCCTTGGTCGAGTTTTTGTATCTGGTCTGTTGGCATGTTTACGTCACTGCGGTTGTGGAAGTCGCGTATGGATGACTTTGCAGCGATCAGTTACGCGCGTGTCGCCGATAGCGGCGCACTGTCTACCGTGCAGTTGGGCTTGGCGATGATTTTCCCGGGTGCTTTGTTCGGCTTGATGATAGGACCCTATGTGGCCCGGTTTATGGGCTTCTTTACTATTATGGTTAGCACCTTGCGTGCTGATGGCCCGCGTATTAGGTCTGCTTTGGATCTAAATCGCTCCTTAGTGTTGGCTAAGCGCTACATTCGCTTTCCGCAGTTTGATCTGCCGGCTAGTGCGCTAAACAATTTTTCCCGTGAAATGCCGATCGCCTTGCTTGGTGTGTTTTTTCTCCCACAGTGGGTCGGGCTTTACTCCGTCGCTAATCGGGTGATGTCAGTGCCATTGCAGGTTGTGGGTGGCGCTATAGCTCAGGTTTATCTCCCGCTGGCACAGGTTGCCTCGCAAAGTTCACGACTTGATCGCTTTACGTTGGCAATTTTTAATCGCCTGCTGCGGCTGAGCGTTACTCCGATGATTATGGTTGCGATAGCTGCTCCCGAGTTGCTGGCTTTCATTCTGGGCGATCAGTGGTACTTCGCAGGTACATTCTTACGTTGGATCTGTCCATGGTTGATGCTGGCTTTCATTGCCTCGCCAATTTCTGAAGTGTTTAGTGTTCTTGAGCGGCAGGCAGACAAGCTGGTTTTTAATAGCGTGCTATTTATAACCCGCCTATTTTCTTTGGTTATCGGCGGCCTTCTTGGTGACGTGTTCCTTGCCGTTGCATTGTTCGGTATTTCAGGTGCAGTGTTCTGGTTTGTGCAGTGTTACTGGTTGATAAAAATCAGTGGTGTGAGGATGATCCTGTTCTGGAAGCATGTTTCTATGGAGTTGCTTCGAGCTGTGCCATACATCACGATTATTAGCTATGCGCAGTGGTCGCATAACGACGTACGGAAGATCGTTCTGACCTTGTTTGCTCTATTTGTCGTGTTTGTGACGTTGAACTGGCGTGAGCTTCTGAGTTCGGGGCGGGCCTCACAGATGAGCTTTGAAAGCTCACCGACTGGGCGGCGGTCGCCGGCGAAAGGCTGAGCAGGTCCATCATGCCTCGGGTCAGTGTCATTATTCCCAGCTACAATCGCGGAGACTTATTGCCGCGTGCTGTTAACAGCGTGTTAGCGCAAACCTTTGTCGATTTCGAGTTGATCATTGTCGATGACGCGTCAACCGATAATACTGAAGCGATTGTTGCCGGGTTTTCCGACCCGCGAGTTCGCTATCTCAAACACAGCGTCAATCGGTATGCCGCCGGAGCCCGTAACACTGGCATGGAAGAGGCTTGTGGCGAATTTATTGCCTTTCTTGATAGTGATGACAAATGGCTGCCACACAAGTTGTCCAATCAGGTATCACAGCTGGATGCGGCTGGACCTGACTGGGTTGCGGGCTACACCGGCGCATTAGTAAATATGAAGGGCGGGGTTAACGAGCACAGCGAAACCCGTCCGGAATATCAGGGTGATGTATTGCCCGATTTCTTGCTGGGCCGCTTTACCATATGGACACCGACCTTTATTTTCCGTCGAGACTTGCTGGATGAGGTCGGTCTTTTTGATACCAACCTCATTCGGGGCGAGGACGTAGACTTTTATTTGCGTGTATTGCAGCAGGGTAAGCTGGCGTGTCTGACCGAACCTGCCGTTGAGTTGTTTATCGAGGTCGACAAGGGCATTGCAGATGTGAGCGCAGAGTGCGACAGACTGTTGCTTCAGAAGCACAAGTCATTGATTGATGCTCAGGGGCGTTTCACCGCCAGCTATATCCGCGCCTATTATGCTTTTCGCCAGGGCGAGCGTTACCTCATAGAAAACCGGGTCGGGGAAGGCATTGGGGCCTTGTCGAAAGCCCTGGTCACTAATCCATTTTTGCCCCCTAAGCGTTACGCATCGATGCTGTTTAAGCTGGTGCGGGCGTGCTTATCAAAGCTTGATGCCGCCAAACGGCCTTAGCTCTAGCTCCTAGCAACGATAAATTAATATCATTCGATACATTAACTATATTATATAAATTATTGTTTGATATATATTATTTGGTGTACGCCTTGGATGGGGCTGCGTTGGGCAGCGATAGCTGGGTATCGGCGGAGTGACCCAGTCGGTCTGTTTTCTTGTTGGCGGGAACATCCACGTGCTGCTGCGGCGCAAGAAGAACAGCTTTTAGCCAGATCAGTCCGCATAACTTTCAGGCTGTCGCAATATCGCGTTTCGCACGGTATCAATCACGCGCGAAACCCCCACCAACATTTTCCTTCATATCGACCAGTAATTCGACTGTATGCCCCGTGAATAAGGGTTTATTATGTGGGCTTGTTGTTGAATGCGATTGCGCAATGGCCGGGTTCCCGGGCTGTTGCGACTGACGGGTCCTATGGGTGCGACCCTTTGTTTGTGCGTGAACCGTCTGCGGTTTCGCCCGGACCAATTGCTATAGTGATGGATGTGGATGAATGGCGGGTCATAGTAAGTGGGCTAATATTCAGCATCGTAAGGGTGCTCAGGATAAAAAGCGCAGTAAGTTGTTTACCAAACTGATTCGTGAAATCACGGTAGCTACCCGTTCGGGTGGCCCTGACATTGGGTCTAACCCTCGGTTGCGATTAGCTATCGATAAGGGGAAAGCTCAGAGCTTGCCGAAAGACCGTATTGAAAAAGCCCTAAAGAAGGGGGCGGGCGATGTCGATGGCGATGATTACTTCGAAGTGACTTATGAGGGCTATGGTCCTGGCGGGGTTGCTGTGATGGTCAAATGCCTCACAGACAATCGCAATCGCACTGTTTCTGAAGTGCGCCATGGTTTTGCTAAGCACGGCGGTAACCTCGGGGCCGACGGCTCGGTCGGTTACATGTTTAAGATGGTTGGCCTAATAAGCTTTCCCGCAGGTATTGATGAAGACGCCATTATGGAAGTGGCGTTGGAAGCCGGTGCTGAGGATATAGTCACTAACGACGATGGCTCAGTTGACGTGCTGACAGACCCTGCGGATTACATTACTGTCAATGAGGCGCTGGTTGCCTCAGGCAGTGTTGCCGAGCTCTCAGAAATCACCATGC
>JABIQA010000037.1 GCA_018699155.1 Chromatiales bacterium
AAAATGCGCATACTTATTGTTAGCGGGCTATCAGGATCAGGCAAAAGTGTTGCCCTGAACATGCTGGAAGATCTCGATTTTTACTGTATCGACAATATTCCTGTTAGCCTTCTTGGATCAATGCTTTCTCAGTTAATAGAAAGCACGGACATGGCTTATGAGAAATTAGCCCTGGGCATTGATGCTCGCAATAAGGAGGCTGATCTTAACGCTCTGCCCGAATTATTTTATTCCCTTCGAAAGAATAATATCAGCGCTGATGTTATCTATCTTCATGCCGATACGGATGTTCTACTAAAGCGCTACAGGGAAACACGCCGCAAGCATCCTCTGCGCAGCGAGGGTATGAGCATGGGCGATGCGATCGAGCGGGAGCGTCAATTGCTCAGTGCCGTATCAAACTCATGCGATCTGGTTATCGATACCACCAACACCAGCGTGTATGAACTCCGCGACCTCATTAGCCAGCGCATTGGTGGGCGTGAAGAGGATGAAATCTCATTACTGATCGAATCATTTGGTTACAAGCACGGAGTGCCGTTCGATGCAGACTTTGTGTTTGATGTGCGCTGTCTGCCGAACCCCTACTGGGAACCTTCGCTGCGACATCTGAATGGCAAAGATCAGGAGGTTTTCGACTTTCTGGAGCCCAACGAGTTAGTCCGAACTATGATGCAGGATATTCTCGATTTTCTGCGCCACCGGATTCCAGAGTTTGCCGAAGCACATCGAAACTATATGACGGTGGCTATCGGCTGCACCGGGGGGCAACACCGGTCAGTGTACATTGTAGAAGAAATTACTAAGGCGCTAAGCAAAGATTACCGAAATATTATTAGTCGCCATAATGAGTTGCTTAAAATACCATCCAGCACTGACAGCTGATCAACCCGAATTCAAGGTTCGTGCTTTTCCGCGTTCCTCACTAAACCCTTATCACTATCCGGTCCAACTGCAGATGCTGTCATATCGAGAACAAGGCAGCCGTATCGGGTATCGCTTTTGCGGATTACACCTATGAAACAGGATAACAAGTCGGACTTTGATCAGCTGAGCGGCCTTATTGAGGACGGCGCTCCTGAGCAGCTCGCAGCGATTGTTGCAGAACTTCACCCATCGGAAGTTGCCCTGCTCATCGAATCTTTGCCACCGGAGAAGCGGCAGGTCGTCTGGAATTTTACCAATGCAGACGACGAAGGCGACGTCCTGCTTGAATTGAACGATGAGGTGCGTACCGGGCTTCTGGAAAGCATTACCGCGGCAGAAGTTCTTGCGGCTACCGAAGGCATGGAGCTCGATGACCTTGCAGATCTAGTCGCAGATCTGCCGCAGGATATAACTGACGAGGTCATCAATTCTCTAAGCATACGCGACCGGCAACGCCTTAAATCAGTGATGGCATGGCCCGAGGACACGGCCGGCGGCTTGATGAATCCGGACGCTGTCTCGGTGCAACCGGAAGTAACTGTCGATGTTGCCTTGCGTTACTTGCGCACGCTGGGCGAACTCCCCGATAACACCAATAGTATCTTTGTCGTTGACACCAAAGATCGTTATCAAGGTACCGTACTGCTATCTAAACTCGTCACCAGTAATCCGCAAACTCAGGTAAAGGAGATTCTTGACAAGGAAGCCGAAGCCATTGACGTTAGCGCATCGGAAGCCGAGGTCGCTAAGATATTTACAGGTCTGGATATGGTTACCGCTGCTGTGGTTGATGATGCCGGCGTGCTACTCGGGCAGATTACTATCGATGATGTTGTCGACGTTATTCAGGAGCTCGCAGACCATGACATTCTGAGCCGGGCAGGCCTCGATGAAGATGATGACATGTTTGCTCCTGTTGTGAGCAGCAGTCGTCGCCGTGCCGTTTGGCTGGGAGCTAATCTCGCCACTGGATTTCTAGCGGCAGCCGTAGTCAGCGTATTTCAACCAACTATCGAGAAAGTGGTGGTACTTGCCGTGCTGATGCCGGTAGTTGCCAGCATGGGTGGTATCGCAGGAAGCCAGACGCTAACACTGATGATACGCGGCATGGCATTAGGCCGCGTGCAGGATTCCAATCAGCGCTGGCTGCTAAAAAAAGAACTCTCCGTAGCGGTACTGAACGGAATAATCTGGGCTGCGGTAGTTGCAGTGGTGACCATGCTGTTTTTTGCGAGCTGGAAAGTCGGTATCATTATTGCTGCGGCACTGGCTATCAATCTTCTGGCAGCAGCATTGGCAGGGTTCAGTATCCCACTAATACTGCGTCGGCTTAA
>JABIQA010000203.1 GCA_018699155.1 Chromatiales bacterium
CTGGCGATTGGGAAGTGTTCATTGCCGATTTCGTCGGTCCGGCGCCGGTGAAGAATCCGGGCAAAGCCGCTTATCGCCCGACCGGCTTAGCAGAAGGCCCGGATGGATCTATCTACATCACCGAAGATAAGCACGGTCGTATTTGGAAAGTGTCATCAAAGTAAAAACTAAAGAGGCCAGAATCAACATCGACTGATCAGTTGTGTGCTCTCATCGGTAATAAAAAGGGCTTCCCAGTAAAGGAAAGCCCTTTTTATATATAGCGCAACAAGGGAGACGAGTCTTAAATCTCTATCTGCGTTTCCCTCAACATATACCGATGACGCATCTGTTTGCAGTCTGGCCAGTCTAGGGTTCGCCTACCGACCGTAATTGCGATGACTTATCTTTTTGATTAGCCGTTTCGGTATCGTCATGCCTAGCAGTGATTATTTCTGCAGAATGCCGTCGCTTATAGCCCGCTTGAGATTCAGGCGCCTCATTATTTTCGCCTTTTTTCTCAACCCTGTTCATGGCTTTAAATTCTAATGCTGTTAGTACGAGACCTATAAGCATTAGCCCGAATACAAACATGGCTGTAAATAGAAGTGATGATGTATCAATCATTTTGTACTCCTTAAACCCATTAGCTTGAAGTAGATTCCAAAGCAAAGAATAGATGGCACCCACAAAGCGGTGAATAAACCTTCCTCATACTGGCCTGAGAACCATAGGTACGCTGAGAGAGCGAACGAAATGGAAACGGCCAGAAGGATGAATAAATCAGAACGTTGAAACATATTTAACTCCTTTGTAGTTTTGCCTTGATCAAGGCGTGTTGTGACCTTCATTGGAAAGTGTCGTTTGTAAAGAACCAATAGATGCTAATAAGCATCCCGACACAGCTATTCTTGCGTAAGTTTTCAGAGGGGACCCCTCTAAGTGAAACAGCTGCTTCATATTTATCAGGCCGATTAGGTCAGCAACCAGCAAAATAATTGAAATAGATATTAGAGAAACACCCAAATAAAATAGTGCCTTCAAGAGGGCTTGCCCGAGTGAGGAAAGTTGTTGGGTTGATTGGGCCATACTCTATTGCCTCTATGGTGGCAGTTATATAAGTGGTAATAAAAAAGCTAAAAAATAGAAAACCTACCCTTGTTTCAATGAAGACTTCGTCTGCATTGCGGCAAGCGATGTCGAAATTCGCGAGAGTTACAAAAATGTTACATGTTTTGCCGTTATTCCTATGGATTAGGGCGCTTAAGGTGCCATTAACTCGCTGCTACGGGCCAGTGCTTCTGGTTTAGGCGACGCAGCGTCTCTAATAAGCAGGCTAAGACTGCCTGCCGCTCTAGTGGGTCTGTCGAAGGCGCTATCTATATCACTGAACACAAGCGCGATTGTCTTTTGAGCATGTCATTGAGAGGCGACTAAAGCAGCGAACCACGTTAAGGCATCGGCGCGGTTTTTACCTGTGCCAACAATACGGACGAGTTGCGCTAGAATCAGTCCTGCCCTAATGAATACGTGGGTGCTCAGTGGCGAATAAGAAGAGGTGTTTCAATGTTAGAACGACGAACCGAATTTTTCGTGTGCGCAGCCGCGTTGACGGTGCTGCTGGTTAGTAACCTTTCTGCACAGGGGCGACGCATGGAGGGCCCGCTGGAAGTCGTGCCACTCAGAGGCGATCTGACACTTATGCTGATGGAGCCGGCCGGCAATGTGCTGGTGTCTGCGGGTAACGATGGCGCGTTGATTATTGACGATCAGTTTGCGCCTATGACGCCGCAGATTCTAACCGCGGTGGCCAAGCTTACCGATGAGCCTATCCGGTATTTGTTCAATACCCACTGGCACAGCGACCACACTGGCGGTAACGCCAACTTCGGTAAGGAGGGTATCGTCATTGTGGCTCACGACAATGTGCGGGAGCGCTTAACCACAGAGCAGTTTCACCTGATGTTTAAGGCGCGCTCGGCAGCACGTCCGCCCGAAGCCTTGCCGGTTATTACATACAGCCAGAGCATGACCTTTCATTTTAACGATGACACGATTGATGTGGTGCATGTGCCTCTGGCGCACACCGATGGCGATACCGTGTTTTATTTTCGCAATGCTGATGTGCTGCACACCGGGGATGCGTTTATCAGTGGCGGTTACCCGCTGATAGATGTGGCCAGCGGTGGCAGTATAAAGGGGCAAATTGAAGCCACACAAACCATGATTGATATGATTGGCAACAACACAATTGTTGTCTCAGGTCATGGTCCATTGGCCGATCGCGCCCGCTTGATCGAGGTGCGAGATATGCTGATCACCTCGCGCAGCAATGTGTTGGAGCTGATCGACCAGGGCCTGACATTGCGCGAGATTAAAGCCGCTAAGCCATTGCAAGAACTGAATGCCAATTGGGGTATGGGTTTTGTGAAAGCCAAAACCTTCATCACCATTATTTACCAGAGCGAGACCGGTGATTGGGTCAAGCCTCCGAATATGCCGTTAGCTGAGTAAGCCCAAAGCGCTCATTATTTTTTTGTGGCTGCTTCGCAGGTGCCCTGTTTTCGCAGGAAGCGTTCAGCGTTCTTGCAGAAAATACCGTCGATCTGTTTCTCAGTGAGGAAATCGGCGGAGGTGTAGGCCGCTATGGCCTTCTCGTAGTTTGCCCCATCGCTGCCAAACATAATGCGCCCGGTCATACCGGCATCGGCGTATTCCTTTAGTAAGCGGTGAAACTTTTTACGCGTGTAGGCCATTTGCCATGGGCTAATGTCGACATACACTTTTGGAAACTGCACCAGCAGATCAAAAACCTCCGGGTACACCAACGGGTTTGCGTGCATGATCTGCACCCGAAGTTTTGGGTACTTAACCAGAACATTCTCAAGCAGTAACGGGCTGCCATTGCTCAGTCGAAAAGCAGGGCAGCATTGCTGAGCGATGAGTGGTGGGCCCGAATGTGTGTGAAACGCCACCGGAATGCCGAGCCGTTCGGCTAATTCGTAGTATGGGTCCATGCGCGGGTCATCGAATGGGATCCCCGCGTACTGGTTATAGAGTTCACCCATGATCGCGTAGTTGCCAGATGCATATTGTGCTTCGAGCCATTCAATGTCAGGGAAGTTTTTACCGTCGGCAAAACACTCATGACGGAAATACACTGGGTTCTTGCCATCGATGCACGGGAAGATAGGGCCGAGTAACAATCCTTCGGGACTTTCAGCCGCCCATGCACTTAAAAAATCCTGTGGACCGCTAACGGCGGCGAGAACCACATTGTTTTTTTTAAGTTCTGCCAGCTCAGCTTTAATAGCCTGCTGATTCATGGGTTCGTCAGGACCGCCGTCTTCGCCGCTTGGCCAGGCATGCACATGCATATCGATGATCGGCCCATCGTAGGCGTTGACGAGCCCAGTGAGGCCGGTTGATGCCAGCAGCATTATTGCAATCAGTCGTTTCATCGAGAGCAACTATATCGGATTCTGACGGCTGAACCCAGACATGGGTAGTGCGGGGGCAAGGATTAGCTAGAATGTTTGTGAAGGAAGCCCTTTCTGTATTTCGCGCGCCTGGAGCGATTCGAACGCCAGGCCCTCGGTTTCGTAAACCGATGCTCTATCCAACTGAGCTAAGGGCGAAAGATGGAGGCTGGTGCTTTTAGCTGATTGTCTAAAGCCGGAATGGACTTGGTTTGGCAGTAATAAATAAAATGGCTCAGAGGCAACTTTATGACCTTACAAACGGCCCGGTTACTTCGTAAGTAATACCGATAAATTTCCCCGCGACAGTGAAGTCACCCCCCGTTCCACGCTGAGAACTAAAATACAAACGGGTGCCGGATGGATCAAAGACCGGACCCGTCAGTTCACCCCCAAAGCCGAAAATTGAATGGCCGGTGACCTCCAGCAATTTAATTAGCTGCCCATCGGGCGTTAGCGCTTGCATCTGCATATCGTCGGTGTCTTCTGCCACAATGACATCCCCGCCTGATGACACTGTTATATTGTCTACGCCATTCAGTGATTCGTCTTCGCTAAAAAGGTCCACGCGGTTATAGATTTGCGTAATTACGCCGGAGTTGCTGGATCGATCAGGCTGGAAGGCCCAAACCTGCCCTTTGTCGCCAGCGTTAACTGTTGTGGAGATATACAGCACCCCATCATGAAACCAGGCACCTTCACCGCGGACAAATTTAGCGGCACCCAAAGCGTGCGCTTGAGCACGGGTGCTCTCAGTTGCTGCTGTTCGGTCGGCCACATCTACCCAGGTGACATTGCCTTCGCCGGCTATCTGATTT
The DNA here is from genome assembly GCA_018699155.1 of Chromatiales bacterium. GTDB lineage: Bacteria > Pseudomonadota > Gammaproteobacteria > Steroidobacterales > JABIQA01. The sequence continues at coordinate 4,277 of JABIQA010000203.1, forward strand.
TCATCAGTATTATCGACAATAGCCGCCTGTAATTTGCCATTTGTAAGGCTGCCAAAAGTGTCGGGGATAAAACGATATAGGCAACCGTCTGTACGATCTTCCGTTAGGTAAACAATACCGGTGGCAGGATCAACCGCTGCAGCCTCATGCTGAAACACACCCAGCGCGTCGCGTCGCACAGGCGCTCGCTCGCCCCGATCCAGGGGAAAACATTCCCAGACCATGCCATCCGTATATTCTTCGCAGGATAACCAGGTGTCCCAGGGCGTCGTCCCGCCGGCACAGTTCATGCTGGTGCCAGAAAGCAGCTGATAGCCATCAATAACTTCGCCACTGGCATTGAACTCGATCGCCCCAACACCACCACGCCCATTGCTAAGTTCACTGTTGGAAACGTAAATCCAGCCACCTTCAGGCGTGGCATAAATAGCTCCTCCATCAGGGCGTTCGTGCCAATTGTAGCTGCCCCCCGTTACCACCGGTTGATCTGTTTTAGCAACAATCCGACTGCTAAACCCGGCCGGTAATAAGATGCCATTCGCATCAGGTACATCTGATAAGGGGCCGATATTTTTGATGTTGCTCATCGCCGACCCCTTCGTACTGCCATTTGAAGAGTTGCAGGCAGTGAGCAGCGGCCCGGCCGATAATGCCAGCATAGAATTAAAGCCAATGCGCAACAGTTTGCGTCGGCTAATATCAGGAAGCCGATAGAGGCTGAGTGATGCAAGAGCTTGGCGGGTTGGCATGCTTGCTTACCTTCTAGAGCTATTGGAGAAACAATTATAGACTTACTTCCGGCGACCACCAACCAGGCTGCTTTTAAGTGAGAGACGCACACTTTGCGAGAGTCTTTTTTACTGTTCTATGGGCTTGCAGCATTGGTTGAGCCGGGTTAGGTATGATTTGCGCGGTTCCTGTAATA